>JASCOJ010000022.1 GCA_029959645.1 Microbacteriaceae bacterium PS02332 | reverse complement strand
GCGCGGTGCGGGTCTGGCTCGCACCGCGCCTCCCGGGATGGCCTGGTCGGCCTGGTCGGCCGGGTCGGCCGGGTCGGCCGGGTCGGCGACCGTGGCCCGTGCGCCGGAGGTCAGCCGGTGACGGCCTTCACGCCGTCGGCGTACTGCTGGCCGAGCTCCTCGTTGACCTGCTTCGGCGAGCTGCTGCCGTTGAGGACGCTCTGCAGACCGGCGTTCAGCTGGTCGTAGAACGTCGAGGTGGGCCAGTCGGGGTAGTACCCGAGACCGTCACGCTCGGTGAGGGTGTTGAAGTTCGCGATGAGCTCCTTGCTCTTCGCGTCCGTGATGTCCGATTCCTTCGCCGCGACCGGGACACCACCGTTGTTGCCGATGATCGCCTGCATGTCGGGGCGGAGCGTGATGTCGATGAACTTCTCCGCGAGCGTCTTGTTCTTCGCCTTGGTCGGGACGACCCAGAGGTTGCCCGACGAGCCCGGCGACATCTCGGCGCCCGGGTAGAGGAACGTGCCCCAGTCCTGCTGCATCTCGGTGGTGAAGCGGCCGTACCACCACGAGCCGGAGAAGAACATCGGGTACTTGCCGCTGATGAAGGCGGTCCCCGCGTCCTCGGCCTTCATGCCGGTGGCGTCCTTCGAGATGTAGCCCTTGTCGGTCCAGTCCTCGATCGTCTTGGTTGCGTACGAGATCTCCTCGTCGGAGAAGTCGACCGGGTTCTCGTACAGCTGGTAGTCGTCGACCCAGCCGCGGTCCGCCTTCGAGAGCGCGAGCTGGTACCAGAGCTGGCCGAGCGGGTACTCCGCGGCGGACTCGGCGAGCGGGGTGACGCCCTTCGACTCGAACGTGGCCATGGCCGCCTCGAGGTCGGCCTGGGTCTTCGGGACCTCGACGCCGTACTTCTGGAAGAGCTCCTTGTTGTAGTAGAACTCGACGTACTCGCCGTAGTCGGGCACGCCGTACCAGGAGCCGGAGCCCATCACGCCCTTGTCGTCGTAGCGCGCCGTGGTCTGCAGGGACTTCGCGAGCAAGGCGTCCCAGCCGTACTTCTCCACCGCGTCGTCGAGCGGGCTGAGCAGGCCCTGGCTGGCGAGCAGACCGGCGGTGGCGTTGCCCTTGTTGTACTCGATGAGGTCCGGGGCCTGGTCGGAGTTGAGCGACTGGCTCGCCGTCTTCCGGATCTGCTCGAAGCTCTTCTCCTGGAACTCGACCTTCGCGCCGGTCTCCTGCTCGAAGACCTTGATCGACTCCTTCCAGGCCTTGCCCATGGCGGAGTCCTCGGACTCGAAGTGCCAGAGCTTGAGGGTCTTGCCGTCCTCGTTGCTGCGGTCGTCGGCACTCCCGCCGGCGGAGCAGCCGGTCAGGACGACGGCGGTGGCAGCGAGCCCGGCGAGTGCGCCGAGCAGTCGGAACTTCTTCATGTCGCTACTTCCTCGTAGTGGATGGGGCTGTTGTCGAAGCGCTTCGACGATGCACGGTCGAGAGCGCCCGGGACCGGGTCCGGTCAGTGCACCGGTCGGATGGACCCGCGGTCGATGAACCGCGGCCGGAGGAGGGTGACGCCCGGTTCACGGGCACCGTCGACCTGACGGACGGCGCCCTCCACGGCGCCGCGACACATCTCCTCGAGCGGGAGGGGGATGGTGGACAGGGGGACCTCGAGCGCGTCGGTGTCGTAACTCGCGCACGCGGCGAGCACGGAGACGTCCTCGGGGACGCGGACACCCCGGGCGACGAGGTGGGCGAGGACGGCCTCGACGACCGGCTCGTTGCAGTGGAACACGAGCGCGGTCATGTCGGGCAGGCCGGCGAGGAGCTCGTCCGCGGCACGACGCTGGTCGGCACGGTCGAGCGACGGGTACTGCGCCAGGGTGGCGACACCGGCGGCGCGGCACTCGTCCTCGAAGGCGTCGGCGAAGCGGCGGATGAAGCCGGTGTGGCGCTCGACGTACGTGGCCGGGTGGCCGATGACCCCGATGCTCCGGTGCCCGGCGGCGGCGAGTTCGCGGACCGAGGTGCGCCCGGCCTCGGCGAAGTCGAGGTCGATGCAGGTCAGACCCGTGGTGTCACCCGGGACGCCGACGAACGCGGCGGCCGCACCCGACCGGCGGACGACCTCGGCGCGCTCGTCGTCCGTGGACACCCCGAGCACGACGACCCCGTCCACGAGCGAACTGTCCACGACCCGACGGATCCCGGTGACCTCGTCGTCGCGGGCGAGGAGGAGCACGTCGTCGTCGTGCGCCCGAGCGGCCTCGACCACCGCGGTGACGAAGCGCATGTGCGTCGGCAGGTGCGCGTCCTCCCGGATCGGGGCGGAGAGGGCGAGGATGTTCGTGCGGGCCCCCGCGAGCATCCGCGCGCCGGCGTTCGGGCGGTAGTCGAGTTCGGCCACGGCACGGTCGATGCGCGCCCGGGTTGTGGCGGAGATCGCGCGCTTGCCGGAGAGGGCGTAGGAGACGGTCGAGATCGACACGCCTGCGGCCTTGGCCACCTCGTGGATCGTCACCATCTGCGCACCTCCTCGTGCTCGTCGTCGTGTCGCGCGGTGTCGTGCGAAGCGCTTCGACACCCGACGACGGTGACGCTAACAGCGTCGAAGCGCTTCGCGCAACCCGTTCGGCGGTCGGTGGACCAGGTGCCGGCCGTCATCGCTCCGGTGCGATGCCGTCGAGCACTGCCTGGAGGCGCCGGATGTGCGAACCGAGCGTGCCCGTCGCGAGCAGCCCCGGCCCGAGCGGTCCGGAGCGGTCCGTCCCGAGCGGGGGCAGTCGGCGGAGGGCTGTCCGCACGGGCTCGCTCAGGCGGCCCAGCTGCCAGGCGGACTCGGCATCGCGTCCCTGCCCGGGCGCCGCGAGCTCGGCCGCCGCCGCGGCGTAGGCGGCCGCTCCGAGTGCGTGCGCGCCCATGTGGGCGACGCCGGAGGCCTGCCCGGCCGCCCGGGCAGCCGCTCTCCCGGCAGGGGAGACCGCGGACCGGGCAGCGCGGCCTGCGACGAACCGGAGACGGATCTCGTCGGCGGCGTCGACGTCACCGCGCGCGAAGGACCGCGTGCGTGCGATGCCGTCGCGCGCCCGGCCGTCGTCCGGGGCCTCGGCCTCGAACAGGTGCAGGACGTGCTCGGCGCAGTCCGCTGCCCACCCGGCGACGAGACGGCGGTCTTCCTCGGTCAGCGACTGCGGCGAGAGCACGGCCGCAGCCTCCCACATGCCCTCCCGCACCGCGAGGTCCACGCGCCCGCCGCGCCCAGGCCGGCCTGGCCGAGGAGTGCGCCCGAGCGTAGGTTGTCGCACGTGTCCGATCCAGACCTGCCGACCGTCGCCGTGGTCGGCCCCGGCGCGATCGGGACGACCATCGCCGCCGCGTTGCACCAGCGCGGCGTGACGCCGCTGCTCGTCGGACGGACGCCGCGTCCGGGCCTCCAGCTCCACACCGACGACGGGTCCGTCGTCGTGCCGGGGCCGGTCCGGACCGACCCGGCCACGGTCGCGGCACCGGTCGACGTGGTCTTCCTCGCGGTCAAGGCGACGCAGACCGCCGACGCCGCTCGCTGGCTGCGGGTCCTGTGCGCCCCGGAGACCGTGGTGTGCGTGCTGCAGAACGGGATCGAGCAGGAGGCTGCCGTCGGCCCGCTCGTGCCCGGGAGCACGGTGGTGCCCGCGGTGGTCTGGTTCCCCGCCGTCCGGAGGACGGACGGTTCGGTCCGGCTCCTCGCCGACGCCCGGCTGACCCTGCCCGACGTGCCGGCGACGTCCGTCGTGCAGCACCTCCTGCGCGGGACCCCCTGCACGGTCGAGGTGGCGGAGGACTTCCGGTCGACGGCATGGCGGAAGCTCCTGCAGAACGCGGCGGCCGGCCTCATGGTGCTGACCGGCCGGCGGTCCGGGGTGTTCCGGCGCGACGACCTCGGCGGTCTCGCACTCGCCTACCTCCGGGAGGCGCTCGCCGTCGCACGAGCCGACGGCGCGGACCTCGACGACGACGTCCCGCAGCAGGTCCTGGGCCGCTTCCGTACGGCGCCCGCCGATCAGGGCACGTCGATCCTCACCGACCGGGAGGCCGGCCAGCCACTCGAGTGGGACGTGCGGAACGGGGTGGTGCGACGGCGGGGCAGCGCGCTCGGCGTCCCGACCCCGATCAGCGACGTCATCGTCCCGTTGCTCGCCGCCGCGAGTGACGACGTCGCCGACTCGCTGTCGGTCTCCGTCACGACGACCGCATCCGTCGCAGCCCTGTGGTCGGCGCTGACCGCCGAGCGAGCGGGGTGGTGGCCGGACCTCGTGCTGGACCCCGTGGTCGGTTCGACGGTGCGCGAGACCTGGACGGAGGACGGTCGGGAGCGATCCGCGGAGGGTCACGTGACCGAGGTGGCAGCGCCGACCCGCCTCGCGTTCGTGTGGCGCCAGCCCACCTGGCCCACGTCCCTGGAGGTGCGGATCGACCTCCGGAGGGCCGGCGACCGGAGCATCGTCACCCTCACCGAGCAGGGCTTCGCCGGGCTGCCCGACGGCGCCGCCGTCCGAGCGGGCCACGAGGCCGGATGGCCCCACCACCTCGCGAACCTGCTCGCGGCTGCCGGCCGGTAGACGGCCGTGCAGCGGGTGCGGAGCCTCGCGGTCAGGAGCCGATCGCCAGCACCACGCGGCCGACCCGTCCCGCGTCGACGTCGTCGTGCGCCTGTGCGATCCGATCGAGGGGCAGCACCTCGCCGACCTGCAGTCGGAGGGCCCCCTCAGCGACCGCCGCGACGAGGTCGTCCATCGCCGCACGCTTCGCCGCCGCCGGGAAGTCGTCGCTGCCGAGGAAGCGGACGGTGACGTTCGCGAACAACAGCGGCGGGAACGGCAGGCTGACCCGGTCCCCGCGCGCGAAGTAGGTCGCGATCACGCCGTCGTTCGCGATGACCGCGGCGTCGAGGTCGGCGTTGGCGTCGAGCGCGACCTCCACGACCCGGTCGACGCCGTCCGGGGCGATCTGCCGGACGGCAGCGGCGGGGTCGTCGTCGAGGGCGACCACGTGTTCGAGCTGCGGGAGCCCGTCGGCACCGAGGTCCGAGGTCCGTCGGACGGTCCCGATGACCGTCGCTCCACCCCAGGCGGCCAACTGCGCTGCGATTCCGCTGACGCCACCACGGACACCGTGCACGAGGACGACCTCGCCGGCGACCGGACCGTCGCCGAAGACGGCGCGGTGGGCGGTGATGCCCGGGATCCCGAGCAGGGCGGCGACCCCGTCGCTCACGCCGTCGGGCAGCGGCGTGACGAGGGCCTGCGGGACGACCACGGCCTCCGCGGCGGTCCCCGACGGACGGTAGGACTGGGCACCGTGCACGGCGACGCGTCTGCCGACGAGGGCCTGGTCGACACCGGCACCGACCTGGTCGACGACACCGGCTCCGTCGCTGTGCGGGATGACCTCGGGGTACGGCATCGCCGACCCGAGCCACCCCTCGCGCTTCTTCGTGTCGCCGGGGTTCACGCCCGAGAAGGTGATGCGGACGCGGACCTCACCGTCTCCGGCCACCGGCTCGGGGCGCTCGCCGACCTGCAACACCTCTGCCGCCAGACCCTGCCGGTCGTACCACGCAGCCTTCATCGCATCCCGCCTTCCACGGCGCGAGCGTACGCCGCCACGGTGGCCGGGCGTGCGCGTTGCCCGGGTCAGGGCACGATCTGCTTCACGGGCCGCATCAGGACCTCCTGGATCAACACGTTCGCGGGCTGGGCGAAGGCGAACACGAGAGCCTGCGCGACGTCGACCGAGTGCAGCGCGTCGAGTCGTGTGCGCCGCTCCTCGAGGGCCTCGCTGACGTTGTCGCCGAACTCGGTCCACACGGCACCGGGCTCGAGGACGGAGACGCGGATGCCCTCCTCGCCGAGCTCCTTGCGGAGCGCGTCGTGGAACCCGACGACGGCGAACTTCGTGGCGCTGTAGACCGACCACGTCGCCGTCCCGAACCGACCGCCGGTGCTCGCGACGGAGGAGATCATCGCGCCGGCACGGCCACGCATCAGCGGGATGGCCGCGTGCGTGCAGTTGAGGACGCCGTAGAGGTTGGCGTCGATCATCGTCTTCCAGTCGCTCGGGTCGCTGGTCTCGAAGTCCGCGCTGATGCCGATGCCGGCGTTGTTGAAGAGCAGGTCGAGCCCGCCGAAGCGCTCCTCGATCCGGGCGAACATCGCCGAGACGGCCTCGGCGTCCGCGACGTCGACCCCTTCGACGGTGACGGCGTCGCCGAGTTCGGCGGCGAGACCCTGCAAGCGCTCCACGCGCCGGGCGACCAGCACCACGTGCACGCCCTCCGCCACGAGGAGCCGCGCGGCGGCTTCCCCGATGCCGCTCGACGCTCCGGTGACGACGGCGGTCTTCCCGGTCAGGTCCTGCATCTGCATGGTCGTGCCTTCCTCGATGGGACTGCAGGCTACCGGCAGTGCTGTGGACGTCGGCCAGCTGGGCGGGGTCGCTCCGAGTGCGGGCGGCGGGGGACCGACTGCACGCGTGTGACGGGCTACGACCCGACGGAAGCCGACCGCTCCGGCCGGCGTTGTCGGACAGCCCGGGCGACGGGAGCCGCCGCCAGGAGCAGCAGGAGCCAGTACTGGCCACCCTGCGGCACCGCGACGCCGAGGACGACGACGAGCGCGAGCGCGGCTGCGGTCATCCCGGTGTCGGTCAGGTGCAGCTGGGCCCGCCCGTCCTCGACGAGGAGCTCGGGACGACGGACCACGCGCATCTCGATGAGGAGCAGGGCGACGCTCGCGAGGAGGATCGTCCCGGCGTACAGCGCGTTCGTCGCGCGCGTGCTGTGTGCCGTGTGCGCGATCACGTTCGACGCGAACGGGAGGAAGACGATGCTCGCCAGCCACAGGAAGTTCAGCCTGAGGACCGTCTCGTCGTAGGAGGCGACGGTCTCGAACACCCGGTGGTGCGCGAGCCACAGCCGAGCGATGACGGCGAAGGACATCGCGAACGCGATGAGGGTGAACGCGTTGTCCCGGAGGACCTCCCCGAGCCCGTGCGAAGCGACTTCGGGAGCGACGTCGACGAGCGGCAGGAGCAGCAGCGTGATCGCGATCGCGACGGTCGCGTCGGAGAAGTTCACGAGCCGGTCCAGACCTCGTTCGGTCCTGATACGTCGAGCCACGCCGTCATGCTACGGCCGAGCCCTGTCCGGCAGCGGCACCGCCTCCGACCTGGGACACACGAGACGTCGAGGCCACCCTTCTGTCCACAGACCAGCGCGCGGACGACGAGCCGCGGGTGCGGCGGTGAGACGGTGCAGTGGTGACCGCATCTCCTCAGCCGTTCCGACGACCGGACCCGCACGCCGCTCGTCGGCCGCGCCGCACCGGTCCGGTGTGGTGGCTGGTCTCCGCGCTCGCTGTCGCCGTGCGCTTCGGCTTTGCCCGTTCCGTCCCGCCGTGGCACCCGGACGGGACGTGGTGGGGCACGTTCTTCACCTCCGCGGGGTTCGGTGGCAGCTTGGCGGTGATCGGTGCCGGCGCCGCGTCGTGCGTCGCCCTGCACAACTCGAGCCGCGATCGGGAGCAGAAGCGCGCCGCCGACGACCTCGCTCGGTGGTGGGACCGGTTCGCGTGGGCGTGCGAGAAGACGGTGAGCGACGATGACCACGCGCCCGCGATGGGCCTGGCGGTCCTCAGGAACCTGATCGGTGCGGGTTGGACCAGTATGGGAGATGATGAAATGACAGTCGGGATCGTGAACATGATGACCGCCACCACGGCGGCCGGACGGTCGAACGCCGCACCCGCACCGGCATCGGACCCGACGCACAAGAAGGAGTGACGATCATGACCGAGTACAGCGAGCAGACGAAACAGCTGGCCCACGAACTCGCCGCGACCCTGGGCAAGAAGCTCGAGGGCACGGACCGCAAGCTCATCCAGGAACCCTCGGGGCGCTACGTGATCGTCCCGCGGGAGCCCAGCGAGACCGTCGAGCCCGACCGGCCCGGGCGGTGGCGAGCGCTGGCCGCCAGGTTCCGACGACGCACGGACTGAGCGCCCGGCCGCCGGACCACCCGGCCGTCACCTACCCGAGCGGCACCGCCTCCGGCTTTGAGGCCCGGCTCGCGATCTCGACGACCCGGTGCTCCCGCCCCGCGGTCGCGATCGACTCCATCACGTCGAGTACGTGGAACGCGAGGTCCCCGGAGGCCCGGTGCGGCTTCCCCGCCGCGATCGCCCGTGCCATGTCCGCGACGCCCACACCGCGCCCGGCGTCGGGGAACCCGGCGAGGACGGGCAGCTCCCGGAAGGTGCGGTCCTCTGCGGTGGCGATCCGGGTCGGGTCGGAGAACCGGTTCGGGTCGGCGACCGAGAGCGACCCCGCGGTGCCGTGCACCTCGAACAGCGGCGCCTCGGTCGCCCACACCTCGAACGACACCGTGACCGTGGACACGACCCCACCCTCGTGCTCGAGGACCGCGACGACGTGCGTGTCGACGTCGACGGGCAGGACCTGACCGGCGTCCGGGCCGGTGGCGACGGTCCGCTCGCGGGTCGATCGCGTCGTGCTGCCGCTCACGCGCACCACGGGCCCAAAGAACGTGACGAGGCTGGTCAGGTAGTACGGGCCCATGTCGAGCAACGGCCCGCCGCCCGGCTGGTAGTAGAAACCCGGCGCCGGGTGCCACAGCTCGTGGCCGGGCGCGCTCCACGACACCGCGGCCGCGACGGGCGTGCCGATGCGCCCCTCGTCGAGTGCGGCCCGGGCGGTCTGCACGCCGGTGCCGAGCACGGTGTCCGGCGCGCTGCCGACACGGAGGCCCGCGGTCCGTGCCGCCGACAGGACCGGCTCGGCCTCGGCCGTCGTCAGCGCGAGTGGCTTCTCGCCGTAGACGTGCTTGCCCGCGGCGAGCGCCCTGAGCGCCACGTCGGCGTGCGCGGCCGGGATCGTCAGGTTGAGGACGACGTCGACGTCGTCGGACGTCAAGAGTTCGTCGACGCCGAGGGCCTGCACGCCCTGCTCCTCGGCGACCACCGCGGCCCGGGCCGTGTCGAGGTCGGCGACCGCGGTGAGCCGGAGGTCGGGCAGCGACGGGAACTGCTCGAGGTACTGCTTGCTGATGTTGCCGACGCCGACCATGCCGACGCGCAGCGGCGCAGCACCGGGAACGGCGGCGGGCTCAGCCCCGGCGCTCATCGGGCGGCCCACAGCAGACCGCGCTCGATGATCGTGCGGACCGGCTGCGACTCGACGATCTCGATGCGGTGCCCGGGTGCCGAGACGAAGATCCGTCCCTCGCCCCACTGTCGCGTCCAGATGGCCGGCGAGGTCACCGGGCGGTTCCAGGCGTCCCAGCTCCGGGCCTCCTGCGTGGTGGTGGCGAGCACGTCGTCGTACTCGTCGCTGAGCACCCAGTACTGCTCGCTGACCAGGTCGAAGTCGTCGATGCCCTGCGTGATGGGGTGCTCGCGGCCGAGGTCGGTCATGTGCACCGTGTACGGGATGTAGTTGTCGGACTGCTCCCCCACACGCTCGGACGGGTGCTTGCCCGCGTGGTGGGCGAACTGACCGCCGATCATGTGCAGGTAGTCGGCGTTGTCCCGGTACGAGTCCGCGATGCCGCCGTGCCACCCCGCCATGCCGGTGCCGGCGAGGACCGAGCGCTGCAGGCCGTCGAACTCGTCCTTCGCAATGGTCGACATCGTGTTGACCTGCACGACGAGGTCGACCGTGTCCATCACGGCCTGGTCGGCGTACACGGCGGTGCCCTCCTCGACGCGGACGTCGAAGCCGTTGTCGCGCAGGAACGGGATGAACAGGTCGGTGGTCTCGACGGGCATGTGCCCGTCCCAGCCGCCGCGGACGACGAGTGCCTGGCGTTGCATCTGTGCTGCTCCTGAAGGGTCGGTGGAGGGCGTGGTCATCGCGCGGGGACGGTCGTCCAGGCGCTGCCGTCGGCGGCGCTCCGCTGCACGGCGTCGAGGACGTCCTGCACGTGCAGCCCGACGGCGAAGGACGGGTCGGGCTGCTGCCCGGTGGTGATCGCGGTCACGAAGTCGACGACCTCGTGGACGAAGGTGTGCTCGTAGCCGATCGTGTGCCCGGTCGGCCACCAGTGCGCCATGTAGGGGTGCTCCGGCTCGGTGACGAGCACCCGTCGGAAGCCCTGCTCCCCGGCCGGGGCCGTGGCGTCGTACACGCGGAGCTCGTTCATGGCCTCGAGGTCGAACGCGATGGCGCCCGCCGACCCGCTGATCTCGATCGTGAGGCCGTTCTTCCGCCCGGTCGCGTACCGGGTGGCCTCGAACGAGGCGACGGTCCCACCCGGCCGGGCCGCGCCTCCCGTCAGTCGGCCGAGGAACCAGGCGGCATCGTCGACGGTGACCTGCCCGCGCTCGTCGGAGGCGGTGCCGGACAGGCCGACGCCGTCGGCGAGGAGCGGCCGCTCGTGCACGAAGGTCTCGAGGGTCCCGCTCACCGTGCCGAGGGTGGCGCCGGTGATGTGCTCGACGAGGTCGACGGCGTGCGCGCCGATGTCGCCGAGCGAACCGGACCCGGCGAGCGCGGCGTCCAGCCGCCAGGTCATCGGCCCGTCCGCGTCGGTCAGCCAGTCCTGCAGGTAGAGCGCCCGCGCCTGACGGACGTCGCCGATCCGGCCGGCCTGCACGAGCTGGCGGGCGAACGCGAGGGCGGGGACCCGTCGGTAGCTGAACCCCACCATCGAGCGCACCCCGCGTTCCGCTGCCGACTCCGCGGCGGCGACCATGGCCTCCGCCTCGGCGACCGTGTTGGCGAGGGGCTTCTCGCAGAGGACGTGTTTGCCGGCCTCGAGGGCGGCGATCGCGACCTCGACGTGGGACGACCCGGGCGAGCAGACGTCGACGACGTCGATGTCCGGGTCCTCGACCACGCGCTGCCAGTCGGTCTCGGCGCGCTGCCAGCCGAACCGTGCGCGCGCGGCCTCGGTGCGCTCCGGGTCGCGGCCGACGACGACCGTCATCTCGGGCTCGCGGTCGAGCGGGAAGAACCGCGGTGCCACCCGCCAGGCCTGCGAGTGCGCGGCCCCCATGAAGCCGTGGCCGACCATCGCGACCCGTAAGCGGTCCTCCGTCATCGCATGCTCCCTCGCATCGTGCGTCCGGCGCCGACGCTACGGAGCGACGGACGGCCGCGGCAAGGCGGACGGGAGGATCGGAAAACTTTCGTGGACCGCCTGCGGTCCGGCGAGCACCGCGCGAGGAGCGGGTGTCAGCGCGCCGTCCAGCCCCCGTCGATCGGCAGCGTCGTCCCGGTGACCAGCGAGGCGCCGCCGCCCGCGAGGAACGTGACGGCCGCGGCCACCTCCTGGGGCTCGCCGATGCGGTGCAGTGCCGCGATGCGGTCCACGGCCTTGCTGATGCAGTACGACTCGCCGGGGAGCGCGACCATGCCCGCCTGGGAGGCGACGTTGACGATCGACCTGCCGGCGCCGGCATCGACGATCAGAGGCGCCGAACTAGCACGGCCTCTCCCACCACGGCACTGTCTACGCGAGGACTCGTGCGCCGCACTTCGTCCTCCGAAGCATCGCCGTAATCGACCTGCACGTCTGGCAGATCGGTCTCGAGATCGACGACCAGTCCCGTAGAGAATTTGGTGTGGAGAAATCCGTCAAGGTACAAATTCAGCTGAGGTGATCGGCATAGCCGTTCGAGGGCCTCACTGACGTCGTCGACGAACCCAGTTCTCAGCACCGCTGGAGCGTGTCGACGGCTGTGGAGAGTCCAGCTGGTCCGCCGATGATCAGCACGCGCGCGATGCCGAGCTCCGACATCATCGCGATCGTGCTGTTCGGGACGCACGATGACGGAGCGATGATCAGGGGCGCATCGAGCCGTCCAGCCAGCGCACCTCCGGACATCGCGTCGGGGAAGTTCGTTCCCAGGGCGAGGACTGCGGTCTGGTCTGTTGCCCGCGGGGCCGACGTGAAGACGTCCCATCCGACGCGATCCGCAGTCGCGTAGCGGTCGTCGCCAGCGGACCGCTCGACCGGGATCTGCGATCGTGCACTCACCGAGCTTTCGATGCCGCTGGAGACAGCGGCGGTCCCACCGACGATCCGAGCGGACGTTGCATGAAGAGCCTTGAGCAGGTCGACGGTGTTGCCGTCGACTGAGGACGCGTTCCCGTCGACGAGTAGCACCGGAGCATCGACCTTCGCAGCGGCACCTCCTGCCGTGAGGGCATCCGGGAAGCGCGTACCGGTGACGATTAACGCCTGGTCGGCGCGCTCGAATGCGAAAGCGGCGATCGCCCGCGACGTCGCGAATCGATCCGCACCAGCCACGCGCTCGACGAGGCTGTCCTGACCGAGGACATCGCCGATACGCGCTACAACGTCGTCCGTCACGGAGGCTGGCCCGCCCACGACGACGACGCGCTTCGGCCGGAGCCGCCGGAGTTCCGCGCTGGTTCTGTCTGGGAGTGATCCAGGGGCGGTCAAGAGCAGCGGGCCTCCGAGATGCGCCGCCGCCGGTGCTGCCGACAAGGCATCCGGGTAGTTGGTACCGCTTGCGATGAAGGCAACGGCGACTCCTGGCGCGAAGACTGGTGCGCCATCCACGGCGAACGAGGACGCCGCGGCGCTGGTGTCGTACCGGTCCGCACCTGCGACACGCTGCGTGACGAGACGATGCAGAGAGACAGTCGCAGAGCGGAAGTCGCCCTCGTTGATCGTGACCGGGCCGGAAGTCCCTATCCACTCTCCGGCGGCTTGCACCACACCGCGGTAGACACCGGGTTCGAGTGACACCGAGGGGACACTGCCTTGCCACATCGGGATCCTGGAATCCGGCACCGGAACCCAGCCGTCCGACGTCGCCCGCTCCACTCTGGTCGAGGTGTAGAGGTCGGGAGGGCAGTGAGAACAATCGCTGTTGATCGTCAGATCACTCGGGCGATACGCCGTGAAGTCGTGCTGAGTCGGCACGGCGCCGTTGGCGGTGAGGCTCAGAGCATCGATGTGTTGCGCCCAGGCCGAATCGGACCGGGCGAACTCGAGGGAGTAGTTGCCGGACAGGAGCCCGGTGGCCGAGTAGCTCCCGTCCTCACTGATCCTGACCTCGGTCCGGTCCTCGGGGTCGTTCCATTCCCGAAGAGGATCGGTGCGGATCAACTGCACCCATCTGCCGCCGATGCCATCAGGTACGCCGCCGGAGGAGTCACGGATGACACCGGCGATCGCACTGCCCAACGGAAGGGTCATGTCCCATGGTCCGGACGACGGCCATTCGGAGAGCCTGAGCCCCGTGGCTCGATCGGAGTGCGTCGTTGATCCACGACCCTGCACGAACCACAACGGTGCATAGCGTCCTGGCTCCCCGACATCGACGTACTGCAATTTCCAGAGCCCGTCTGATGGCGCTGTGAGACAGAACCGGCCGGCGGAGTCCGTCGTACTCGTGACGGCTGGCCGAGGGAATGTCGTCGTGACTTCGTCCTCCTGGTACAACCTGACCTCGACGTCGCCTGCCTCAGCAGTCTTGCCCTTGGTGCCCAGCGACACCACTCCCTGTATGGAGCACGAACCGGGTGCCGCAGCCTCCGCCACGGTGGGCGCGAGCAGCCCACCGGCGGCGATGGCGATGGCGATGGCGTATGCGACCACCTGTCGTGGTCGTCGTTGCCCTCTGGGCACAGCAGTGTCTCCGTCCGTCGGAGCGCCACCCGTGGCTCGGGCTCGCGGCTCGATCGGGAGGAAACTAGCACGGTCGCGGCAGGGGCTGGAGCGCTAGTACCGTTGCAATCCGGAAGAACGACGCAAGTCCTCGAACGAGACCGGATGCAGCGCTTCCGGCCCCAGGTTGTCCGGCAGTGACGATTCCACCAACAACCCAGAGCCGTAGAACCCTGTATCGAACAAGCGGACACCGACAGCCGAGCAGTATCGTTCGAGGAGTTCCTCGGTGAACCGCGATCGCACTCTTGCATCCGCGTAGCGATCGAGCTCTTCGATTTCTTGGAGCTCGCCGTCCAGGATGAAGTGCCATCGCGGGCCGCTCCAAGGACGTCGCTTGATTCCGTGATGTCTTCTTACTCGACGAACTGCTCTCATACGGGGCGCAATGCACGAGAACACCCAGCGCACCCAGTTCGACCGCGAGGTGCGACACCAATGGCCGAGGGTCGAAGCCGATGGCGCTGTTGTTCACGATCGCACACCACTCGGATCCCGTGGAGATGATCACTTTCCGCGCGTAGTACCTCCGGGTGAACGGAGCGAGTGCGGCCACCGCCTCCGCCAGTCCCCCGTCGAGTTCCACGGTACTGACAGACTTACCGGTGTTCCGACCTTGCTTCACCAGCGCATCTGCGATGTTCTGAGCGGGTGCTCGGATGAACCCGAGGTACCAGGTGACAGGCGCAAGAGGCCCGTACTGCCACGCTTGTGTTCCGGTCATGATCCCCGTTCACTCCTCGATGACGTCGGATTCGAACACGTGACGAGGATCATCCTCGTGGCCGGTCGGCACACGGACCTCCTGAGCATCAGCACCCTCCGACCCGACGCCGGGTGCCGCCGTCGACGGGCGCACCACGAGCGTCGTCGCGAGTTCGACGCTCGCTCGGCTGCGGCCATGTGCAGTATTGCCTCGCTGGCCGACTTCTCTATTCTTGCCATCAACAACAACGAAGTGGTCGACACTCGAAGCCCAATGGATGACACCATGAGGAGAACAGGCCAGAGGGTGAACGAAAACGCCACGCTCGCGGCCGCGACGTTGGTGCCGAAGTGCGCAACACCAGGACACAATGTCCACCTGGCGACGTCTGACGGCCTATGCGATTTCGATGCCCAAGGCAAGATCGGCACGGTTGATTGCGTCGGCGTATTCCCGGTCCCTGAGATCGCCAGGCACTCGATGCAACCTCGCATCTGTGCGCGCCAACAGGAGATCGTGCATCACTGAGGGGTCGATGTCCCCATCGTGCACTCTCTCGAACGCGATGAGGCCCGATGCGGCCATGGCGTACTCGTTTCCCGACCGTGCAATCTGTCGCAGTTGCGTGATGGCTTCCTCGACATGTCCGAGCCAGAGGGAAGCATTCGCCACGAACCAAGCACCTTCAGCGGACCCCGCACTTGCCGCCCGAGCGAAGAACAGGACGGCAGACTTGTGGTGGTCCGCAGACCACATCGAAGCGCCTGCACGATTCAAGAAATCGATCTGGTCTGCCGCATAGAGCATGGACACCCACTCTTCGGCGGTTTGCCCGTGTAGCCCGTTCGGGGGAAGCGCCGACAGGGCTGTCTCTGCCTGGCTCATCGTCATCTCGGATGAGAACCGCAGTGCCGTCCGGGTTGCTACATCTGTCTGCCCATGTGTCATCGTCCGCCAGAGGCGCGCTACACGAGCCTTCACTTCTTCTTGCAGAGCCTGTGCTTTCAATGTCGCTTCTTTCGCTGAGATCTGCCCTGCCCGGGTGGGTCCTTCTTCGTGTTCGGGTTCACGTCGAAGTCAGGTTCTTCCCGCCCGCCATGACCTCGCGCTTCTGTGTGCCTTTCGGGGTCGTTCCCAGCTCGACGGCCACGCGGTCTGCATCGCAGCGGGGGCCCCAGCGGAAGTCGCCCTTCAGGCTGACCTCGCGGCGGTAGGTCATGGTCAGGAACTCGCGCACGAACTCGTCAGCCGAGCCGGAGAACGCCCCCGGCGCCTCGAGCACGCCGATGGACTCGTTGTCGTCATCGTGGCCGTCCCTCTCCGTCACGGCGCTCATGGGATGCCCTCCGGACCGCGCGGCTGCACCATCGAGGCGTTCAGCAACGGGTTGCCCTCCGCGGGGCTGGTCAGGGACACCGCCGCCGTCGACGCGCGCACCACGAGCGTCGTCGCGAGTTCGACCCGCACCGGCTCACCCGCGCCGGCAGCCCCGTCGTGCTGCCGGAGCGCCATGCGGGTCGCCCGGGCGGCCATCTCCTGCAGCGGCTGCCGGATCGTGGTGAGCGCCGGCCGGGCCTCCCGCGCCGGCGCCACGTCGTCGAACCCGACGACGGACAGGTCCTCGGGCACCCGGAGGCCTACGGCCGCCGCCGCGTCGAGCACGCCGAGGGCCTGGAGGTCGTTGCCGGTGACGATCGCCGTCGGACGCGGCTCGGCCGCGAGGAGTTCGCGGGCGGCGCGGGCACCGTCCTCCCGGCTGAAGCGGGCGACCACGACGGAGCCGGGGCGGGCCTCCAGTCCGGCAGCGGCGAGCGCCGCGCGGTGCCCTGCCAGCCGGTCCACGGCGCAGCGCATGTCGAGCGGGCCGGCGACGGCCGCGATGCTCCGGTGTCCGAGGTCGAGCAGGTGCCGGGTGGCCGCCGCGCCCCCGGCGGTGTTCGTCGCACCGACCACGGGGACGTCCACGGGCGGGTCGCCGACGGGGTCCACGACGGTGAAGGGGATCCCGCGCGCGCGGAGCTGGTCGCGCCGCCCAGCGGTGAGCGCGGAGAACTGCAGGACGATCGCCACCGGACGCCGGTGCAGCACGCCGGCGATCCAGTCCGCGCCGACCGCGTGGTCGGGGCCGAGCGCGGAGAGGGACAGCGCGTACCCGTGCTCACGGGCGACGGCCTCGACGCCCCGGACGATCTCGATCGACCACTCGCTCGCCAGGTCCTCGACGACGAGCTCCACGAGCGACCCGGGCTCGGGCGGACGGTCCCGCTGGGCGTACCCCGAAGCGGCGAGCAGCCGCTCGACGTGCGCGCGTGTGGGAGCGGAGACGCCCGGGCGGCCGTTGAGCACCTTGGACACGGTCGCCAGCGACACGGACGCCTGCCGGGCGATCGCGTCGAGGGTCGGCCGCGGACCTGACCGTTCCGCAGCGCCGATGCCCATCCGCCGAGTATCGCAGCACGCCTGCGCCTGTGTCCGTCAGCGCCGGTGTCCCGAGGACTGGGGACACGCGGGCATCACCCCGCGTTCGGGATACTGGCACCGGACCGCTCGGTCCACCCCCGGGGCACGACCCCACGAACCGAGGCTGCGATGACCCCCGATGCCCCTCCCGCCGACGCCGTGTCCGACGCCGCGGCGCCGGACCCCGTGGCCGACGAACACCTCGAGCACGCCCGACTGCGGCTGCACATCGCCGCGGCCACGATCGAGCTGATCCGGACCGGGGACACCCTCCGTCCGGACGGCGAGGCGGTCGCGGCGGCGGCCGGCGTCGACAACGAGGTGCTGCAGCGCGAGTTCCCGACCTGGCAGAGCCTCCTCGCCGTCACGGTGATGCGCTGGCACGAGGCCCGCATCGCGCCGCTGCTCGCCGAGGCCGGTGGCGAGGGAGCTGCCGCCTTCCTCGAGCGCCTCATCGCGGCGAACCTCGCCGACCCCCGGATGATGCGGCTCCTGGTCAGCACGTTGACGGAGGGCGCGGACACGTCGAACCCGGCCGCGCCGTTTTACCGCAACCAGTACGAGGGCTTCCACCGCACGGTCCACCACCTCTTCGAGCAGGACGTCGCCGCGGGCCGCGAACCGGCCACGGTCGACCCGCGACGCGCGGCGGACCAGCTGCTGGCCCTGTACGAGGGGCTGCAGCTCCAGGCCATGCTGCGGAACGGGTTCGACGTGCTGGCCGCGTTCCGCGACGTCACCGCGCAGCTGCGTCGCGGGTGGGCCGCCGACGTCCACATGGAACCGGTCACCGGGGTCTACGAGCTCTGACCTGTCGGACGGGAGGCGCGGTGCGGGCCCGCACCGCGCCTCCCGTCCGTCACGGGGTTGCGCTGCGCCCGTCCAGCGCATATGTTCTCGCTGACAACAAATCCGCTCGACGACGATCGGCAGACCTCCATGGCAGTGCAGCCCACCCGCGACGACAAGTTCTCCTTCGGTCTCTGGACCGTCGGCTACAACGGCTCGGACCCCTTCGGCGGGCCGACGCGCCCTCAGCTCGACGTGGTCGAGGCGGTCGAGAAGCTCGACGAGCTCAGCGCCTACGGCCTCACCTTCCACGACGACGACCTCTTCGCGTTCGGCTCGACCGACGCCGAGCGGCAGACCCAGATCGACCGCCTCAAGGGCGCGCTCGAGTCGACCGGCCTGATCGTCCCGATGGTGACCACGAACCTCTTCTCCGCCCCGGTCTTCAAGGACGGCGGCTTCACCTCGAACGACCGCGACGTCCGCCGGTTCGCGCTCCGCAAGGTGCTCCGCAACGTCGACCTCGCCGCCGAGCTCGGCGCCGAGACGTTCGTCATGTGGGGTGGCCGCGAGGGTGCCGAGTACGACGCCGCCAAGGACGTCCAGGCCGCGCTCGAGCGCTACCGGGAGGCCGTCAACCTCCTCGCCCAGTACGTCACCGACAAGGGCTACGGCATCAAGTTCGCCATCGAGCCGAAGCCGAACGAGCCCCGCGGCGACATCCTGCTCCCGACGCTCGGCCACGCGATCGCGTTCATCGACACCCTCGAGCGCCCCGAGCTGTTCGGCGTGAACCCCGAGGTCGGCCACGAGCAGATGGCGGGCCTGAACTTCACCGCCGGCATCGCGCAGGCGCTGTACTCGGGCAAGCTCTTCCACATCGACCTCAACGGGCAGCGCGGCATCAAGTACGACCAGGACCTCGTCTTCGGTCACGGTGACCTGCAGAACGCGTTCTCGCTCGTCGACCTCCTCGAGCACGGCGCCCCGCAGGGTGGCCGCGCGTACGACGGCCCCCGCCACTTCGACTACAAGCCGAGCCGCACCGAGGACTTCACCGGCGTCTGGGACTCGGCCGCCGCGAACATGCGCATGTACCTGCTCCTCAAGGAGCGCGCGCAGGCGTTCCGCGCCGACCCCGAGGTGCAGGCCGCACTCGAGGCCTCGAAGGTCACCGAGCTCGCACAGCCGACGCTGAACGCGGGCGAGAGCTACGACGACTTCCTCGCCGACACCTCCGCCTACGAGGACTTCGACGCCGACGCGTACTTCGGCGGCAAGGGCTTCGGCTTCGTCAAGCTGCAGCAGCTCGCCCTCGAGCACCTCATGGGCGCTCGTGGCTGATCTCGCCACCAGCGCGACCGACCCCGGCGACGAGGACCTTCTCGTCGCCGGGGTCGACTCGTCCACGCAGTCCTGCAAGGTCGTCATCCGCCGCGCCGCCACCGGCGAGGTCGTCCGCACCGGCCGCGCCTCGCACCCGGACGGCACCGAGGTCGACCCCGCCGCCTGGTGGGACGCCCTCGGTGCAGCCGTGGCCGACGCCGGCGGACTCGACGACGTCGCCGCGATCGGCATCGGCGGCCAGCAGCACGGCATGGTCGTGCTCGACGCCGACGGCCGCGTGATCCGCCCGGCCCTGCTCTGGAACGACGTCCGCAGTGCGGCCGCCGCCGCCGACATGGTCGAGGAACTCGGTCGGGAGGCATGGGTCGCCCGCACGGGGCTGGTCCCGGTGGCCTCGTTCACCGCAACGAAGCTCCGCTGGCTCCGCGACGCCGAGCCGGAGCACGTCGCCCGCGTCGCCGCCGTGGCGCTCCCGCACGACTGGCTGTCCTGGCGTCTCCGCGGCTACGGCCCGGCGGACGAGAGCCCCCTCGGCCCGGACCTCGACGCGCTGGCGACCGACGGCTCCGATGCCAGCGGCACGGCGTACTGGGACCCGGCCCGCCGCGAGTACGACGCCGAGCTGTTCGCACTCGCGCTCGGCCGCCCGCTCCGGGAGGCGACCCCCGCCTCACCGCACCAGGGAGCGGACACAGCACCACGCACGTCCGCGGTGCCGAGTCCGCAACACGGTGCCGACCAGGCGGTCGTCGTGCCGCGCGTCGTCGCGCCCGCGGAGGCGATGGGCACCCTCGAGCAGGACGTCGACCTGCCGGGCGGCGCACGGGCCTCCCGAGGGCTCGTCGTCACGGCGGGCGCGGGCGACAACGCCGGCGCCGCGCTCGGCCTCGGCCTGGCCGCGGGTGACGTCGCGGTGTCCCTCGGGACGAGCGGCACGGTGTTCGGCGTGACCGACACCGCGATCGAGGACCCGACCGGCACCGTGGCCGGGTTCGCGGACGCCACCGGTGCCCGCCTCCCGATCGTCACGACGCTCAACGCGGCCCGCGTGCTCGAGGTGATCGGCGGCCTGCTCGGCGTCGACCACGCCGAACTCGGGCGGCTCGCGCTCGAAGCCCCGGCCGGGGCCGACGGCCTCGTCCTCGTGCCGTACTTCGTCGGCGAGCGGACCCCGAACCTTCCGGACGCCACCGCGTCGCTGCTCGGGATGACCCCCGGCACGACGAACCGGGCGCACGTCGCCCGTGCGGCCGTCGAGGGCATGCTCTGCGCCCTCGCCGACGGCCTCGCGGCGGTGGAGCGCACGGGCGTGACGGTCGAGCGACTCCTGGTCATCGGGGGTGCCGCGCAGAACGAGGCCGTGCGGACCGTCGCCGCGCAGGTGTTCGGGCGCGAGGTCCTCGTGCCGGAACCGGGCGAGTACGTCGCCGCCGGCGCTGCCCGTCAGGCCGCCTGGGTCGTCACCGGGTCGCTGCCCGGCTGGTCGATCCCGACGACGTCGATCCCCGCGGACCCGCACCCCGAGGTGCTCGAGCGCTACCGGGCCGCCGTCGCGTGACCCCCGCCGGCGCCCGGGACCGACCGCACCGGTCGGCCCCGGGCCTCGGCACTGCCACCGGCCCGCGGCCCCGCGTGGTCAGCTCGTCCCTGCTCCCGGAGCGGCAGCGGCCGTACGCACCAGCGTGTCCGAGCCGCCGTTCCGCCCGACGCGCACGAAGCCGGCCCGCTCGTAGAGGCGTCGGGCGGCGTTGCCGTCCTCGACGCTCAGGCTGACCGCGCGGCAGCCCGGCTCGTCGGCGATGGCGAGGAGCGCCGCGAGGAGCGCGGTGCCGACGCCGCGGCCCCGCGCCTCCGCGGCGAGCCCGATCGTCAGCTCGGGGACGTCCGGCGCGACGAAGCCGTACCCGGGCTCGCTCGCCGGCAGGTACCGGAACCACGCGGCACCCACACCGACGCCGTGCTCGTCCTCGGCGACGACGCCGAAGTCGTCCGGGCGCTGCCAGCCCACGACGTACCGGCTCCCGGCCACCTGGTCACGGCGCTGCCGCTCGGCGCCGTCCCAGTTCGCCGCGGCGAGGAGTGCGTCGACGAGCACGTCGACGTCGGCGGACCCTGCGGGGCGGATCGCGATCATGCCCGCAGGCTAGCCCTCAGCCGACGGGCGGGGCGCCGGCCGCGACCGCACGTGCGCCCGCTCCCCCTGCGGCCCGTAGAGGCACAGGATCTCGGTGACGCGATCGGTGGTGTTGCCGACCCAGTGCGGGGTGTGGGTGTCGAACTCGACGACCTCGCCCGGCCCGAGGTCGAGGTCGTGCTCCCCGAGCAGCAGCCGAAGCCGTCCGGACAGGACGTAGACCCACTCGTAGCCCTCGTGGCTCTGCTGCACGCGCTCCCCCGGCGGGTCGTTCGGTGGCAGCACCTGTTTGAAGGACCGCACGCCGCCGGTGCGCTTCGTCAGCGGGATCACCACCCGCGCGCCGTGCCGTTCGGGCTTGAGGTGGACGCGTGGGTCCCCGGTCGCGGGTGCCCCGACGAGGTCGTCGAGCGGCACCTGGTACGCGCGAGCCAGTGGCAGGAGGAGTTCGAGCGTCGGCTTCCGCTGCCCCGACTCCAGCCGCGAGAGGGTGCTCACCGAGATGCCGGTCTGCTCGCTGAGCGCCGCGAGCGTGACGTCCCGATGGGCGCGGAGCGCCCGCAACCGCGGCCCGACCGCGTCGACGACGTCCGCCGTCGTGCGCTCGGGGGGACGGGCCTCCTGTCCGTGTGCCATGGCCCCATCTTGCCAGAGCAGCAACGCCGCTTGCCGTTCTGCGCACCGCCGTCGCAGGATCGGCACATGCCTGGTCAGTACGACGTCATCGTGGTCGGCGGCGGCGCCGCCGGCCTGTCCGCAGCACTCACCCTCGGCCGCTCGCGCCGCTCCGTCCTCGTGGTCGACGCGGGCGAGCCGCGCAACGCGCCCGCCGAGGGGGTGCACAACTACCTCGGGCGGGAAGGCACGGCCCCGCTCGACCTGGTCCACCTGGGACGCGATGAGGTCGCCCGGTACGGCGTCGCCGTGACGGACGGGAGGATCGTGGCCGCGTCCGCCACGGACGGCACCGTCACCGACCCGGTCGCGTTCCGCCTCACGCTCGCGTCCGGCGACACCGTCACCGGACGGCGGGTCGTCGTCGCCGGTGGCTCCGCCGACGTCCTCCCCGACGTCCCCGGGCTGGCCGAGCAGTGGGGACGGGGGGTCGTGCACTGCCCGTTCTGCCACGGGTGGGAGGTGCGCGATCAGCGCATCGGCGTCCTCGTGACGACGGCGAACGGCGTGCACCAGGCGCAGATGTTCCGGGCGTTGAGCGACGACGTCACCGTGTTCGTCACCGACCCGGCCCTGGTGGACGAGGACGCCCTGGCCGGGTTCGCCGCCCGGGGTGTCACCGTGGTGCCGTCAGCGGTCGCGCGGGTGCTCGCGGAGGGTGGCCGCCTGTCCGGGGTGCAGCTCCCGGACGGGACGGTCGTGCCGCTCGACGCCCTCGCCGCCGCCGGCACCGTCGAGGCCCGCGTCGACTGGACGGCCGGGCTCGGACTGACTCCGGTCGACCAGGAGGTGGGCGCCACCCGGTTCGGCAGCGTGCTCGCCGTGGACGCCACGGGGGCGACCGCCGTGCCGGGTGTCTTCGCGGCCGGCAACGTCACGAACGCGGCGCTGGGCGTGATCGGCTCCGCGGCCGCGGGCATGACGGTCGGTGCCGCGGTGCACGGCGACCTGCTCCAGGCGGACCTGCGCGCGGCCCGCACCGCCCCGTGAACGCACCGAGGGCGGGGCGAGAGTACCCACCCCACCCTCGGTGACGGTCGTCAGCTGCAGGGGGTCAGCGCGGCGACGCTCTCGGAGAGCACCGACGGACCACCGAGGAGCCGGACGTCACTGACGTCCAACCGGTCGAGTTCGGCGATCACGGCCGACGGCACGCAGTTGCCCGGCGTGATGTACAGCGGAGCGTCGTACAGCCCCGCGAGCGCACCGCCGCTCAGCGCGTCCGGGAAGTTCGTCCCCACCGCGAGGAACGCGGTGTCGGACTGGTCGAAGGATTCGGCGTTGACCTGGACCGCCGTGTCGTACCGGTCCGAGCCGGAGTACTGGTACACGTTCTCGTTCAGGTCGTCGAGCACCGCCGGGTTCAGCGACGCGGGGCCACCGACGCCGAGGACGTCGCCGAGACCCTGCGTCATCGCGATCGTCGCGGCGTCGGCGTGCGCTGCCCCGCCGTTCACGATGAGCAGCGGAGCACCGAAGTGCGCCGCGGCCGCACCGGCGGACAGCGCGTCGGGGAAGCTGTTCCCGGACGCGATGTAGGCCTCCTGCGCCGGCCCGGCGTACAGCGGGGAGCTGGTGTCGACGAAGACGCTGCGCATGATGGCCCGCGAGGTCGCGAACCGGTCGTCGCCCGCGAGCCGGGTCACCGGCGCGGTCTTCCCGAGGGCCTGCACGACGTCGGCGGACACCGACGCCGGGCCCCCGACGACGACGATCTTCTCCGGCTGGAGCCGGTCGAGCGCCGTCTGCGTGGCCGCGGGCAGGCCGTTCTGCTGCACGAGGAGCAGCGGGGCGAGCAGTGCGGACGCAGCGGGGCCCGCCGAGAGCGCGTCGGGGAAGTTCGTCCCACTCGCGATGAACACGATGTGGCGGCCGGACGGGTCCTCGTTCCGGGACGGGAAGTCCTCCGCGGCCGCGGCCGCCGTCGCGAAGCGGTCGTCGCCCGCGACCCGCGTGACGGAGCGCTGCTGCGCGGTCGTGCCGGCGTCGGCCGAGGCGGCGGTCGCACTGAGGACGGGGGTGGCGGCGGCACAGACGAGGAGCGTCAGGCCGACCAGGAGTCGAGCGGGCCGAGGGGCGCGGAGACGGTACATCCGCTCAGTATCACTGCGGGGTGCAGATCAGCGACGCCCCCATTACGGGGGTCAGCGACCGGTCGAGGAGAACCGGTCGTCCGCTCCGGTGATCCGGCCGCGTGCCCACCCGGCCCGGCGGCGGTGCGGCAGCCGGAGCCAGAAGCCCCCCACGGTGCGCTGCCAGACGTAGAAGACGTCCTTCAGCGGCTTGAGCCCGTGGTACTGGTTCTTCTCCTCGGACACGAGCGTGATGTCCGTGCGCGCCTTGGTGATGCGCCAGTGCTCCTGCTGCGCGAAGAAGCTCATCCACTGGTCTTCGAGGTACGCGTACCGGTGCGGGAGACGCGCGAAGAAGCGGTCGTCGCCGACGAGTGCGACGTCGAGCATCGTCCCGCCGGTCCCCGCGTGGTCGGGCGTGGTGCCGGGCTCGATCTCGGACCGTCGCCAGTACGAGCCGTGCAGTCGGAAGCCCCACCACGGAACGATCGACCGCGGGGTCCACTGCCGCTCCAGGTCCCGGATGAACCTCGGGCTGACGTCCTGGTCGTCGTCCAGGGTGACGATCGGCCCACGGTACCCGTCGTTCCACATGAGTCGGGCGGCCAGGAAGCGCCCGAGGCCGCCGAAGTTCTTCGGGCTGTTGATGAGGTCGATACTGCGGAGGGTGCGGTCCTCGTCGCAGGTCCGGTTCCGGTCGTGCCACTCGCGGACCACGCCCGCGTAGAAGTCGGCATCGTCCGCGTTGTTGTTCCACAGGACGAGCCGGACCGGCGGCTTCCCGTCGAGGGCCTCGAGCATGCTGATGATGCCGCGGATGCGCTCCGGGCGGTTCCAGAGGCACATGATGATCGGGACCGAGCCGTCGGCGATCGCGTGCACGCCGACGCCCTCGGTCGTCTGGACACCGCGTTCGAGCACCGCGGTCAGCGCCTGCTGCCACTCCCGCTCGCGGGGGATGTCCTTCACGAGTCGGAACAGGTGGCGGGCCGTACTCCGCTCCGTGGTCGCGCTCGACTCAGCGGCCTTGCCCATCACGTCCTCCCACTTGCCGGGCATGCCCCGATCGCGTGCATGCAACATACGATCGTACCCGGCAAGCAGGTGCTCCCCTGACGGGGTCAGAGCAGCGCGGCGACCGCGTCGGACACGGCCGAGGTCCCTCCGAGGATGACGACGCGCGAGGGCCGCAGCTCGAGGAGGGCCTTCCGGGTCGCGGCGGGGATCGAGTCGGGGGTGACGAGCAGCATCGGCGCACCCTGGCGGCCGGCGACCGGTCCCCCGGAGAGCGCGTCGGGGAAGTTCATCCCGGTGGAGACGTAGACGGTCGAGGCGGTCGAGTAGGCAGAGCGGGCCACGGCCGCCGCGGTCTCGAACCGGTCGGCGCCGGCCTGTCGGACGACGGTCCCGCCGCCCGATGCCGCGAGGGTCTTCGCGATGGTGTCCTGCACCTGCGAGCTCACGGCGGTCGTCCCGCCGAGGATGACGACCTTGCTCGGGCGGAGGGTCTGCAGGGCCTGCCGCGTCGGCTCGGCCAGCACGTCGGAGGTGGTCAGCAGCATCGGGCCCGAGGTCCCGGCCGCGGCGGCCACGGCCGATGCCGCGACGGCGTCGGGGAAGTCACTGCCGGTGGAGACGTAGACCGTCGACGCGGAGGTCCCCCAGTTCGCGGCGGCGACCGCGGCGGCGGTCTCGAAGCGGTCCTGGCCCTGTTCGCGGGTGACCGTCCCGGTGGTGAAGGACTGCAGCGAGGCCACGACGGCGTCACTGACCGCTGCCGGTCCACCGAGGACCACGATGCTGCGGGGCTGGAGGCGACGCAGCTCCGCGGAGACGGTGCCGTCGAGCGACGTCGGGCCGGTCAGCAGGACGGGGCCGCCCGCCTTGCCGGCGGCGGCGGCACCCGCGAGTGCATCGGGGAAGGACTGCCGCGTCGCGATGAAGGCCGTCGCGACCCCCGGCGTGTACTGCGACTTCGACAGCGCCGCACTGGTGCCGTACGCGTCGGCGCCCGCGATCCGGGTGACCGGTGCACGGGTCACCGGCGCCGAACCGGCGGCGTAGGCCTGCAGCGCCGCCAGGTCGCCGTTGAAGTAGTCCTGGTCACCCTCGAAGACGCCGGAGGACGCCCACTGCCAGATGGTCCAGGTCGCCCAGGAGGCACCGAGCGTGCCGGGGGTGGAGGCGCTCGTGTACCGGGCGACGAAGTAGGGGTTCTGCCCGAAGGCGGCGCTGTTGCCGGTGCAGGTCTTCCACCAGTCGGTCGTCGTGTAGATCCCGGGACGGACCCCGGTGAGCGCGAGCATGCGGTCGGAGAAGGCGGAGATCCAGTTGACCATCGCGGCGCTGCTCATCCCGTAGCAGGTGCCCTGCGCGGCCGTGCCGTACTCGATGTCGAGCAGCGGCGGCAGGGTGCGCCCGTCCGGGCTCCACCCGCCCCCGTTCGCGACGAAGTAGTTGGCGGTGTCGACGGCCGATGCCTTCGCGGGCTGCGCGTAGACGTACGCGCCGCGGATCAGGCCGTTCCGGTAGGAGTCCGTGTACTGCGACGAGAACGACGAGCTCCGGTAGGTCACGCCCTCCGTCGCCTTGACGTAGGCGAACCGTGCGCCGTTGGCGTAGGCGGCCGCCCAGTTCACGGTCGGCTGCCACCCGCTGACGTCCATGCCGGGCGTGGAGTTGCTGGGGGCTGCCTGCGGGGTGGCCAGGAGCGAGCGCGCATGCGTCTGCGTCTCCGGCTGCGTGCCTTCGTGCGCCGCGATCGAAGCGCCCATGACGTGGTTGCCCGTCGAGTCCTGCTCCGCGAGCGACGGCGCGCTCGAGCTCGCCGGGGTCGGAGCGGTGTCGGCGACCGCGGGCGCTGCGACGACACCGGTCACCACCAACGCCGCCACGATCGAGACCGACCCGAACCATGAAGACCGCAACCGCACCGTGTGTTCCCCTCGTCGCCCTGACATCAGGCCGAGGCCCAACCGCGTGCGAGGTTACGGCACGCGATCGGCCGTGCCGAGTGGCCATTTCGGGGGACACCCGGTCGCAGGGCCGGTCTTGGCGCGCGTCAGTCCACCCGGTAACCGGCCAGCGCGGCGAACAGCGGCGCGAGCGGGATGAGCTGCGCGCTGCCGATCGTGGCACCGCGGAAGCCGTCGAGCCGCTCGACCCGGTCGAGGTCCGCGCCCCGCAGGTCGACGTCCTCGATCCGGGCGTTCGTGCCGGCGGCCTCCCGGATCGTGCTGCCGTCGAAGGACACCCGCCGGAGCTCCGCGTCCGCGACGTCGATCTCGTCGATGACGCAGTCGCGGAACACCACGTCGGTGACCCGCGAGCCGCGCAGGTTCACGAAGCCGAGCTTCAGACCGACGAACTCGACGCCGGAGAACGCGCTGTCGTACAGCTCCGCCGACCCCACGCGGCCGCCGGCGATCCGCACGTCCCGCCAGGTGCTGCTCAGCGCTCGGAGGACCGGGGCGTCGAGCGACTCGACCACCGTGTCCCGGATGCGCAGGCCCCGGAGGTCGGCGCCGTCCGCGCGGAGGGTCCCCACCACGCACTCCTCGAGCTCGAGGTCGGGCAACCGCTCCCCCGCGAGGTCGAGCAGGTCGATGCGCTTGCCCTCGATCCGGTCGCCGGTCAGGACGTCGCCGGCGCCGGGCGCCCACGGCTCGAGACCGCCCGGCTCGGTCAGGGTGATGCGGGGCGCCGCGACGCCGCTCTTCCGTGCCATGCCCCCAGTCTGGCCGACGGCACCGTCACTTCCCCGCGGTGTAGTGGCTGCTCACCTGCGCGGCCGTGAGCACGGAGGAGTAGACGGCGGCGAAGCGCATCGAGCCGGTGAAGAAGTAGTTCGACGGGGCGCCGGGCCAGCCGGAGATCGTGTCGTAGCCGATGCGCCAGTACCCGGTGGCGTTCTCCGGTGCGGTGTAGTTCGCGTTCGACGCGACGACCGCCCCGTCGACGTACAGTCGCATCCCGGTCGCCGCCGACATCGTGGCCACGACGTGGTGCCAGGCACCGTCGGTGTAGGTCTTCGGGGACGTGACGACCTGCGTCCCGCTGCTGTAGGTGCCGAAGACGAGCTGCCCGCTGGTGTTCAGGTACACCTGGCGGTCGTGCTGCCCCGACACCGAGACCTGGCTGCCACCGAACCCGATGAGCATCCCGCCGGCGACGGTGGTCCGGAACCAGACCTCCTCGCTGAAGGTCGTCGGGTTCCTCTGCGCCGCGGGCGTCGAGACGAAGCTCGTCGACCCGTTGAGGACGTAGGAGCTCCCCGCGTCGCGCGTGCACGCGTTCGGGCTCGGCGTCGCGGCGGTCATGCTGCCCTGGTACGTCCCGTTCGCGGCCTTGCCGGAGAAGTCGGCGGCCACGGTCGAGCCGGTCGGCTCGCTGAGCTTGTAGGCGAAGACGGCGCTCGACCCGACGGCGTCGAAGCCGACCGCACCCGTGCAGGTGTTCGACGCGGCGGTGCCGGCCGAGTTCGTGCCGTTCGTGACGACCGCGGTGAAGCCCGACCGGGTGGGGGCGAACTGGAACACGAGGACGACCACCGCGAGCGCGATGACGAGGACCAGGGCGACGACGCGGCCGTCGCGGAGTCGGCGGAGGTTCATCGGACGCGCACCGTCTGGACGCGCCCGACGACCAGGCAGAGGACGAGCGGCACGAGGCACGCGGCGACGAGCAACGTCCAGCCGACGGGTCCGAGGTCGATGGCCGAGGACAGCTGGTAGTGCCCGTGGGCGGAGAGCTGGGAGATGACCACGCGGCCGACCTCGCCGTCGACGAGGCGCACGCTGGTGCCGCCGTGCGCGTCGACCCGCACCGGGAAGACGCCGGACGAGACGATCGTGGCCTCGACGGTGCCGTGGCCGGTCGTGTTGCTGATGGTCGCGATGTTGACGAACGGCTTCAGGAGGAACGCCGCGTACGACGTGGTCAGGGCCGCGCCGGCGATCCGGAGGCTGCTCCGCGTCACCCGGTCCGTGAAGACGCTCGTGAGCGCCCAGATGAGGAGGGTGCCGATGAGGAGGATCGGGGCGGCCCGGAAGAGCCAGCCGAGGTGCGGGACGAGCAGGACCGGAGCACCGACCAGGTCCTCCTGGGTCAGCGTCCACGGGTCGGTGGCGCCGTTGACGTCGCCGCGGGTGTGGATGCCGCCGTCGGCGTCGATGCCGACGATCCGGTGGGTGTAGGTGACGTCCGGGGCGGCGGGCGTCTGGAAGGACACGACGTCGCCGACGTCGAGCGACGAGGCGGCGACGGGCATGTCGAGCACGAGCGTGCCGACCGGTGCGGCCTCGCCCATCGAGGGGGTCTCGACGACGAACATGCGACCACCGTGCCCGAGGAACAGCACCGCGACGGTGAGCAGCGCGGCGGCGACGGCGGCGACGGTCCAGGCGAGGGCGACCTCGGTCCGCGTGGCCGTGGGTCCGCCGAGGAGCGGCCGGGCGAGGACACCGCTGAGCGGGGTCGACGTCGTGTGGCTCATGTGCTGCTCCGGTCGGTTCGTGGTGGTTCAGGTCTGCGGACGACGCCCGACCGAGGGGAGCGGTCGGGCGTCGTCCGGGCTGGGGGCGGGGCCGATCAGGCGGTGAAGGTCCAGGTCATCGGCATCGAGGCGGAGAGGCCTTGGTACGCGTTGCCGGCGCTCTGGTCGAGCGTCACGGCGAAGTTGAACGGGGTCGAGACACCGGCGGCCGGGGCGGCGGGCATCGTGAAGGCCGAGGCAGCGGCGCCCTTGAACGTGGCGAGCGTGCCGGAGAAGACCGTGGTCGAGCCGGAGGTGATCACGAGGTTCATCTTGGCGCAGAGGTCGGTCGCGTTGCCGGTCGCGGCGGTCGGGGTCGACTGCGTGCAGGTCGCACCCGGGGTGAGCGTGAAGGTGCTCGCCGCGGCGGTGCCGGTGTTCTTGATCGTGATCGGGGTGTTGACCGTGACACCCGGGGTCATGGTCGTGCTGCCACCGAACTTGTTGATGGTCGAGCAGGTCGCGGCATTCGTGGAGACCGAACCACCGTCGGTGCTGAGGCAGGTGACGCCGGCGTTCGCGCTCTGCTCCTGCATGATCAGCGTGCCGGCGGCGGCGGTGTTGCTGCTGTTCGTGATGCTCGCGGCGAACCCGGACAGCGTGCCGGTGAGCGAGAGCGAGAGGAGCACGGCGGCGAAGATGCCCGCGAGGAGCGCCACGGGGGCGAAGCGGATGCGCTTCAGCGAGGAGATGCGGAGCTGGTTGGACACGGGGGACCTCGATGTTCGATGGATTGATGACTGGCAAGTACACTTGCGTGACTGCTTGATGACAAAGATAGCCAGTGGTTCATCAACTTGCCACCCCCGACTGGTCCCCAGAGCGGGGGACACAGATGTCCCCCCTCCTGCGGTCCGGTACGCTCCGCACGGGAACACCGACCGGAGGAGACCTGGTGCCGGACCGCCGCGACCTCGACATCGGCGAACTCATGACCGCCTTCGACGCCGTCGTCCGCGCGAACGCGAGCCTGATGACGCAGCTGAGCTCCCGCGCCGGCGTGCACGACACCGCCCTGCGCGCCCTCGTGCTGGTCAGCGACACCGGCTACTCGACCCCGACGGAGGTCGCCGGGTTCCTCGGACTCACCTCCGGTGCCGTCACGAACATGATCGACCGGCTCACCGGCGCCGGCCTCCTCGAACGTCGCCCCAACCCGGCGGACCGGCGCGGGTCGCTGCTCGCGCTCACCCCCGCGGGCGAGGACGTCGTCGCCGACCTCCGCGAGCGGTACGCCGTGGTGCTCCGGGCGGTCGACGCCGCACACGGCCGCGACCTGCACCCGGTCCTCAACGACCTGGCGACGGGCCTCCTCGACCAGGCCGCCACGGCCGCCTCGGACGACGCCGACCGCTAGCCCCACTGCGACGCACAGCACCGCGACGCACGGCGACCCGCCGCGCGGCACCGCCCCACACAGCGCTGCGCCGTCCTCCGCGGTGCGGAGGACGGCGCAGTCGTCGTGGTGCTGGTCAGCCGCGCAACGGCGGCGACTCGGGCACGTGGCTCTCGTCGGCGAACCCGGCCACGAGGTCACGGAGGGCGTCCTCGGCGGTGTGCCGGGCCTCCCAGCCGAGCACCTCGCGCGCACGGTCCGTGCGCATGATCGGCACCCCGGCGGCGATGTCCACCCAGCCGGCGTCCGTCGGCTGCAGCCGGAGGCGCCAGGTCAGCGTCACGATGCCGCGGATGAGGCCGAGCGGCACCCGGACGGCCCCGAGCATCCCGAGGACCCGCGCGATGCGCGGCGGGGTGAGCACCGGCGACGCGGCGATGTTGAAGGAGCCGCCCGCCTTCCGGTCGATCGAGCGCCAGTACGCGTCGGCCAGGTCGTCCGCGTGCACGGCCTGGAACACGAACGGCAGCGGCAACGGCAGGACCGCCCAACGCAGCGACCGGACGATCCGCATCGGGACGAGGTGCCCGAGGAACAACCCGCGGATCTCGGCGGCGGCGGCACGCTGGAAGACCAACCCGGGCCGCATCCGGGTCACGACGACCTCGGGGTGCGCGGCCTCGAAGACGTCCATGGCCCGTTCGTTCTCCGCCTTGTGGATCGAGTACGTCGCCGTCGGGATGCCGTCCACCGGCCACGACTCGTCGACCCGGAGGCGCTTGCCGTCGGCGTCGACCCCGCGGTAGGTGCCGACCGAGGACGCCACGACGACCTGCGGCACACCGGCCGCGGCGACGGCGGCGAGCACGTTCGCGGTGCCGGCGACGTCGGTGCGGTACTGCGCGGGGATGTCGTGCGTGGGCTGGAGCGCCCACGCCAGGTGGACGACCGCGTCGGCCTCGCGGAACACCGCCGTCAGGC
>JASCOJ010000229.1 GCA_029959645.1 Microbacteriaceae bacterium PS02332 | reverse complement strand
TAAGGCCCCGGGGCGGGGGGGCCGGATCTTGGTAAAAACCCCCCGCCCGCCCCCCCCCCCCACCGGGGGGGGGGCCCTTCGTGGAGGAGCGTCAGACGCCGAAGTACAGCTCGTACTCGAACGGGTGCGGACGCTGCGCCATCGGGAGGATCTCCTTCTCGCGCTTGTAGTCGATCCAGGTCTGGATGAGGTCCTCGGTGAAGACGTTGCCCTTGAGGAGGAACTCGTGGTCCGCCTCGAGCGCCGCGAGTGCAGCGTCGAGCGACGCCGGCACCTGCGGGATGTTCTTCGCCTCCTCCGGGGGGAGCTCGTACAGGTCCTTGTCGACCGGCTCGTGCGGCTCGATGCGGTTCTGGATGCCGTCGAGACCGGCCATCAGCTGCACGGCGAACGCGAGGTACGGGTTGCCGGAGGCGTCGGGCGCGCGGAACTCGATGCGCTTGGCCTTCGGGTTCGTGCCCGTGATCGGGATGCGGATCGACGCCGACCGGTTGCCCGCCGAGTAGACGAGGTTGACGGGTGCCTCGAAGCCCGGGATCAGCCGGTGGTACGAGTTGATCGTCGGGTTGGTGAACGCCAGGACGGCCGGGGCGTGCTTGAGCAGGCCACCGATGTACCAGCGGGCCAGGTCGGAGAGGCCGCCGTAGCCGTTCTCGTCGTAGAACAGCGGCGAGCCGTCGGACCACAGCGACTGGTGGGTGTGCATGCCCGAGCCGTTGTCGCCGAAGAGCGGCTTGGGCATGAAGGTCGCGACCTTGCCCCACTGCTCCGCGGTGTTCTTGACGATGTACTTGAACTTGAGGATGTCGTCAGCGGCGTGGACCAGCGTGTCGAACTTGTAGTTGATCTCCTGCTGGCCGCCGGTGCCCACCTCGTGGTGCGCGCGCTCGAGCTCGAGGCCGGCGTCGATGAGCTTGAGGGAGATGTCGTCGCGGAGGTCGGCGGTCTTGTCGACCGGCGAGACCGGGAAGTAGCCGCCCTTGTACGGGGTCTTGTTGGCGAGGTTGCCGCCCTCTTCCTCGCGGCCGGTGTTCCAGGCGCCCTCTTCGGAGTCGACGGAGAAGAACGACTCGTTCTGCGTGACCGAGTAGCGGACGTCGTCGAAGATGTAGAACTCAGCCTCGGGGGCGAAGAACGCGGTGTCGGCGATGCCGGTCGAGGCGAGGTACTTCTCGGCCTTCTTGGCGATCTGGCGCGGGTCGCGGCCGTAGATCTCGCCGTTGCGCGGGTTGTAGATGTCGAACACCATGATCAGCGTGCGCTGCGTCCGGAACGGGTCGACGTACGCCGTCGTCACGTCGGGGATGAGCTGCATGTCCGACTCGTGGATCGATGCGAAGCCGCGGATCGATGAACCGTCGAAGAGCTGCCCGACCGCGAAGAAGTCCTCGTCGACCGTGGACGCGGGGATGTTGAAGTGCTGCTGGACCCCGGGGAGGTCCGTGAAACGGATGTCGAGGAACTTGACGTCCGTGTCCTTGATGAAGGCGAGCACCTCGGAGGAATCACTGAACATGTGAGTCGTTCTCCAATGGTTGGGTGGTGATTCGAGGGGACCAGGAGGCACCCTCCGACGAGGCTATTGATCCGGGGTTTCCCGGACATGACTGGGTTGTTTCGAGCGTGTTACGCGGAGGAACGACGCCTACGCTGGGGGCATGGCCCGATCTGCTCCGTCCCCGTCCGCCGCGCCCGGGTCCGGACGGACCGAGTGGCCCGGCAAGCTCCTGGGCCTGCCGGAGTCCGGGCCGCGCAGCATGGGCGGGTTCGGCCGTCGCGTCCTCGGTCTCCTGATCGACTGGGCAGTCGCCTCGCTGCTCTCGCTGGTGATCGGCACCTACGGCGACGCCCGGAACTTCATCACGCTCGGCATCTTCGCGGTGCTCCAGGTCGTGTTCATCGCACTGCTGTCCGGGTCGATCGGACACGTCTGCGTCGGCCTCCGGGTCGTGCCGGTCCGCGGCGGCTACGTCGGGGTGTGGCGGCCCGTGGTGCGGACCGTGCTCCTGTGCGTCGTCATCCCGGTCCTCATCCACGCGAAGGACGGTCGGGCACTGCACGACGCCGTGGCCGGGACGGTGCTCGTCCGGCGGTGAGCCGCGCAACGGAGGACGCCCCCCCCCCCGGGGGGGGGGGGGGGGCCGGGGGGGGGGGCCCCGGGGCCCCGGGGGGGCCGCGCGCCCCCCCGGGGGGGG
>JASCOJ010000228.1 GCA_029959645.1 Microbacteriaceae bacterium PS02332 | reverse complement strand
CCGGGCCGCGGGGGGGGGGGGCGCGGGGGCCCCGGGCCACTGGTCGGGGCGCCGGGGGGGGCCCCCGTACCCGCCAGCTCACATCCCGCTGTCGACCGTCGTGCTGTCGACCGTCTCGCTGTCCGCCTTCCGGCGACGCAGGACGAACATCAGCACGCCACCGGCAGCGGCGAGCAGGGCCGCGATCGGGCCTGCGACGAGGAGCACGTCCGACCCGGTGAAGGCGAGTTCACCGGACGGCTTGCCCGACCCGTCGCCCGAACCGACGCCGGAGGCGTTGCCGGCCGCGTCCGACGAGGCAGCACCGATCGCTGCGGCAGAGGCGGCACCGGAGGCGTCGCCCTTCGCAGCAGCCTTCGCCGATGCGTGCACGGCCGACGACTTGTCCCCGTTCGCAGCACCCACGGCGGCAGCCGAGGCAGCACCCTTCTCGTTCGCTGAGGCGTCCTTCGACGCACTCGCGACCTGGTTGCCGGCAGCAGCCGCGGCGGCGTTGGCCCGCTTGTCCGCAGCCGCCGAGGCGACGGAGGTGCCGTCGGCGTTCGCGGCCTTCTCGGCAGCAGCCTGGGCTCCGGCCTTCTTGTCGCCGTCAGCCTCAGCCGACGCGGCGGCCGACGCCGAGGCGTTGACGTTCGCGTTGGTCTCGGTCGAGGCGCCACCTGCGGTCGATCCGCTCGCACTCGTCGATCCGCTGGACTCGGTCGAGCCGCTCGACTCGGTCGAACCGCTCGCCCCGGTCGTGGCGTCCGCCCCGGTCGTCGAGTCAGCCGTGGTCGAGGCATTCGTGCTCGCCGAGGTGGTCGCAGCGGACTGAGCAGCGGCGTTCGCGTTCACCGAGGCGTTCTGGGAACCCGCGGCGTTCTCGTCGTCGTCGTTGTTGCCCTCCGACGCCGCCTGGGCCGCAGCAGCAGCCTCCGAGTCCGCCGTCGCCGACGCGTCCTTCGACGCCTCCGCGACCTGGTTGCCCGCAGCGGCAGCGGCCGCCTCCGCGTTCGGCGTGCCAGCAGCAGTGGCGTCCGACTTGCTGTCCGAGAACGCCGCAGCAACCGCCGCAGCCTCAGCCGCCGGGTTGTTGTTCCCGTCAGCGTCCGCCGACGCAGCGGCCGACGCCGATGCGTTGGTGTTCGCCGCGGTGAGCGAGTTCGCGACGCCCGTGCTGTCGGCGGCCGCGTCCTTCGACGCATCCGCCGACGCGCTCTTCGTCGCAGCTGCCTGCGCGGCGACGCTGGCGTTGCCGTTGGCTCCGGCGGACTGGTCCGCGTTGGCCTTGTCGGACTGGTTGTTCTGCGCGGCCGCCTGGGCAGCGGCGGCAGCGGAACGCTTGCCCTCAGCGGAGGCGTCCTTCGAGGCCTCCGCGACCTGGTTGCCGGCAGCGGCAGCAGCTGCCTTCGCGTTCGGCGTGCCAGCAGCCGAGGCCACCGACGTGCCGTCTGCGTTCGCGGCCTTCTCGGCAGCGGCCTGCGCAGCCGGGTTGTTGTTCCCGTCCGCCTCGGCCGACGCGGCAGCCGATGCTGCCGCGTTCATGTTCGCGTTGGTGGAGGCGTCCTTCGACGCGTTCGCCGTGGCGTCCTTCGTCGCAGCAGCCTGGGCAGCGACACTCGCGTTGCCGTTCGCCGCAGCCGTCTGGTCCGCGTTGGCCTTGTCGGACTGGTTGTTCTGCGCAGCAGCCTCAGCAGCAGCGACCGCCGAGCCCTCAGCCGTCGCGGACGTGTCCTTCGACGCCTCCGCGACCTGGTTGCCCGCAGCCGCTGCCGCAGCCACCGCGTTCTTGTTCGCTGCAGCCGACGCGACCGAGGTGCCGTCGGCGTTCGCGGCCTTCTCGGCAGCAGCCTGCGCCGCCGCCTTCCGGTCGCCGTCCGCATCCGCCGAGGCCGACGCCGACGCGGCGGCGTTCATGTTGGCGTTGGTGGAGGCGTCCTTCGCGGCGTTCGCCGTGGCGTCCTTCGTCGCAGCAGCCTGGGCAGCGACACTCGCGTTGCCGTTCGCCGAAGCCGTCTGGTCCGCGTTCTCGTCGTCGTCGTTGTTGCCCTCGGCCGCGGCCTGCGCCGCGGCAGCAGCTTCCGACTCCGCATTCGCCGCAGCATCCTTCGACGCTTCCGCGACCATGTTGCCCGCAGCAGCAGCCGCCGCAACACCATTCACCGTCGCCGCAGCATCCTTGTCGGACTGCGCATCCGAGAACGCAGCAGCAACCGCCGCCGCCTCCGCCG
>JASCOJ010000227.1 GCA_029959645.1 Microbacteriaceae bacterium PS02332 | reverse complement strand
CGGCCTGAATGGTCAGCAGGACCAGCAGGACCAGGTCTGGAGGCGCGACCTCCGTCGACGACGCAGGTCGCGCCTCCGGACCGGCACCGACTCCGTGACGTCCCGTTGCGCGCACTGCGGGGACGGTCGGGGTGCTGGGGTATCGTTCGGGGTACGCAAGCGCTCCGGGGTCGGTGCAATTCCGAACCGGTGGTGACAGTCCACGAGCTGACGACGGGTGCAGACCCGACCGATGCTGACCCGGTGGGATTCCGGGACCGACGGTGAGAGTCCGGACGGGAGGAAGCGCTGACGGACGGACACACCCGTGCCCGGCCGTCCGCCGACGACCGTCGCGCGCACCCGGAGTCCCGTTGAGAGGACACCAGTGTTCACCGGCATCATCGAGGAACTCGGCACCGTCACCGCCGTCGACGAGCAGGGCGACTCCGTCGCGCTCACCGTCCGCGGCCCCCTCGTCGTCTCCGACGCCCGACACGGTGACTCGATCGCCGTCTCCGGCGTGTGCCTGACCGTCGTCGAGCAGACCCCCGAGACCTTCACGGCGTTCATGATGAAGCAGACGCTCGACATGAGCGCGCACGGGGCGCTCCGCGTCGGCGACCGGGTGAACCTCGAGCGCGCAGCCTCGGTGGGGGACCGTCTCGGCGGCCACATCGTGCAGGGGCACGTCGACGGCACCGCGGTCGTCCTCGCCACCGACGACGGCGACGGCTGGCGCCGGCTTCGGTTCGCGCTGTCGCCCGAGCTCAGCCCCCTCCTGGTCGACAAGGGCTCGGTGTCGCTCGACGGCGTCTCGCTCACGGTGAGCGCGGTGTCGTCCGAGTCGACCCCGCCCGACGACGCCTGGTTCGAGGTGAGCCTCATCCCGGAGACGCTGGTCGCGACGACCCTCGGCGCCCGCGTGCCGGGCGACCGCGTCAACGTCGAGACCGACGTGCTCGCCCGCCACGTCCGTCGGATGCTGCGGCTCGACGCCGCCGCCGGCCAGGAGGCCCGGTGATGGTCGCCGAGGTCCCTCCCGCACTCCGGACGGTCGCCGGCCTGTCCTCCGTGGCGGACGCGGTCGCCGCGATCGCCGCCGGCCGGCCCGTGATCGTCGCCGACGACGAGCACCGCGAGAACGAGGGCGACGTCGTCCTGTCCGCCGAGCTCGCGAGCCCGGAGTGGATCGCCTGGACGGTCGCGCACTCGTCGGGGTTCATCTGCGCCCCGGTCAGCGCCGCGATCGCGGACGCACTCGACCTGCCGCCGATGGTCGAGCACAACGAGGACGTCCGCGGCACGGCCTACACGGTCACCGTCGACGCAGCCGTCGGCGTGACCACGGGCATCAGCGCGGCGGACCGGGCGCGGACGCTCCGCGTGCTGGCAGACCCCACCTCGGTGCGCGACGACCTGCACCGGCCGGGGCACGTCGTCCCCCTCCGTGCTCGCCCGGGTGGCGTCCGCGAACGCGCCGGGCACACCGAAGCCGCGATCGACCTCGTCGTCGCGGCCGGGCTGCGGCCGGCGGCGGCCATCTGCGAGATCGTCGACGAGGACGGCAGCATGATGCGGCTCCCGCGGCTCGTCGCACTCGGGGCGCGCGAGGGCGTGCCCGTCATCACCATCGCCGCGCTCGCCGAGTGGCTGGACGCGGCAGACCGGACGGCCGACGCCGTCCACACGGAAGGGGACCGCGCATGAGCGGAGCAGGAGCAGCCGACCGGAGCGCCGTCGACGGGGGCGGCGTCCGCGTCGCGATCGTCGCGGGGCAGTGGCACGACACCATCGCGGCGGGCCTGCTCGCCGGGGCCCAGCGTGAGGTCGAGCGACTCGGTGCGACGGCGGAGGTGTTCCCCGTCCCTGGCAGCTTCGAGCTCCCGGTCGTCGCGAAGGCGGCACTCGAGAGCGGCTTCGACGCAGCCGTGGCCCTCGGTGTGATCATCCGCGGCGGGACCCCGCACTTCGAGTACGTGTCCGACGCCGCCACGAGCGGACTGTCCCGCGTCGCGCTCGACACCGGCAAGCCGGTCGGCTTCGGGGTGCTCACCCTCGACGACGAGCAGCAGGGCATCGACCGGGCCGGACTGCCCGGGTCGAAGGAGGACAAGGGCGCCGAGGCCGCGCACGCCGCGATCGCCACCGCGGTCACGCTGCGGGGACTGCGCGCCGCGGCGTAGGCGCCGCCGCCGCCGCCGCCGACGCCGACGCCGACGCCGCCGCCGCGTGCCGCCGCGTAGCGCCGCGCGGGGATCGCGCCCCGGTAGGCACATCGCGCCCCGTTC
>JASCOJ010000226.1 GCA_029959645.1 Microbacteriaceae bacterium PS02332 | reverse complement strand
CCCCCCCCCGCGCCCCCCGCCCCCGGCGCCCCGGCGCCCGCGTGACCGTTCCGCACCGGTCAGAGGACGCCGATGGCCGTCGCGCGCCAGCGGCCGCCGCGGGTCTCGAGTCGGATGGCGACGGCCCGGGCGTGGGTGCGGGTGTGGACGACGACGGCCGCCTCGACGACGCCCGCACGCGGACGGCCGAGCACGACGCTCCCGATCCGGATGACCGGGCGGCCTGCCGGACGCCGCGCCGCCGAACGCGCTCGCGCTGCCACCGCGGCCCGGTGCTGCAGGTGCCGGTGCACGTCGTCGGTGATCCACCGGGCGACGGTGTCGACCTCCCGTGCGCCGGAGAGGATCTCGGCGACGCAGAGTGCGAGGGACCGGGCCACGTCGGCGGGGTCGGCGAGTGAGGGCGGGTCCCGCACCACGGGCACCGGCACGGGGGCGGGCGTCGGCAGGAGCTGCTGCCGGTGCGCCGTCGGGACGCACGCCAGGCGGTCGTCCCGGTCGCCGTGCTGGTCCTGGTCCTCGCCGTGCGCCGGCTCCTGTCCGTCGTCGACCCCGTGTCCTCGGTCCGCCACTCGGTCCCCTTTCCGTCGGGCCGAGCGTAGGGGGCGTGCGACATACGGAATGTCACGAGGGGTGAGGCCTGTGGACACGAGCGCTTGTCCCCAACGGTGCACGCCTAGACTTGCCGGGTGTCGACCCTCAGTGACCTCGTCCTCGCACAAGGCCGTTCCTCCGACGCCGACGTCGAGTGGCTCCACCTGCTCGTCGGCGACTGGCAGTTGCTCGCCGACCTCTCCTTCGCCGACATGGTGCTCTGGGTGCCCACGGCCGACGACGGCTCGTTCGTCGCCGTCGCCCACGCCCGCCCGTCGTCCGCGGCCACGCTCTTCTACCGCGACATCGTCGGGCAGGAGATCCGCGAGGAGTGGCGCGACCAGGTCACCGACAGCTTCCGCAGCAGCCGGGTCGTCGACTCCGCCGAGCCGGACTGGTACGAGGACACCCCGACGCGCGTCCGGGCGATCCCGGTGCTCCGCCGCCTGACCGCGAAGAGCGCCCAGACCACCGACCGACCGATCGCCGTCGTGACGCGGCACTCGAACCAGGACGAGTCACGGACGCCCAGCCGTCAGGAGCTCAACTTCACGGCGAGCGCGAACGACCTGTTCGGCATGATCGCCACGGGGGACTTCCCGGACCTCGGGGCCCCGGCCGGCCCGCGCCGTGGTGCGCCCCGCGCGAGTGACGGCCTGCTGCGGCTCGACACGAACGGCATCGTCACGTTCGCGAGCCCGAACGGCCTGAGCGCGTTCAACCGGATGGGCTTCGACGGCGAGCTCGAGCGGAAGTCCCTCGCCGAGGTCACGACCGACCTCCTCGGCGCGCAGCTCGACGTCGACGAGTCGCTGCCCCTGGTCGTGACCGGGCGGGCCCCGTGGCGTGCTGACGTCGAGGCCAAGGGCGTCACGGTGTCGCTGCGCTCCATCCCGCTGCGGGACCACGGCGAGCGCATCGGTGCCGTCGTGCTCTGCCGCGACGTCACCGAGATGCGCCACCAGGAGCGTGAGCTCATCACCAAGGACGCCACGATCCGCGAGATCCACCACCGGGTGAAGAACAACCTGCAGACCGTGGCGTCGCTGCTGCGCATCCAGGCGCGGCGGACGCACTCCGAGGACGCACGCCAGTCCCTGCAGAACGCCATGCGGCGCGTCGCGGCGATCGCCGTCGTGCACGACACCCTGTCGACGGGCCTCAGCCAGAACGTCGACTTCGACGAGGTCTTCGACTCGGTCCTCAAGCTCGTGACCGAGGTCGCTGCGTCGCACAACACGACCGTGCACCCGAAGAAGACGGGGGAGTTCGGGGTGCTGCCGTCCGAGGCGGCGACCCCGCTCGCGCTCGGTCTCACCGAGCTCGTCACGAACGCGGTGGAGCACGGACTCGCCGGGCGCGACGGCGAGGTCGAGATCGTCGCGAACCGCTTCGAGCACCACCTCGCGGTCGAGGTACGGGACAACGGGGTCGGTCTGCCGGAGGGGAAGGTCGGGTCCGGTCTCGGCACCCAGATCGTCCGGACGCTCATCCAGGGCGAGCTCGGCGGGACGATCGACTGGCACACCCTCACCGGCAGCGGCACCGAGGTGACGATCACGATCCCGTTCCGCTGGGAGACGGCCGCCGTCTGAGCCGCCGCAGCAGGCCGCGGACGCGGGGGGGGCCCCCCCCCCCCCCCGGGGGGGGGGCGCCGCGGCGGGGGGGGGGGGGGCGCGGGGCGCGGCGCCCGCGGGG
>JASCOJ010000225.1 GCA_029959645.1 Microbacteriaceae bacterium PS02332 | reverse complement strand
GAGCAGGAACCGTCGGGTGCGCTCGCCCGACCCGACGTCTTCTGCTCCCTCGACGGGACGGTTCGCGCGTGGTGCGGTAGGAAGGGGGCGTGGTGCGACTCGGGTGGCAGGTCCTCCGCGCGCGGTTCCGGCAGGACGTCTCCGTCCCCCTCCTCCGACGGGCGTTGCGCATCGGCGCCGTGGTGGCCGTCGCCGTCGGGCTGCTGCTCGGCGTGACCGAGGCGACCTCGGGGTGGATGGACGTCGGACCGTGGCTGTCGGTGCTGGCCGTCGTGCTCGGTGCCCTCGGAGCCGGGCTCGTGACGGTCTCCGCGTTCCCGGTCCGGCTCGTCGCGGAGCCGCCCGCGACCATCAACGGCTACCAGGTGCGCCCGGACACCATGCGGATCGCGCGACGGTCGGTGCAGCGGTACCTCGGTCGGCGGATGCCTGCCGTCGAGCCCGTCGACCGGGACGCCGTGCTCAACGACACCGCGCTGATCCGCCGGACCGTGGTCGTCGACGTCGTCCGGATCGCGCCCGGGGTGCTCGGGCTCGCGTTCCTCGGCGTCACCGTGGGCATGCTCAGCGACTGGCGGTTCGTCGCGTTCATCGTGACCCTCGGGTACCTCGGGCTCGTCCCGGACCGGCTCCGCTCCCTCGGTCGTGCCGAGCGTGCGCACCGCGCTGCCGTTGCCCTGCCCCCGGTCGCCGCCCCGGTCGGGTCGAAGGTGGAGCGCCCCGGCGCCTGATCACGGGGCGCCCACCGAGGGAGCAGAAATCGTCGGGTGCGCTCGCCCGACCCGACGTCATCTGCTCCCTCGACGTGTCGAGGCCCGCGCGGGCGTCGGCGGGTGCGGGCACACTGGGCGCATGTGTGGCCGCTTCGTCGTCTCCGACACCACCGCTGACCTGCTGCCCGAACTCGTCGGGGAGCTCGCCGCGCGCACCGAGCACGTCGACGAGGACACCGGCGAGGTGCACGCCGGCCTCGCGCCGAGCTGGAACGTCGCGCCGACGGACCCCGTGTACGCGGTCCGGCAGCGGCACGGGCAGCGCGAACTCCCGCAGATCAGCTGGGGATTCGTGCCGAGCTGGGCGAAGGACTTCCAGAAGCAGCGCCCGAAGCCGATCAACGCCCGCATCGAGACCGTGGCGACGAGCGGCATGTTCAAGCGGGCCTTCGCGACGAACCGGTGCATCGTCCCCGCGCAGGGCTACTACGAGTGGGTCGTGCGCGAGGACGGCAAGGAGCCCCACTTCGTGCACGAGCCCGGCGGCGCCCTCGCGATGGCCGGTGTGGTGAGCGCCTGGCCGGACCCGACGAAGCCCGAGGACGACCCGGACAAGTGGCGCCTGTCGCTCGCGATCATCACGCGGGACGCGCACGTGGCCCCGGGCGAGGTGCACGACCGGATGCCGGCGTTCCTCACCCCGGACGGCTACGACGCCTGGCTCGGCGAGGGCGCCCGCACCGACGACCTGCTCGCCCTGCTCGACCGGGAGTCCCTCGAGGTCGCGGCGGGCCTGGAGCAGTACGAGGTGGCCCGCACCGTGAACAGCGTCCGCAACGACGGCCCACACCTCATCGAGCCGCTGTTCTGAGGCTCGTCCGCGCACTGATCAGCCGCGGGCTCCGAACGGCCAGTCCCCGGGGTACGTGAACGGCACCGCGACGACCTGCGCCCGCGCGTTCGCTGACTGCAGCCACCGACGGTCCTCGTCCCCGAGGGTCGAGGCTGCGAGGAAGCCGTTGGCCAGCGCGAAGACGCCCGGCCAGGTGCCGTGCCGGTTCGGGACGGCGCTCTGGTACCGGACGTAACGGGTCACGCTCCGACGGTAGTGCAGGCCTCCACGTCGCGCTGGCGTCCACCGGCACCGTGGTGGTGGGATGGGGCGATGGCAGCCCCGACCGTGCGACCCGCCCTCGCTTCCGACGCCCGAGCGATCGCCGCCGTCCACGTCCAGGCGTGGCGGGAGGCGTACGCACACCTGATGCCGGCGGACTTCCTCGCCTCGCTCGACGTGGAGCGGCGGACGGCGGGCTGGACGGAGATCATCGCGGACGACGTCACCGACGTGTTCGTCGCGCTCGACGGCGAGGAGGTCGTCGGGTGGGCCACCGCCGGCCCTGGACGGGACGCATCCGGTGCGGACGAGCGGGAGCTCGAGGGCATCTACCTCGTCGGCACCGCGTACGGCTCGGGCGCCGGGCAGCGGCTCCTCCACGCCGCGGTCGGCGACCGATCGGCGTACCTCTGGATGGCGGACGACAACCCGCGCGCCGAGGCGTTCTACCGCCGCAACGGATTCGTCCGGGACGGCGCGGAGACGCACCGGTCGTTCGGCACCGTCGACGTCCGTCTCGTCCGCATGACCCGCTGAACCGGCGACGGACGGGAGGCCCGGATCACGTGCGCCTCGCGGCTGCGGTGATCCGGGCC
>JASCOJ010000224.1 GCA_029959645.1 Microbacteriaceae bacterium PS02332 | reverse complement strand
GCCCGGTACCAGCTGGTACCGGGCCTCCCGTCCGTCGTCCGGTGCGTCAGGACGTAGCGGCACCGACCGTGGCGCGCGCCGCGACCACGACCTCGGCGATCTGCACCGCGTTCAGGGCTGCACCCTTCCGGAGGTTGTCGTTGCTGACGAACAGTGCGAGCCCGCGGCCCTCCGGGGCCGACTGGTCGGCGCGGATGCGACCCACGAAGGACGGGTCCTGGCCGGCGGCCTGCAACGGCGTCGGCACGTCCGACAGCTCGACGCCGGGCGCGGTCGCGAGGAGCTCGGTCGCCCGGGCCGGGGAGAGCGGTCGGTCGAACTCGGCGTTCACCGAGATGGAGTGGCCGGTGAACACCGGGACGCGCACGCAGGTGCCCGCGACGAGCAGGTCGGGCAGCTCGAGGATCTTCCGGCTCTCGTTGCGGAGCTTCTTCTCCTCGTCGGTCTCGCCCTCGCCGTCCTCCACGATGCTGCCCGCGAGCGGCACGACGTCGAACGCGATGGGGCGGACGTACTTGACCGGCTCCGGGAAGGTCACGGCGGACCCGTCGTGGGTGAGCGCTGCGGCGTCCTGCTCGACGGCGGCACGCGCCTGCCCGAGCAGTTCCTCGACACCGGCGAGGCCACTGCCGGAGACCGCCTGGTAGGTGGTCGCGACGAGGCGGCGGAGGCCGGCTTCGGCGTCGAGCACCTTGAGGACCGGCATGATCGCCATCGTCGTGCAGTTCGGGTTCGCGATGATGCCCTTCGGCGCCTGGTCGATCGCGTGCGGGTTCACCTCGCTGACCACGAGCGGCACGTCGGGGTCCATGCGCCAGGCGCTCGAGTTGTCGATGACGAGCGCTCCGGCGGCGGCGAACCGGGGCGCGAGGGTCCGGGACGCGGTGGCGCCGGCGGAGAAGAGTGCGATGTCGACGCCGGCCGGGTCGGCCGTCTCGGAGTCCTCGACGACGACGTCCTCGCCGCGGAAGGAGAGCGTCGTACCGGCCGAGCGGGCGCTGCCGAAGAAGCGGACCGTGGTGGCGGGGAAGGCGCGCTCCTCGAGCAGCCGGCGCATCACGGCGCCGACCTGGCCGGTGGCACCGACGACCGCGACGGTCAACGGGGTGCTGGGAGTGGTGCTCATCGTCTGCTCCTGCTCAGCGGCCGGTGCCGGCGTAGACGACGGCTTCGTTGTCGGCGTCCAGCCCGAACGCCTCGTGCACGACCCGCATCGCCTCGTTCAGCGTGTCGGCACGGGTGACGACCGAGATGCGGATCTCGGAGGTCGAGATCATCTCGATGTTGATCGAGGCGTCGTGGAGGGCGCGGAAGAGCTGCGCGGACACCCCGGCGTTCGTGCGCATCCCGGCGCCGACCAGCGCGAGCTTGCCGATCTGGTCGTCGTACTGGATGCCCTCGTAGCCGATGTCGGCCTTCGACACCTCGAGCGCGGTCAGGACGCTCTGGCCCTGGTCCTTCGGCAGCGTGAAGGAGATGTCGGTCCGGCCCGTGGAGGCAGCGGAGACGTTCTGCACGATCATGTCGATGTTCGCGCCGGCGCGCGCCACGATCGTGAAGATCCCGGCCGCCTTGCCCGGCTGGTCGGGGACGCCGACGACGGTGATCTTGCCCTCGGAGAGGTCTCCGGCGATGCCGGTGATGATCGGTTCTTCCACGGTTTCCCCCTCGGCAGGGTTGTAGACGATGGTGCCCTCGACGTTGCTGAACGAGGACCGGACGTGCAGGGTGACGCCGTGGCGTCGGGCGTACTCGACGGCACGGATGTAGAGGACCTTCGCACCGGAGGCCGCGAGCTCGAGCATCTCCTCGCTCGTGACCCGGTCGATCTTCCGGGCCTTCGGGACGATGCGCGGGTCGGCGGTGAAGATCCCGTCGACGTCGGTGTAGATCTCGCAGACGTCGGCGTCGAGCGCTGCCGCCAGCGCGACCGCCGTGGTGTCGGATCCACCGCGCCCGAGCGTCGTGATCTCGCCGGTCGTCCGGTTGAAGCCCTGGAAACCGGCGACGATCGCGACGTGTCCGGCGTCGAGCGCCTCCCGCACCCGCCCCGGCGTCACGTCCACGATGCGCGCCTTGCCGTGCTGCGCGTCGGTGAGCATGCCGGCCTGGCTGCCGGTGTACGAGGAGGCTTCGACCCCGAGGCTCTTGATCGCCATCGCGAGGAGCGCCATCGAGATGCGCTCCCCCGCGGTCAGCAGCATGTCGAGCTCGCGGCCGGCGGGGATCGGCGTCACCTCGTGCGCGAGGTCGACGAGTTCGTCGGTGGTATCGCCCATCGCCGAGACGGCGACGACGACGTCGTTGCCGGCCTTCTTCGTCGCGACGATGCGCTTCGCGACGCGCTTGATGCTCTCGGCATCCGCGACGGACGAGCCACCGAACTTCTGCACGATCAAGGCCACGGGCACGCACTCCTGGGGACGGTTCACCGCGACGTCACGCGGCGGGTCAATCGTAGAGGGTCATCTCGGGTTGTTTGGGCGGCGGCGGCGCCCCCCCCACCCAAGCGCGGGTGGGTCCCCCCCCCCCCCGGCGCCCC
>JASCOJ010000223.1 GCA_029959645.1 Microbacteriaceae bacterium PS02332 | reverse complement strand
GCCCGGCACCAGTTGGTGCCGGGCCTCCCGTCCGTCCTGGGTGCGGGTCAGCGACGCCGCGTCGGCGTGGTGACCACCTGCCCGGCGTGCGCGAACCCGCCGCCGAAGCCGAACAGCAGGGCCGGGACGCCCTCGGGGAGCTCGCCGCGCTGCCACGCCTTCGACAGCCCGAGCGGCACGCTCGCGGCCGACGTGTTGCCGGACTCGACGACGTCACGGACGACGTACTTGTCCTCGCCGCCGAGCGCCGTGACGAGCGGCTCGATGATGCGGAGGTTGGCCTGGTGGAACGCGAACACCGCGATGTCGTCGAGGGTCAGCCCTGCTGCCTCGACGACCTTGCGTGCGTGCCCTTCGGCCTCGGTGATCGCCCAGCGGTAGATCGAGCGGCCCTCCTGCTGGAACCGCGCCGGCGTCCCGGTGACCCGCACGGCGTCCTGGAGGTGCGGGACGCTCCCCCACGACACCGGACCGATCTCCGGCTCGTCGGTGGCCTGCAGCACCGCGGCGCCGGCGCCGTCGCCGACGAGGACGCAGGTCGAACGGTCGGTCCAGTCGGTGATGCCGGACAGCTTGTCGGCCCCGACGACCACGGCGGTGTCGGCTGCGCCCGTGCGGATCGCCTGGTCGGCGACCGCCATCGCGTACTCGAACCCGCTGCAGGCGGTGTTGATGTCGATCGGCGCCGGGCCGCTCGTCATGCCGAGCTGCACCGCGACGCGTCCGGCCGTGTACGGGGCGCGGTCCTCGTGGGTGGTCGAGGCGACGACGACGAGGTCGACCGATGCCGGGTCGACCCCGGCGTCGGCGAGGGCGTTGCGCGCAGCGGCGGTCGCCATGCTCGTGACGGTGTCGTCCGGGCCGGCGATCCGGCGGGTCTTGATCCCGGTCCGGGTGGTGATCCACGCGTCGTCGGTCTCGACCATGGTCGAGAGCTCGTCGTTCGTGAGGACGCGGTCGGGTTGGGAGTGGCCGAGGCCGACGATGCGGCTCCCGCGCAGGGGTGCGGTCTTCATCTGTCGCACGCTACGCCTCCTGCCCGACGCCGCATGCCGTCCGGGGCATGCGGCCCGGGTCCTGCGGCCCGGGTCAGGACCGGGCCTGCTCGGTCGCCCGCCGGTTGGCCTTCTTGATCGCGTCGACGAGCTCGTCCTTGGTCATCGAGGACCGGCCGTGCACGTCGAGCCGCTTCGCGACGTCGAGCAGGTGCGTCTTCGAGGCGTTCGCGTCGACGCCCTCCTCCGTCGTGCCGGAGCCGCGCGGACCCGCGGCGCCGGAGTCGGACGGGCCGGAGGACGCCTTCTCCTCCCAGTGGTCACCGACCTTCTCGTACTGGTGCTTCACGGCCGCCCACGCGGTGCGAGCGGCACGCTGCCCGTCGCCGTACTCGGCCTCGGCGGACTTCCGGGTCTCGGCGTAGACGTCCTGGGCGTGTTCCGGGGACCGCTGCAACGTCGAGGGGAGGTCGTCGTCCTCTGCTGGCATGGGGGCTCCTGTCGTCGAGCGCGTCGCGCGTGTCTCGTCACCGGTACTCGCGGGGCCTGGCAGCACGCCGAGATGGCGGCGTAGACCTGACGCATGGACTACACACACCTCGGACGGACAGGGCTGTCGGTGTCACGGGCAGTGCTCGGCACCATGAACTTCGGACCGGAGACGAGCGAGGACGACTCGCACGTGATCATGGACCGGGCGCACGAGCTCGGCGTGAACTTCTTCGACACCGCCAACGCGTACGGCGGCTCGGTCGGCAAGGGCGCCACCGAGGAGATCATCGGCCGCTGGTTCGCGCAGGGCGGCGGCCGGCGCGACAAGACGGTCCTCGCCACGAAGGTCTACGGCGACATGACCGGCTGGCCGAACGGCGAGAAGCTCAGCGCCCTCAACATCCGCCGGTCGCTCGACGCCAGCCTGCGCCGCCTGCAGACCGACCACATCGACCTGTACCAGATGCACCACGTCGACCGGGCCACCCCGTGGGACGAGATCTGGCAGGCCATGGAACTCGCCGTCGCGCAGGGCAAGGTCCTCTACGTCGGCTCGTCGAACTTCGCCGGGTGGCACATCGCCCAGGCGCAGGAGGCGGCCAGGAACCGCAACTTCCTCGGCCTCGTCAGCGAGCAGGCGATCTACAACCTCGTCGTCCGCGACGTCGAGCGTGAGGTCCTGCCCGCGGCGCAGCACTACGGTCTCGGCCTCATCCCGTGGTCGCCGCTGCAGGGCGGACTGCTCGGCGGTGTCATCGAGAAGACCGAGGACGGATCCCGCCGCCTGTCCGGCCGGAGCGCCGAGTACGTCGACGCGCACCGCGACCAGCTGACCGCCTACGAGGCGTTCGCGAAGGAGATCGGACACACCCCGGGCGAGCTCGCCCTCGCGTGGCTGCTGCACCAGCCGGGCGTCACCGCGCCGATCACCGGGCCCCGCACGATGGAGCAGTGGGAGTCCGCGGTCCGCGCGGTCGACGTCCGCCTCGACCAGGCCGCCCTCGACCGGCTCGACGAGCTGTTCCCGGGGCACGACACGTCCCCGGAGGACTTCGCCTGGTGAGTCGCTGACGCGTCCGGCGGCGACTCCGTCAGGAGCCGCCGACCGGATGGTCCGACGCCACGGACAGCGCGGCGCCACGCGGCGGCACCACCTCGGCGACGACCGTCGAGCCGTTGTAGGCGCTCGCTGCCGCGCCGTCCCACGTCGTCACGAGGGTCGTCAGGAGGTCCGTGGCCGCTCCGACGACGGCGTCGTCCACGACGCCCTCGTCCCGCCCCGCCCCCGACGGCCCGCCGGTCACCGCCGGTCCCACCCCGGTGT
>JASCOJ010000222.1 GCA_029959645.1 Microbacteriaceae bacterium PS02332 | reverse complement strand
TACTACCGGGACGCCGCCCTCATGTAGGCGCCGCCCCCTGCTGGACAGGAGGCGGGGTGCACGCCGCACCGCGCCTCCTGTCCGTCTCCACCCACTCGTGCGCCGTCCCGGCGCCCAACGGAAGGCGGTCCCGTGGCGGACACCATCCTCGAGATGCGCGACATCACCAAGACGTTCCCCGGCGTCAAGGCCCTGCAGAACGTCTCGCTCCAGGTCGAACGGGGCCAGGTCCACGCGATCTGCGGCGAGAACGGCGCCGGCAAGTCGACGCTGATGAAGGTGCTGTCGGGTGTCTACCCGGCCGGCACGTTCGACGGCGAGATCCTGCTCGACGGCGAGCCCGTCCGGTTCGGCAGCATCAACGACTCCGAGGAAGCCGGCGTCGTGATCATCCACCAGGAGCTCGCCCTGAGCCCGTTCCTGTCGATCGCCGAGAACATCTTCCTCGGCAACGAGCGGTCCAAGGGCGGCTTCATCGACTGGAACAAGACGAACCTGGCGGCCGCGGAGCTGCTCAAGCGCGTCGGCCTCAAGGACAACCCGGTCACGAAGATCGTCGACATCGGTGTCGGCAAGCAGCAGCTCGTCGAGATCGCGAAGGCGCTGTCGAAGAAGGTCAAGCTCCTCATCCTCGACGAGCCCACCGCGGCGCTGAACGACGACGACTCCGCGCACCTGCTCGAGCTCATCCGCTCGCTGCAGTCCGAGGGCATGACGGCGATCATCATCAGCCACAAGCTCAACGAGATCAAGGCGATCGCGGACAAGGTCACGATCATCCGTGACGGCCAGACGATCGAGACGCTCGACATGCATGCCGACGACATCTCCGAGGACCGCATCATCCGCGGCATGGTGGGGCGCGACCTGTCCAGCCGCTACCCGGAGCACGAGTCGAAGGTCGGCGAGGAGCTCCTGCGGATCGAGGACTGGAACGTCCACCACCCGCTCGACGCCTCGCGCCAGATCATCCACGACGCCAACCTCAGCGTCCGCGCCGGGGAGATCGTCGGCATCGCCGGCCTGATGGGTGCCGGCCGCACCGAGCTCGCGATGAGCGTCTTCGGGCACTCGTACGGCACCGGCATCACGGGCACCGTCTACAAGCGCGGTGTCCCGATCAAGACGAACACCGTCACGGCGGCGATCGACAACGGCATCGCCTACGCGACCGAGGACCGCAAGCGGTACGGCCTGAACCTGATCGACGACATCAAGCGGAACGTCTCCGGCTCGGCGCTCGGCAAGCTCGCCAACTGGGGCTTCGTGAACGGCGCCCAGGAGACCACGGTCGCCCGCGGCTTCCTGAAGAACATGAACATCAAGGCACCGACGGTCAACGCGGTCACCGGGAAGCTCTCCGGTGGCAACCAGCAGAAGGTCGTCCTGTCGAAGTGGATGTACGCCGACCCCGACGTGCTCATCCTCGACGAACCGACCCGCGGCATCGACGTCGGTGCCAAGTACGAGATCTACACGATCATCAACGCGCTCGCCGACCAGGGGAAGGCGGTCATCGTGATCTCCTCCGAGCTCCCCGAGCTCCTGGGCATCTGCGACCGCATCTACACCCTGTCCGAGGGCCGCATCACCGCGGACGTCCCCCGCTCCGAGGCGACGCCCGAGGTCCTCATGCAGTACATGACCCAGGAACGGGAGACCCCAGTCAATGAACGCGCTTAAGTCCGCCGCCAGCTACCTCACCGGGCAGCTCCGACAGATCGGCCTGTTCATCGCGCTGATCGTCATCGTCATCTTCTTCCAGGTGACGACGAACGGCATCACCCTGGCCCCGATCAACGTCACGAACCTGGTCGTCCAGAACAGCTACATCCTGATCCTCGCCATCGGCATGGTGATGGTCATCATCGCCGGCCACATCGACCTGTCGGTCGGGTCCGTCGTCGCCTTCACCGGCGCGATGGCCGGTGTGATGATCACCCAGTGGCACGTGCCGTGGCCGCTCGCCGTGGTCCTCTGCCTCGTCATCGGTGCCCTCGTCGGCGCGTGGCAGGGCTTCTGGATCGCCTACTTCGGCATCCCGGCGTTCATCGTGACCCTGGCGGGCATGCTCGCCTTCCGCGGTGCCGCCCAGATCGCCCTGCAGAACCAGCAGATCTCGCCCTTCCCGGACGGCTTCCGCTCGCTCGGCTCGGGCTTCCTGCCCTCGTTCGGCACCTCGGGCTACGAGCCGCTGACGATGATCATCGGCCTCGCGGCCGCCGCGATCATCGTGCTCACCGGCTTCCGCGGCCGTGCGACCCGTCGCAAGTACCAGCTCGAGGACGAGCCCTTCGCCTGGTTCATCACCAAGATGGCCTTCACGGTCGCCCTGGTGGTCTTCGTGGCGCTGCTCCTCGCGAGCTACAACGGCACCCCGATCGTCCTCGTGATCCTCGGCGTGCTGGTCATCGTCTACACGATGGTCATGCGCAGCGCGGTCTTCGGTCGACACATCTACGCGATCGGCGGCAACCCGCTGGCCGCGCAGCTGTCCGGCGTCAAGACCAAGCGCGTCACGTTCCTGCTGTTCGTCAACATGGGCGTCATCTCGGCCCTGGCCGGCGTGGTCTTCACCGGTCAGCTCAACCTCGCCTCGCCGAGCGCGGGCAACGGGTTCGAGCTCGACGCGATCGCCGCCGTCTTCATCGGTGGCGCGGCCGTCACCGGTGGCATCGGCACGGTCCCCGGCGCGATCGTCGGTGGTCTCATCATCGGCATCCTGAACAACGGCATGTCGATCCTCGGTGTCGGCACAGAGTTCCAGTCCCTCATCAAGGGCCTGGTGCTGCTCGCCGCGGTCGCGTTCGACGTCTTCAACAAGCGTCGCGCCGCCTCGTCGCGCAAGTAACACCACCCCCGCCCCGGGGGGGGGGGGGGGGGGGGGGGGCCGGGCCGGCCGGGCCCTCGCCGGCGGCCGGGCCCCCCCCCGCGGCCGCGGGGG
>JASCOJ010000221.1 GCA_029959645.1 Microbacteriaceae bacterium PS02332 | reverse complement strand
CGCGGCGGGCGCGCCACGGCACGCGGCGGGGGACGGCGACGGCACCCCGCCGCCGTCCCGGCCGCCGGCCCGTCGGGCGGCGGCGGACCCGGCGAGGGCAGCCCCGTCGGAGGTGTCCCCGTCGGCCGGGCCCCGGTCCGCCGCAGGTCCGTCGGGGAACAGCACGTCGGCCGTGACGCGTGCCGGGGGCGCCGACACGTGCCCGGGCAGGCACGGCACGGTCAGCACGAACGCCGCTCCGTCGAGCACCACCGGGTCCACCGCGACGAGGTCACCACCGTGTGCCCGTGCGAGCCCGCGGGCGATCGGCAGGCCGAGACCGGCACCGGCACCGTCGTCCTCACGCGCGGCCCGGAGGCGGACGAGCCGGTCGAAGACCCGGTCCCGGTCCGCTGTCGCGATGCCGGGTCCGTCGTCCTCCACCCGGACGACGGCTGTGGCTCCGTCGTCCGCCGTCGCGAGGGTGACGAGCAACCGCCCGGTACCGCCGGTCGCCCGCGCCGCGTTGTCCGCGACGTTCCCCACGACCTGCGCCACCCGGTCGGCGTCGACCAGGGCGGTGACGTCCTCCCCGGCGGTGACGAGCCGCACGTCGAGCGACGGCCGTCGCAGCGCCAGCCGCTCCACCTCGGTCCGGAGGAACCCACCGAGCTCGACCGCGCTCCGGTCGAGGTCGATCCCCCGGTCGAGCCGCGCGGTCATGAGCATGTCGTCGACCAGCCGGGAGGCACGCCCCGCCTGCCGCACGACGTGCACCGCGAGCCGCTCCTGGTCGGGTCCGACGCCGGCACGGACGAGGGTCTCGGCCGCGGCCCGGACCCCGGCGACGGGCGTCCGGAGTTCGTGGGCGGCGTCGGACAGGAACGCCCGGAGCCGGGTCTCGGCCGCGACCGCCTGGTCCTCCGCTCCCTCGACGGCGTCGAGCATGCTGTCGATGGCGACCGCCGCGCGGCCGATCTCGGTGTCGTGCCGGTGCGGTCGGAGTCGGCGACCGCGGTCCCCCGCCGCGATCGACGTCGCGGTCGCGGTCATCACGTCGAGGGGACGCAGGGACCGCCGGACCACCAGGGTCACCCCGACGACGGCGACGACGAGGAACGCCGTGGAGGCCGCGGCCATGACCCAGCCCAGTGTCGCCAGGGTCGACTGCACGTCCCGCGTGCCGGCGGTGAGGGTGAGGACCGTGCCGTCCTGCAGCCGGGACACCAGGGTGAGCACGCCGTCGTCCTCGGTCGTCCGGGAGGCCACCACCCTGGTCCCCGACGCGGCACCGTCCGCGCCGGTGGCGTCGGACCCTGTCCGGGTGCCGGAGCCGGACCGGCCGGACGCACCGACGGGTCCCGGCGCGGGCAGACCGGCCGGGTCCGGCGGACCCGCACGCAACTCGGCGGGCGTCGGGCCGGCGAGGACCTCGGCGCCGTCCGGTTGCACGATCCGCACCGAGAGCCCCTGCGCCGACAACCGGTCCGCGAGGTCGTCGGCCCCGCCCCTGGCGCCGAGGGCCGCCGCCGCGGCGGCGCGGTCCCGGAGCCGGTCCGCGGTCTGCGCTCGGAGCCGGTCGCCGAGCACGGCCTGCACGGCGATGCCGAGGCCGGCCAGGAGCACGGCGAGCAGCACCACGATCGCGACGACGGTGCGGAGCCGCAACGAGGTCGTCCGGAGCTGCGCCGGGCCGGCGCTCACGCGGACACCAGCTCGGCGCTCATCCGGTAGCCGAGACCGCGCACGGTGTGGATGAGGCGCGGCCCGTGCGCCTCCATCTTGCGACGCAGCGCGCTCAGGTGCACCTCCACCAGGTTCGGCGCGATGTCGTCGTACCCCCACACCTGTGTGGTGATCTGGCCCTTCGACAGCGTCCGGTCGCGGCCCTGCGCCAGGAAGCAGAGCAACCGGAACTCGGTGGCGGTCAGGTCGAGCAGCGTGTCGCCCCGCCGAGCCGTCGCCGCGTCCGGATCGAGGACGAGGTCGCCGACCTCGACGACGCTCGGTACCCTCCCGCGCCGCCGGAGGACCGCGGTCACCCGGGCGACCAGCTCGGCCATCGCGAAGGGCTTCACCACGTAGTCGTCGACACCCTCGGCGAACCCGCGGAGGCGGTCGTCTAGTTCGTCCCGAGCCGTCATCATCACCACCGCGGCGTCCGAGTTCGTCCGCACCCGCGCCGCGAGGGTGATCCCGCTCGCGCCGGGCAGCATCCAGTCGAGCACCACGAGGTCGGGGCTGCCGGTCCGGAGGTCGTCGAGCAGGGTGTCGCCGTCGGGTGACGCGCGGACGGCGAACCCCTCGGCGCGGAGGGAGGCGGCGACGGCGGTGCGGATGGTGTCGTCGTCGTCGATCACGAGGACGCGGGCTGCGGGGGTCACGCGGAGCACCGTAGGTCCCCCGTGCGAGCAAGGAGCATGGAGGAAGCTGGGCAACACCTGTGCTGCAGGGATGCTTCAGTTGTGCTTCAGTTCTGCTTCCGACCGTTGACCTCGACGGGCCGACCGGCCCGCACCAGACGGACGGAGCTCCACCATGCACGACGACCAGCCCACCGAGCAGTACCCGGTCAGCCCCGACACCACGTCCCACACCGACCGGTCCGCCGCGTCGACGCCGCGCGGCCGGCTCGGACGCCGACTCGGGATCGGTGCCGCCGTCGCGGCGACGCTGGTCCTCGGCGGCGTCGGCGTGACGGCCGCCATGGCGGCGGGACCGTCGGATGGTCCAGCCGCTGCCGCCGCCACCGGAGCACCGAGCGACGCGCCCTCCGGAGCCCCCACCGGAGCACCCGGTGCGTCCTCCGGAGCACCGAGCGGGGCGCCGTCCGGGGCACCGGCAGGGTCGCCGGCCGCAGGCGGTCCCGGGGCCGGTCCGGCGCAGGGGGCTGCGCGGTGCGCTCCCGCCGCCGGCGCACCCGTCGGACCTGCCGCCGCCGGCGCCGCCCCCACGCCCCCGCAGGC
>JASCOJ010000220.1 GCA_029959645.1 Microbacteriaceae bacterium PS02332 | reverse complement strand
GCGCGACTCCGAGCCGGAGTCGCGCGCACTCCTCGTGCTCCCAGCGCGGTGCTGCGCCGGGTTGCTAGCATGACTGGCTGATCGGGGCGCGGACCGCGCACGACGACCTCGTAAGGAGTTCACGTGGCAAACGTGCTGGAGAAGGTCCTCCGCATCGGTGAAGGACGCACCCTCCGCCGGCTGAAGGCGTACGCCTCGGCCATCAACGACCTCGAGGACGACTTCGCGAGCCTCACCGACGAGGAACTCCAGGACGAGACGAAGGAGCTCCGCGAGCGCTACGTCGGCGGGGAGAGCCTCGACGACCTGCTCCCGGAGGCGTTCGCCGCCGTCCGCGAAGCCTCGAAGCGCACCCTCGGCATGCGGCACTTCGACGTGCAGCTCATGGGCGGGGCGGCGCTGCACCTCGGCAACATCGCCGAGATGAAGACCGGTGAGGGCAAGACCCTCGTCGCGACGACCGCGGCGTACCTGAACGCGATCCCGTCGCGCGGCGTGCACGTCATCACGGTCAACGACTTCCTGGCGTCCTACCAGTCCGAGCTCATGGGCCGCGTGTTCCGCGCGCTCGGCATGTCCACGGGCTGCATCGTCGCCGGCCAGTCGCCCGCCGAGCGCCGCGAGCAGTACGCCGCCGACATCACGTACGGCACGAACAACGAGTTCGGCTTCGACTACCTCCGCGACAACATGGCGTGGACCGCCTCGGAGATGGTGCAGCGCGGCCACTTCTTCGCCGTCGTCGACGAGGTCGACTCGATCCTCATCGACGAGGCCCGTACGCCGCTGATCATCTCGGGCCCCTCCTCCGGCGAGGCGAACCGGTGGTTCACCGAGTTCGCGTCGATCGCCACTCGCCTGACCCCGGGCGAGGACTACGAGGTCGACGAGAAGAAGCGCACCGTCGGCGTGCTCGAGCCCGGCATCGCCAAGGTCGAGGACTACCTCGGCATCGACAACCTGTACGAGTCCGCGAACACCCCGCTCATCTCGTTCCTGAACAACTCGATCAAGGCCGCCGCGCTGTTCAAGCGCGACAAGGACTACGTCGTGATGAACGGCGAGGTGCTCATCGTCGACGAGCACACCGGCCGCATCCTCATGGGCCGTCGCTACAACGAGGGCATCCACCAGGCGATCGAGGCGAAGGAGGGCGTCGAGGTCAAGGCCGAGAACCAGACCCTCGCCACGATCACCCTGCAGAACTACTTCCGCCTGTACCAGAAGCTCTCCGGCATGACCGGTACCGCCGAGACCGAGGCGGCGGAGTTCATGTCGACCTACAAGCTCGGCGTGGTCCCGATCCCGACGAACCGGCCGATGCAGCGCCTCGACCAGACCGACCTCGTCTACAAGAACGAGCAGGCCAAGTTCGAACAGGTCGCCAACGACATCGAGGAGCGGCACCGCAAGGGCCAGCCGGTCCTGGTCGGCACCACGAGCGTCGAGAAGTCCGAGTACCTGTCGAAGCTGCTCGCCAAGAAGGGCGTGAAGCACGAGGTCCTCAACGCGAAGAACCACGCGCGTGAGGCCGCGATCGTCGCGCAGGCCGGTCGTCTCGGTGCCGTCACGGTCGCCACGAACATGGCCGGCCGCGGCACGGACATCATGCTCGGCGGCAACGCGGAGTTCCTGGCCGTGCAGGAGATGCACGCCAAGGGCCTGTCGCCGTCGGAGACCCCGGACGAGTACGAGGCCGAGTGGGACACCGTGTTCTCCGCGATGAAGGCCACCGTCGACGAAGAGGGCGACAAGGTCCGTGAAGCCGGCGGCCTCTACGTGCTCGGCACTGAGCGACACGAGTCCCGCCGCATCGACAACCAGCTCCGTGGTCGTTCCGGCCGTCAGGGTGACCCGGGCGAGAGCCGGTTCTACCTGTCGCTCACCGACGACCTCATGCGCCTGTTCAACTCCGGTGCCGCCGAGAGCCTCATGGGCCGCTCGAACGTCCCGGACGACCTGGCGATCGAGAACAAGCTCGTCGGCCGCGCCATCCGCTCCGCCCAGGCGCAGGTCGAGGGCCGCAACGCCGAGATCCGGAAGAACGTCCTCAAGTACGACGACGTCCTGAACCGCCAGCGTGAGGCGATCTACAGCGACCGGCGGCACATCCTCGAGGGTGACGACCTGCGCGACCGTGCGCAGTCGTTCCTGAAGAGCGTCATCGAGGACGTCATCGACACGCACACGGGCGAGGGCTCCCCGGACGACTGGGACCTCGACGCGATGTGGACCGAGCTCGGCACGCTCTACCCGATCTCGATCACCATCGACGAGGTCATCACCGAGGCCGGCTCGAAGGGCAAGGCGTCGCGCGAGTTCCTCACCCGTGAGGTCCTCTCCGACGCCGAGCTGGCGTACGAGAAGCGCGAGGAGACCCTCGGCGACGAGGCGATGCGCGAGCTCGAGCGCCGCGTCGTGCTCTCGGTGATCGACCGCCGCTGGCGCGACCACCTCTACGAGATGGACTACCTCAAGGACGGCATCGGCCTCCGTGCGATGGCGCAGCGCGACCCGCTCGTCGAGTACCAGCGCGAGGGCTACGCGCTCTTCCAGACGATGATGGGTCAGATCCGCGAGGAGTCCGTCGGGTTCCTGTTCAACCTCGAGGTGCAGGTCCAGTCCGACGGCGAGAACGCGGTCATCGAGGCGAAGGGCCTGAGCGAGGAGGGCGAGTCCGCCGGGCTCGAGTACTCCGCGCCGTCCATCGACGGTGAGGTCGAGGTCCGCGACGAGGCCGGGCGCCTGGAGCAGGCCGCCACGGCCCGTGCACAGCGCGCCCAGGCCGAGGCCGAGCAGGAAGCCGCCGGCCCGGAGAAGGGCTCGGCCTTCGGCTCGGCGGCCACGGCCTCCGGCCAGGCCGACGCGAACAACCGCGCCGACCGTCGCGCCGCGGCGAAGAAGGGCTGACGCCCGCTCCCGCGCCACGCCCGGACAGGAGGGCCGGGGGGCGGGGGGGCCGGGGGCGCGGGGGGGGGCGCCCCCGGGCGCGGGGGGCGCGG
>JASCOJ010000021.1 GCA_029959645.1 Microbacteriaceae bacterium PS02332 | reverse complement strand
GGGGGCCACCACCCGCCGGTGCCGGGTGGGGACCCCCCGCACCGCGACCGCGGTGCCCCACAGGCAGTTGACGACGTACGCGGGGGCCGCGGCGGTGACCATCCGACGGGCGGGAGCCGACCCGGGAGGCCCGCCGCGCCTCCCCCTCCGGTCCGCGCCCCGTCGCGACCATCGCGCCCTGGCGCGACGGGGCGCGGTGCGTGCAGCGGGGCGCAACTCGGGGCTCCGGTCAGGCGGAGTCGCGGCTGACGAGCTTCGACAGCACGATCGCGGAGCGGGTGTGGTCGACCTGGGGTGCCAGGCGGACGCGGTCGAGCGCCTCCTCGAGGGCCGGGAGGTCCCGCGACCGCATGTGCACGACGGCATCGGCACTGCCGGTGACGGTGCCGGCGTCGATGACTTCGGGGACGGCGTCGAGCAGGGTGCGGAGCTCGTCGGGGGAGACGGTCCCGCGGCAGTACAGCTCGACCCACGCCTCGGTGCCGCGGTCCTCCACGGCGGGGTCGACCTTGATCGTGAAGCCCTGGATCACCCCGTCGGCGACGAGCCGGTCGACGCGGCGCTTGACCGCGGACGCTGAGAGTCCGACGACCGACCCGATCTCGCCGTACCCGGCGCGGGCGTTGTCCCGGAGTCGATCCAGGATGCGGTGGTCAAGCGAGTCCATCGCATCGATCCTACGGGGGATCGTCGCGGGGAGCGCCGGACCCTCCCCATCGCTGTGCGGATGTGCAAGACTCCTGGCAGGCGTCGACCTGGTCCGCCTCCGGCGAGTGAGCCTGCATCTCGTCGGAGCCCTCACCGTGGTGGTTCCTGGCAGGCTCGGGCCCCGGTCCTGGAGGACCTCGTGTCGAACACCGCACCCCAGCCCACCGCCGCCCCGCAGCGGACGGCCACGAAGCGCACCATCCTCATGTGCAAGCCGACCCACTACACGGTCAGCTACCGGATCAACCCCTGGATGCACCCGGAGGAGCCGACCGACACCTCGAAGGCCGTCGCACAGTGGCAGTCCCTCGTCGACGTCTACGAGCAGCTCGGCTTCGAGATCCACCAGATCGAGCCCATCGAGGGCCTGCCGGACATGGTCTACGCGGCCAACGGCGGCTTCGTGCTCGACGGCGTCGCGTACGGCGCGAAGTTCCAGTACCCGGAGCGCCAGCCCGAGGGCCCGGCGTACATGGACTGGTTCCGCGAGGCGGGCCTGACCGTCGCCGAGCCCGAGGAGACGAACGAGGGCGAGGGCGACTTCCTCCTGATCGGCGACACGATCTACGCCGGCACCGGCTTCCGCTCGGACAGCAGCTCGCACGAGGAGCTCGCCCGCGTGTACGGCCGCGAGGTCGTCACCCTCAAGCTCATCAACCCGAGCTTCTACCACCTGGACACCGCGATCGCCGTGCTCGACCCCGAGCCCGCCGCGGACGGCACGAGCAACATCGCGTACCTCGAGAGCGCCTTCGACGAGCCGTCGCTGGCGATCCTGCGCGAGCGCTTCCCTGACGCGATCATCGCCACCGAGGAGGACGCCGCGATCCTCGGCCTGAACTCGTACTCGGACGGCTACAACGTCGTGATCGCCGCGCGGGCCGTGCGGTTCGCCGAACAGCTCCGCGAGAAGGGCTACAACCCGATCGGCGTCGACCTGTCCGAGCTGCTCCTCGGCGGCGGCGGCGTGAAGTGCTGCACGCTCGACCTGCACCCGGTCGGCACCGGCACCTCGGTCGCACGGGGCGCCTGATGGCCGGCGTGCTCGGGGCGAACACGGCCGCCGCGCTCGCCGTGGAGGACCGCTCCCTCGCTCACAACTACAGCCCGCTGCCGGTCGTCATCGCGTCCGGGCACGGCGCGACCGTCACCGACGTCGACGGTCGCACGTACCTCGACGGGCTCGCCGCGTACTCGGCGGTGAACTTCGGGCACGGCAACCCGCGCCTCCTCACCGCGGCACGTGACCAGCTCGACCGCGTGACCCTGACGAGCCGCGCGTTCGTCAACGACCGGCTCGGGCCCTTCGCCGAGGGGCTGACCGCGCTCACCGGCACCGAGATGATGCTGCCGATGAACACCGGCGCCGAGGCCGTCGAGTCCGCGATCAAGGTCGCCCGCGCCTGGGGGTACCGCGTCAAGGGCGTGCCGCAGGGTCAGGCGACGGTCATCGTCGCGAGCGGGAACTTCCACGGCCGGACGACGACGATCGTCTCGTTCTCCGACGACCCGTCCGCGCGGGACGACTTCGGTCCCTACACGCCGGGCTTCCGCACCGTCCCGTACGGCGACGCGGACGCACTCCGCGCGGCGATGGACGACACCGTCGTGGCCGTCCTGCTCGAGCCGATCCAGGGCGAGGGTGGCGTGGTCATCCCGCCGGCGTCGTACCTGCCGGCCGTCCGCGAGGTCTGCGACGCGTTCGGCGCACTGTTCATCGCCGACGAGATCCAGTCCGGCCTCGGTCGCACCGGGCACACCCTGGCCGTGCAGCGGGTCGGCGTCACGCCGGACCTCATCACGCTCGGCAAGGCGCTCGGCGGCGGCATCGTCCCCGTGTCGGCCGTCGTCGGGCGTGCGGACGTGCTCGGGGTCCTGCGGCCCGGGGAACACGGCTCGACGTTCGGCGGCAACCCGCTCGCCGCGGCCGTCGGGTCCGAGGTCGTCGCGATGCTCGCTGAGGGCACCTTCCAGCAGCGGGCGCTCGACGGCGAACCGGTGCTCCGCGGGTACCTCGACGAGCTCATGGACGAGGGCGTCGTCGCCCACCGCGTCGCCGGGCTCTGGGCCGGGATCGACATCGACCCCGCGCTCGGCACCGGCAAGGAGATCGCGGTGGACCTCGCGGCCCGCGGTGTCCTCGTGAAGGACACGCACGGCTCGACGATCCGCTTCGCCCCGCCCCTCGTCGTCACCGACGAGGAGATCGGCACCGCGATGCAGGCCCTCGGCGCCGCGCTCCGCGCCCGCGCCTAGCGGCCGGCGGCCGCCGACCGCCGGCTCGCTAGGGCATCATCGGCGCCGCCCCCGCGCGGACCGCTCCTGCATGACATGAACGGGCTCGAACCATGCATGGCCATGGTGCGAAACGGTTCATGTTGTGCCCCTCCGGCAACACCACGTGGCGGCGGAATGGCCGACGCCGGTGTTAGCCGTGACAGAGGGGAGGAGGTTCTCAAGGGAATGAGCATGCCCGTATGCCTCGACGCGCTGTTTCATCAGCACGTGCTCGCATGTCGGCAACCTGCGCCCTCGGGGTATTCCAGGAAGACATGCGTTCGCGTGCCAGCAGACTTGTAGGTGGTGCGGGTACGAGGCTCGCGCGATTTACGCAGACTGCAGGACGACGTATCTCCGCCCCGACAGGAAGTCAGAGAATGTCAAGCACAGGTGGTCGAGCAAGTATTTGATGTTCTCCAGGTGCACGATAATCTCTTTTGCCGACTTCCCCTCGTTGTCCGGGTGGAAAATTTCGCCAAGAGGAGCGTTGCCGTGGGCGACGTCATTGCGGATCTCGGCTAACGCGTTCAAGGAAGAACCTAGTGTTGGCGGAGCCGTCGTGCCCCTGGGCGTGGTGATGACCTTCGGTGCTGATGAAGGTCGGGGTGGAAGGGCGTCGCCTTGCAAGCCGAGGACGGACCAGATGCGAGAAAAATGACTTGCTTTGATTGTCTTTCCGTCCAGGGGTGGTTGCGGGGTGGAGGAAGTGCGCGGTGGAAAGCGTGCGATGTCGTCGCTCTTGTCCAAGGTAGTTACGAAAGACCGACGTTCCCAATGCGCCTCGCTCTTAGTCGATTCTGCAATCCTGAGGAAGTGACTGTGGGTGGCCAGGCTTCGCAATCCGGGTTGCAAATCTTTGAGTCGGATACCGGCAGTATTCAGTTCGGTCGAGGTGTGGACCAGTAACTCTCGAAGAACCCGCTCCATTTCGGCCATAGCAGCTACGGTCGCCGCCCCGCGAAGTTCCTGACCAAGTGGCCCATGTTCGGCAGTGCCGGCGAGGGCGCCGGCGTCTAGTATGGTGAGGGTGCGTATCCACTCACTTATGCGGTCTGCCGCGGCATCCCCTAGTTCGATGGCAACAACTGCGCCTGGCTTAGTCGCCATCGGCGGAGAAAAGGGTTGTAGCGCGGTCTAGCCGCCGCTTGAGCATGGCTTTTGTGTTACTTCCGCCGGTGCTCGACGCAACGAGTTCCGGATCGTCGGGCCAGTTACCGGAGGGCTGATCAACTGCATCATTTTTCTCGATCATGATGCCGATTGCCACTACGCATGCTTCGAACTGAACAAGCGGCGTCACTGACGTCTTGGAGCGAAGGAACGGTTTCCCATCTAAGGAATCCGACAATAGCCGTACCGATTTCTCAAAAATCTCACGTTCTTTGATGAAGTCGAAGCTCCTACTAGCGGTGACCATGTAGTCGTTCAGGAAACTTGTTACAGCACCGGTGAATTCATTGCGGGCGTTTTTATAGGCGAAGAATTTAAGCACTTGCTCTGCGGCGGTCCCGTCGTTCTGATTAATCGCCTTGAGCTTCAGTAGTGATGTCAGGACGGGGTGCTTGGCTAGATTTTCGACGAACTCGATGAATTCGCCTCGATATACGGCGGACCTCACCTCTTGAGGCGTTAGCGAGATCGCGCCGGAATTCAAGCGCTCGAAAAGGTCGTATCGGACTTCACGATTGCTTTTGTCCGTCAGCGATATAAGCTGGAGCGGTTGTCGGCTGATGTAGCGTTGCAACGCGGTAGGCAAATCTTCAAAGGTTGAGCCGTTGAGTTCGGATACCTTGGTGAGACCTTCAAGCTTAAGGGGCTTGCTTCGGCCGATACGTGATAAAGAATTTAGCGACGGTGCCATGAAAGTGATCAAAGTAGAGATGCGTTGCACCCCGTCAACCACCTCCCACTGGAAATTCTCGTTGGTGGCAACGAAGATAGGTGGAATCGGCAGGCCGAGGAAAAGAGATTCTATAAACGTAGACGCTACAGTTGGGGTCCAGCGGTATTTACGCTGATAAACGGGGGCAATACTCAGTTCCCCTTCCTCGAACATGCGAACAAGCTCCCTTGTTGAGAAGCTCACATTCCCGACATCTACTTTGCGCCGCTCGACGTTGAGTTGTTCCTCGAGGCCTTCGAGATTAGAAGTTGTCACGAGGTCTACGATAGTGCATACATCGAACTGCGCGCCGTTTCGAGGAAGCGACTACCGTCGCCTCTTGGGGTACTCGTTTCGATCGGAGTCGACGGATGTCCGCGCGGTTGAGCTAGTTTCTTCTAGTTCCGGGCCGATCAAGGATTTTTTCGCGACGGGCCGTGGGTTCGGCCGGCCACTGACCTTCGGCCAACATCGGCGGTCGGGGTCTCTTACGGGGTCCTCATGCACCGCGTCGCCGGACTTCAAGCCGGGATCTATGTTGATCCGGGTAGGGCACTCGCACGTGGGTCGCGCTGGCATTCCCCGCGCTCCGGACTCTCGCCGAGGACGCAGACAGGTGGGCGACCGATTTGCACCGTCGCTCGTCGTCACTGACGAGGGGGCCGCTAGCGCGATGGCTGACTTCGGCGCAGAGTTAGCGACTTGGCGTAGTCGCGAAGGCGGGCGCGAGCGCCCTGCGCAGGACGAGAACCGTTCCCGAGCCACGGACTCCCGTGGTCCGGACTGGTTCCTGTTCTTCGGCTTCCGACACCCGCGAGGAGGTCGCGGTCGGAAACGTACGGGAGGCGCGTGGCGAGCGTGCCCCGCGCCTCCCGTCCGGCAGGGCGTCGAGTCAGACGCGGCCCGGCGCGTACGCCTCGGCCAGGCGGTCCATCAGCGCGTCCTTCTCCTCGTCGACGATTTGCGCCTCCGGGTGCGCGTCGTACCAGGCGACCAGCTCGCGGGCGCCCTCGCGGAACGTCGTCCGCGCCGCCCACCCGGGCACGAGCGTCCGCACCTTGCTGTTGTCGAACACCATGCTGTTCGCCTTGTCACCCACGACGCCCGCGCCCCACTCGGGGTCGGCGGCCAGGATCGCGTCGCCCGGGACGTGCACGATCGTCGGCTCCGGCGCTCCCGCGGCAGCAGCGACCTCCTGGTGGATGCGGTCCCACGTCGGCGACTCCTGGCCGGTGATGTGGAACGCCTCGCCGATCGCCTCGGCACGGTCGAGCACCCCGACGAACGCGACCGCGAAGTCCCGCGCGTGCGTGAGCGTCCACAGCGAGGTCCCGTCGCCCGGCACGATCACCGGCTTGCCCGCACGCAGCCGCGCGACGACCGTCCACCCGCCGTCGAACGGCAGCAGCGTCTCGTCGTACGTGTGCGACGGCCGGATGATCGTCATCGGGAAGTCGTCCTCGCGGTAAGCGCGCACGAGCAGGTCCTCGCACGCGATCTTGTCCCGCGAGTACTGCCAGTACGGGTTCTTCAGCGGCGTCGACTCGGTCACCGGCAGGTGCGTCGGCGGGGTCTGGTACGCCGAGGCCGAGCTGATGAAGACGTACTGCCGGGTCTTCCCCGTGAAGAAGTCGATGTCCGCCTGCACCTGGTCGGGCGTGAACGCCACGAAGTCGATCACCACGTCGTACGTGGTGTCGCCGATCGCCGCCGCGAGGGCGTCCCGGTCCGCGACGTCGGCCTGGAGGCGCGTCACCGCATCCGGGAGGGTCCGCTTCTCCGTCGTGCCCCGGTTGAGCACCGACACGTCGAAGCCCTGGTCGACAGCCTCACGGACGCAGGCGGCACTGATGATGCCGCTCCCGCCGATGAACAGCACACTCGGTCCGGTCATGGATGCTCCCTTGCTCCGGGCGGTGCGTCTGCGCACCGCGCCCCTTGCGATCCTGCACCGTCGGGGCCGCGTACCGTCACGGGCGAGCCGCATCGGAGCGGCCGCGACAGGAGTGACACGCACATGGAGTACCGCTACCTCGGCAACTCGGGCCTCAAGGTCTCCGAGATCACCTACGGCAACTGGTTGACCCACGCCTCCCAGGTCGAGAACGACGCGGCGATCGCCTGCGTCAAGGCCGCCCTCGAGGTCGGCATCTCGACGTTCGACACCGCCGACGTCTACGCCAACACCGGCGCGGAGACGGTCCTCGGCGAGGCGCTGAAGGGGGAGCGCCGCCAGTCGCTCGAGATCGCCACGAAGGTCTTCGGCCCGACCGGTCCCAAGGGCCACAACGACACCGGGCTGTCCCGGAAGCACATCCTCGAGTCGATCGACGGCTCGCTCGGCCGCCTGCAGACCGACTACGTCGACCTGTACCAGGCGCACCGCTTCGACCACGAGACCCCGCTCGAGGAGACGATGCAGGCGTTCGCCGACGTCGTCCGCGCGGGCAAGGTCCTCTACGTCGGCGTCTCGGAGTGGACCGCGGACCAGCTCCGCGCCGGCGCCGCACTCGCGAAGGACCTCGGCTTCCAGCTCATCTCGAACCAGCCGCAGTACTCCGCGCTCTGGCGGGTCATCGAGGAGGAGGTCGTCCCCACCTCGAAGGAGCTCGGCATCTCGCAGATCGTCTGGTCCCCGATCGCGCAGGGCGTCCTGACCGGCAAGTACCAGCCGGGTCAGCCGCTGCCCGAGGGCTCGCGTGCCACGGACGACAAGGGCGGCGCGAAGATGATCTCCCGCTTCATGAACGACGAGGTGCTCTCGGCCGTGCAGGAGCTCAAGCCGATCGCCGACGAGCTCAGCCTGTCGATGGCCCAGCTCGCCGTGGCGTGGGTCCTGCAGAACGAGAACGTCGCCTCGGCGATCATCGGCGCCTCGCGCCCGGAGCAGGTGCACGACAACGCCGGCGCTGCCGGGGTGCAGATCCCCGCCGAGCTGATGAGCCGCATCGACTCCGCGCTCGGCGGCGTGGTCGAGCGCGACCCGTCGAAGACGAACGACAGCAGCCCGAAGACCCGCGAGGCCTGACCCGCGACGACACCGGTGTTCGTCCGCCCCACTCCCGCACAGCGCGGGGTGACGGACGAACGCCGGTGTTCCGTGTCCCCAGCGGCAACGCAAAAGAGCCCCCTACCGAAGTAAGGGGCTCTTCACCGTGGCTGGACGCGGTGTCGATCCGCGGACCTTTCGATTTTCAGTCGAACGCTCTACCAACTGAGCTACCCAGCCGTGGCGACCCTGACGGGACTTGAACCCGCGACCTCCGCCGTGACAGGGCGGCACGCTAACCAACTGCGCTACAGGGCCATGTTGAATTGCTGTTCCGGTAGGAACTCGCTCTGCTCGCAGTCTCTCGAGGAGTGACCCCAACGGGATTCGAACCCGTGCTGCCGCCGTGAAAGGGCGGTGTCCTAGGCCACTAAACGATGGGGCCGCAAGCAGTGTGAAGCGCCTACCGAGGGACAAGCATACGGACGCTCACCCGGTTCGCCAAATCGAACGGGTCCAACCGGTCCCTTCGGCGTGTCGCGGCGAGCGTGCTCCGTGGTGGGACTTCACTCGCGGCAGGGCCGACCGGGTCCGACACGACACCGCGCGCTGCCGCTGGCCACCGGCGTCGGTCTGGTGTGCCCTCGTTCAGGGGTGTTCGCGGACCGCCTCCTGTTGTTACTGTTGCGGCTGTTGACAGTGTTACGAACGCCCCGCCGCGCTGTTACGAAATCGAGACACATGCTGAACTCCTCTCCGCTCCCCGCCCGCCCCCGCCGCCGCATCGCCGCCGCAGGGATCGTCGTCGCACTCGCGCTGGGAGCCCTCGTCGCCGTCGGTCCGGCCACCTCGGCCTCCGCCGCGAGCTACCCGAGCTGGGCCGACGTGCAGGCCGCGAAGCAGAACGAGGCGGCCCAGGCCGCGAAGGTCAGCGAGATCAAGGGCCTCATCGCCGACCTGCAGGACCAGGCCGCGTCGAAGCAGAAGGCCGCCGACGCCGCGGGCACCGCGTACCAGACCGCACAGACGGCGTACGACCTCAAGGCGCTCGAGCAGCGGAAGCTGCAGGACCAGGCGGATGCCGCCGACAAGGCCGCGACGCAGTCCGAGCACCAGGCCGGCCAGCTCGCCGCACAGCTCGGGCGGGCCAGCGGCAACGACGTCACCACGGACCTCCTGGCCCACCCCGGCAAGTCGAGTGACCTGCTCTACGAACTCGGCGCCATGTCGAAGCTGACCGAGCAGGCCGACGGCATCTACTCGCAGGCCACGCAGGACCGCGGGACCGCCCAGTCGCTCGCCGACAAGTCGAAGGTCGCGGCCCACGCACTCGGCGACCTGGCGGACCGTGCCCAGGACGAGATGCGTCGGGCGCAGTCCACTGCCGACGCAGCTCAGACGGCGGTGGCGGCCCAGAACGACAACCAGGACCGCCTGGAGGCCCAGCTCACCCTCCTGACGACGACCACCGCGAACGTGCAGCAGGACTACGAGAAGGGCGTCGAGGTCGAGAAGGCCCGGCAGGCCGAACTCGCCCGGCAGCGCGCGGAGGCCGCCGCGAAGGCCGCCGAGCAGCAGCGTGCGGCAGCAGCCGCCGCGGCGGCAGCCCGTCCCGCGCCGTCGGCCGGCCGACCGCAGACCGCCCCGGCACCGGCCGCCGGTGGCGGCGGTGCGAACGCCTCCGGGTGGGTCCGCCCGGCCGCCGGGTACCAGAGCAGCCCCTTCGGCCTCCGGGTCGACCCGTACACGCACGTCTACACGCTGCACGCGGGCGTCGACCTCGCCCCGGGGTGCTACTCGCCGATCTACGCGGCGGCCTCCGGGACGGTCACGTTCGCGGCGAACGGCGGCGGGTACGGCAACGAGGTCATCCTCGACAACGGCGGCGGGATCTCCACCGCCTACGGGCACATCGTCAACGGCGGGATCATGGTGTCCGCCGGGCAGCACGTCGTCGCCGGGCAGCAGATCGCCCAGGTCGGTTCGACCGGCTGGTCGACCGGGTGCCACCTGCACTTCGAGACCCGGGTGCACGGCGCCGCCGTCGACCCCGTCCCCTTCATGGCCGCCCGAGGGATCTCGGTGTGACCACGCCCGCGCCCAGGAGGCCCTGAACCACATGAAGCGCCCTGCCCGCTCCCTCGCCTGCGGGATCGCCACCGTCTCGATGCTCGGCCTCGGCCTGTCCGTCGCGGTCGCCGTCCCGGCCCAGGCCTCCCCCTCCGCCCCGTCCTGGAAGGACGTGCAGGCGGCGAAGGCCGACGCAGCCGACCAGCAGCAGACGGTGGACGCCCTGACGAGCCGCATGTCGGCGCTGCAGGACACCGTGGACCGCACCGGCGCGACCGTCCAGGAAGCCGGGCAGACCTACGCGATGGCGGCCTCCCGGCAGCAGGAGGCGAAGGACACCCTCGACGGCCTGACCGCACAGGCCGCACGGGCGAAGGACAAGGCCGACGACTCCGCGGCCCAGGTCGCCGGGCTCGTCGTGGAGCTCTCCCGCTCCGGCGGTGGGGACCTCTCGACCTCGATGCTCGTCGACGCGCACGACGCCACCGACCTGCTCTACCAGGTCGGCACGATGTCGCACCTCTCCGAGCGCTCGGCGTCGGTGCTCGCCCGCGCGCAGGAGGACCAGCGCACGGTCGACTCGCTCGCCGCGCAGCAGCGCCAGGCCACGACCGCCCTCGCCGATGCCCGCGACGCGACGAAGACCGCGCTCGAGCAGGCGAACGACGTGGCCGCGGCCGCCCAGGGTCGCCTCGACTCCGAGCAGCAGAAGCAGGACGAGGTCCTCCAGCAGCTGGCGTTCCTCAAGGGCACCTCGGTGGCCACGGAGCAGGCGTACTGGACTGCGCAGCAGGCCGCGAAGGCCGCGCAGGAGATCGACGCGCGCACGGACACGGCCTCCGGCTCGGGGAACACGAGCCCGGCAGCGGGGTCGCCCAGCAGCTCGTCGCCGTCCTCGTCGTCGTCGAGCAGCACGCGCCCGAGCAGCTCGACGCCCGCCGGGTCGAACGGTGGCACCTCCGGCGGCACGGGTTCGGGTGGTGGGAACACCGCGCCGAAGCCGTCGGCGCCCCAGCCCGCAGCACCCCAGCCCGCGGCCCCGCAGCCGGCAGCACCCAAGCCGGCACCGGCACCGGCACCCGCTCCCAAGCCGGCCCCCGCACCGGCGCCGAAGCCGGTCACGCCGAAGCCCGCTCCCGCCCCGGCACCCGCCCCGAGCAGCCCGTCGAAGGCCGCCGGCGCGATCGCCTTCGCCCGCGCCCAGATCGGTGACGCGTACGTCTTCGGTGGCTCCGGCCCGAACTCGTGGGACTGCTCCGGGCTCGTGATGGGGGCCTACGGCTCGCAGGGCATCGCGACGGGTGGCCACAACGTCGTGTGGCAGTACAACTACTTCAAGTCCGTCGGCCGCCTCGTGCCGCTCTCGCAGCGCCAGCCCGGCGACATCCTGTTCTACTCGAGCAACGGCTCCGTCTCCGGCGCCTACCACGACTCGATCGTGACCGGCTACGGCACCATGGTCGAGGCCGCGAACCCGAACGTCGGCGTGGTCGAGCGGGCCATCTGGTCGCCCGGCCAGCTCCTGCCGTACGTGGCTCGTCCCTCCGGCTCGGTCTGACCCGCACCGCGCCCCGCAACGCACAACGCGCCCCGTCGGAACGGGGCGCGTTGTGCGTTGCGGGGCGCGAGCCCCGGGGTGTCAGTGACCGGCGGGCACGTACGCGGCCTGGCCGGCCTGCACGATTGCCTCAGCCTCGGCGGCGTCGCCCCAGCCCTCGGCCTTGACCCACTTGTTCGGCTCGAGGTCCTTGTAGCGCTCGAAGAAGTGCGCGATCTCGGCCTTCGTCTGGTCGTCCACGTCCGAGATGTCCTGGACGTGGGCCCAGCGCGGGTCCTTCGCCGGGACGACGAGCACCTTCGCGTCGTTGCCGGCCTCGTCGCTCATCTTGAAGACGCCGACCGGGCGGACCTTGACGCCCACGCCGGGGAAGGTCGGGTACTCGAGGAGCAGCAGCGCGTCCACGGGGTCGCCGTCGTCGGCCAGGGTCTTCTCGAAGAAGCCGTAGTCGGTCGGGTAGACGAACGCGGTGAAGAGCACGCGGTCCAGGTACACGCGACCGGTCTCGTGGTCGACCTCGTACTTGTTGCGGCTGCCCTTGGGGATCTCGACGACGACGTCGTACGCGGCCATGTGCACTCCTTGGTTCTGCTGTCGTGGTGGGTCTGTCCGCCGTCGGGACGGCCCGGCTAACGTTACCGGGTGAACTCCGAGCGCCCCCGGCTGGACCCGGCCGTCGCCGCCGTCCGTCTGGCGGTCCGCACCTCCCTCGTCCTCGCGCGTGACCAGGGCGTCCTGGCCGACGGAGACCTGGTCCTCGTCGCCCTCAGCGGCGGTGCGGACTCGCTCGCCCTCGCGGCCGCGACGGCGTTCGAGGCGCCGAAGCAGGGCCTCCGCGCCGGCGCCGTGGTCGTCGACCACGCGCTCCAGGCGGGGTCCGAGGCGGTCGCGGGACGGGCCTCCCGGCAGGCCGCGTCGCTCGGACTGGCCCCCGTCGTCGTCGACCGCGTCGTCGTCGGCACCGCCGGTGGGCCGGAGGCCGCCGCCCGGGAGGCCCGGTACGCGTCGCTCACGGCCGTCGCGACCGCCGCGGGGTCGCCCCTGGTCCTGCTCGGCCACACCCTCGACGACCAGGCGGAGACGGTCCTGCTCGGGCTGCTCCGCGGCAGCGGGCCGGACAGCCTGTCCGGCATGGCGCCGCTCGTCCGACCGGACCGACCGGGGCCGGCGCTCGGCAGGCCGATGCTCGGCGTGCGGCGGTCGGCCACCCGGCAGGCCTGCGTCGCCGCGGGGCTCGCGCCGTGGGACGACCCGCAGAACGACGACCCCGCGTTCGCCCGGGTGCGGGTGCGGAACGCCCTCCTGCCGGTCCTCGAACGCGAGCTCGGTGCCGGGGTGCCCGAGGCGCTGGCCCGCACGGCCGACCAGCTCCGCGAGGACGCCGCCGCACTCGACCACTTCGCCGAGGAGATGGCGGAGGACCTCGCAGAGCACTCCGAGGCCGGCATCTCGCTGTCGGTCCCCGGCCTCGCGGCGAACCCGCCCGCACTCCGGCAGCGACTCGTCCGGCTGGCCGTCGCGGGGGAGTTCGGCGTGACGCTCTCCCGGACGCAGACGCTCGAGGTGTGCCGGCTCGTCACCGCGTGGCACGGACAGGGCCCGATCGACCTGCCCGGCGTGACCGCCAGCAGGGTCGGCGACCGCGTCCTGTTCGCCGCGGGCCAGGCGCAGCCGGGACGTTAGGCTGGACCGGTGGAACTCTCCGACGTGCAGGCCGACCTCTCCGAAGTGCTCTTCACCCCCGAGCAGATCGACGACAAGATCGCCGAACTCGCCGCCGCGGTCGACCGCGACTACGTCGGGCGCGACCCGCTGCTCGTCGGCGTGCTGAAGGGCGCGGTCATGGTCATGGCCGACTTCTCCCGTCACCTGAAGATGCAGGCGCGGATGGACTGGATGGCGGTGTCGTCCTACGGCTCCGGCACGAAGTCGTCCGGCGTCGTCCGGATCCTCAAGGACCTCGACACCGACCTCCACGACCGCGACGTCATCATCGTCGAGGACATCATCGACTCCGGTCTGACGCTGTCCTGGCTCAAGCAGAACCTCGAGTCCCGTGGGGCCGCGAGCGTCGAGATCGTCGCGCTGCTCCGCAAGCCCGAGGCCGCCAAGGTCGAGGTCGACGTGAAGTACGCCGGCTTCGAGATCCCGGACGCCTTCGTGGTCGGCTACGGGCTCGACTACGACGAGCGCTACCGCAACCTCCGCGGCATCGGCGTGCTCGCGCCGCACGTCTACTCCTGAGGGCAGGCTCCGCGCCGGGTCCTGACCTGGCCGTGTGCCCCCTCCGAACGGGGGCCGAACGTGGAGTTCGCCCGCAGAGGACACCCATTCTCGCCACAGAATGACCGCCGTATGCTGATCAGCACGCAACTTCGGCAGAGAAAGGTGTCGGGCCCTCGCGCCCGGATCACATGGACTTCAAGCGCATCCTCCGCGGGCCGTACATCTGGATACTGGTCGCGCTCGTGGGGATCTTCGTCGGATGGACGTTCATCGCCCAGTCCGGCACCCAGGAGATCTCCACGCAGAAGGGCCTCGAGCAGCTCTCGGACGGCAAGGTCTCCTCGGCCGTCGTCAACTCGACCGAGCAGCGCGTCGACCTGACCCTCCGGAACGACGGCGGGACCGAGCAGTTCTACTACTCGACGCCGCGCGGTGACGAGGTCGTCGACGCCGTGGCCAAGGCCGACCTGCCCAAGGGCTACAACGACCACGTCCAGCAGTCGAACGTCTTCGTGTCGCTCCTGCTGACGCTCCTGCCGTTCCTGCTCATCGGTGCCCTGTTCTGGTTCCTGCTCTCGAGCGCCCAGGGCGGCGGCTCGAAGGTCATGCAGTTCGGCAAGTCCAAGGCCAAGATGAACAACAAGGAGAACCCGCAGGTGTCGTTCGCCGACGTCGCGGGCTCCGACGAGGCGATCGAGGAACTCCAGGAGATCAAGGAGTTCCTCAAGGAGCCGGCGAAGTTCCAGGCCGTCGGCGCGAAGATCCCGAAGGGCGTGCTGCTGTACGGCCCTCCCGGCACCGGCAAGACCCTCCTCGCGCGTGCCGTCGCCGGCGAAGCGGGCGTGCCGTTCTACTCGATCTCCGGTTCGGACTTCGTGGAGATGTTCGTCGGTGTCGGTGCGAGCCGCGTCCGTGACCTCTTCGAGCAGGCCAAGCAGAACTCCCCGGCCATCGTCTTCATCGACGAGATCGACGCCGTCGGTCGGCACCGCGGTGCCGGCATCGGTGGCGGCAACGACGAGCGCGAGCAGACGCTGAACCAGCTCCTCGTCGAGATGGACGGCTTCGACGGCAAGACGAACGTCATCCTCATCGCGGCGACGAACCGTCCCGACGTGCTCGACCCCGCGCTCCTGCGTCCCGGCCGCTTCGACCGCCAGATCGGCGTGGACGCGCCGGGCATGCAGGGTCGCAAGCAGATCCTCGAGGTGCACGCGAAGGGCAAGCCGCTCGCCGCGAGCGTCGACCTCGAGTTGCTCGCCCGCAAGACGCCGGGCTTCACCGGCGCCGACCTGGCGAACGTGCTCAACGAGGCCGCCCTGCTGACGGCCCGCTCGAACGCGCAGCTCATCGACAACCGCGCCCTCGACGAGGCGGTCGACCGTGTCATGGCCGGCCCGCAGCGTCGCACGCGGATCATGTCCGACCAGGAGAAACTCATCACGGCGTACCACGAGGGTGGCCACGCCCTCGCCGCCGCCGCGATGCGCCACACCGACCCGGTCACGAAGATCACGATCCTGCCGCGTGGCCGTGCCCTCGGCTACACGATGGTGCTTCCGCTCGAGGACAAGTACTCGGTCACCCGCAACGAACTGCTCGACCAGCTCACGTACGCCATGGGCGGTCGCGTCGCCGAGGAGATCGTCTTCCACGACCCGACCACGGGTGCGTCGAACGACATCGAGAAGGCCACCGGCACCGCACGCAAGATGGTCACCGAGTACGGCATGAGCCGTGCGGTCGGGTCCGTCAAGCTCGGCCAGGGTTCGGGTGAGCCGTTCATGGGCCGTGACATGGGCGGCAACGGCCGTGACTACTCGGAGAACATCGCCGAGACGGTCGACGCCGAGACCCGTGCACTGCTCGAGCAGGCGCACGACGAGGCCTACCAGGTGCTCAACGCGAACCGCGACATCCTCGACCGCCTGGCCGGCGAGCTCCTCGAGAAGGAGACGCTCGACGCCCCGGAGCTCGTGGAGATCTTCAAGGACGTCCGCAAGCTGCCCGAGCGTCCGCAGTGGCTCTCGAGCGACAAGCGTCCGGTGAGCGACCTGCCCGCGATCGACATGCCGGGCAAGGCGGCCTCCACCGCCGAGCCGGTCGGCGTCGACCTCGGCAAGCAGCGTCGTCACCGTCCGTTCGGCAACCCGGGCATCGCACCCGCGTAGCCGGCATGACCGACCTGCCGACGAGACGGACGCGTCGGCTCGCCGAGGTGAGCCGAGCGCGGGCAACAGCAGCAGGACCGGCGACGGTCGCGATCGACTCCCCGACACCCCTCGTGGTGTCAGGGGTCGAGCGCGGCCGTCGCCGTGGTCGTGGTGCCGCGAGCACCGGCCGGCCACGCGTGTTGGGCATCCTCAACGTGACGCCCGACTCCTTCAGTGACGGTGGCCTGCACGACACGGTCGACGCCGCGGTCGCGCACGCCCGGGAGCTCGTCGCCGCCGGCGCGGACATGGTCGACGTGGGCGGGGAGTCGACCCGTCCCGGCGCCGAGCGCGTCCCGGTGGCGGTCGAGCAGGACCGGGTGCTGCCCGTCGTCGCGGAGTTGGTCGCCGAGGGCATCCCGGTCAGCATCGACACGATGAACGCCACCACGGCCGAACGGGCCGTCGGGCTCGGGGCCGTGCTCGTCAACGACGTCTCCGGCGGGCTCGCCGACCCGGACATGGCGAAGGTCGTGGCCGACACCGGCACCGGCTTCGTCGTGATGCACTGGCGCGGCCACAGCGACCACATGCAGCGGGAAGCCGTCTACACGGACGTCGTCGAGGAGGTCCGTCGTGCGGTCGAGATGCGGGTCGCCGAACTCATCGTGCTCGGCGTCCGACAGGAGCAGGTCGTGATCGACCCCGGGCTCGGCTTCGCGAAGCAGGGCGTGCAGAACTGGCAGGTCCTCGCCGGTTACGAGCGCTTCGCCTCGATCGGGCTGCCCGTGCTCGTCGCCGCGTCGCGCAAGCGGTTCCTCGACGGTGTCGGCAGTCCGGCGGGTGCCCCTCCGGCGGAACGGGACCTGGCCACGGCGGCGATCAGCCTGCTGGCGGCCGAACGCGGTGCCTGGGGCGTCCGCGTGCACGACCCGGCGCCGACCCGTGCCGTGCTCGACGTCCGGGACGCCTGGAGGGCAGCGCGATCGTGAACGACACCATCCGACTCACCGGGGTCCGGGCCCGCGGACACCACGGGGTGTTCGACGCCGAACGTGCCGACGGGCAGGACTTCGTCGTCGACGTCGCCGTCGAGGTGGACGCCCGAGCGGCCGCGTCCGCGGACGACCTCGACCGCACCGTGCACTACGGCGTGCTCGCCGAGCAGGTCGTCGCGGAGATCGAACGTGACCCGGTGGACCTCATCGAGACCCTCGCCGAGCGCATCGCCGCCGTCGTGCTCACCCACGGCGCCGCGATCGCCACCGAGGTGACGGTGCACAAGCCGCAGGCCCCGATCACCGTGCCGTTCGACGACGTCTCCGTGACGATCCGGCGCACACGTGCCGCGGCCGGGCAGCCCGGGGCCGACACGTGAGCCGCGTGGTGATCGCCCTCGGCGCGAACCTCGGGGACCGGGGGAGTGCGCTCCGGGCCGCCGCGGCCGCGATCGCCGCCGTGCCCGGCGTCCGCCCTGTCGCGTCGAGCCACGAGGTCGAGTCCGTGGCGGCGACGCCGGACGGCCCCGACCCGTCCCGACCGCGCTACCGCAACGCCGTCGTGGTCGTCGACACCGACCTGAGCCCACAGACGCTCCTCGACGCGCTGCACGGCATCGAGGACGACCACGGCCGCACCCGCGAGGTGCGCTGGGGTGACCGCACGCTCGACCTCGACGTCGTGGCGGTCGACGACCTGCGGCTGGACACGCCGACGCTCACGGTGCCGCACCCCCGCGCCGCCGAGCGGGACTTCGTGCTCGCCCCCTGGGCGGACGCCGACCCGGATGCGATGCTCCCCGGACACGGCCTGGTCGCGGCCCTCCTCGCCGCCCTGGGTGACACGACCGAGCGGATCGACGAACCCCGGCTGTTCGCCGGACGGACCACGACAGGAACGGGACCCACCGCATGAGACCGACCCGAGCCTCCACCCTGATCGGCGTGGCCGTCGTGGCGGCCGTCGCGGGGTACGCGGTCGACGCGATCCTGACCTCGCGCCAGGCGCCCAGTCTGCTCATGTCGGTGCCGCTCGGGATCACCCTGCTGTTCATCGGCATCGCCCTGCTGTTCATGGCCGTGCCGGTCCGCCGGCACGCACGGGGCACCGCCTCCCGCCGGGTGGACCCGCTGTACGCGACCCGGGTCGTCCTGCTCGCGAAGGCCTCGAGCATCTGCGGAGCGCTGTTCGGCGCGTTCGCCCTCGGGCTCGTCGTGTACCTGCTGACCCGCTCGGTGCTGCCGTCGCTAGGCTCGACCCTGCCGAACGCCGTGGCGCTGGGTGGCGGACTCGTGTTGACCGTCTGTGCGCTCGTCGCCGAGCGCATGTGCATCGCCCCGCCGCCGGAGGACGACGACACCGAGCGACGGGACGGCACGGTCGCCTGAGGGCCGGCGCCTGACGACGACGCGCACGACGAGCAGTCCCACGACGAGCAGGAGGCCCGGAATGCCGCGAGAACGACTCGACGAGCACGGCCTCGGGCTGGACGGCATCGCCTGGACCCGGGTGTCGCAGAAGCTCGTCTGGACGGACCTGGTGTCGACCGTCCTCGCCGGCGGCGTGGTGACCGCGGGGCTCCTGCTCCTCGGCGGCGTCACCGGCGGCCTCGGCGCACCGGCCGGTCGGGTGTTCCTCGGCATCGGCGTCGTCATCGGGATCATCACGCTCGTGACCGCCCTGCTCACCCCGCGCCGGATCCGGGCGATCGGCTACGCCCTCCGGGACGACGACCTCGTGCTCCGCCGTGGCCTGATGTGGCAGCGCTTCACGGCCGTGCCGTACGGGCGCCTCCAGCTCGTCGACGTCGCCCGCGGACCGCTCGACCGGGTGCTCGGGATGAGCGAGCTGAAGTTCGTGACCGCCGCGGCCTCGACGAACGTGCGGATCCCCGGCATCCCCGCCGCCCACGCCGACGAACTCCGTGACCGCCTGGTCGAGCTCGCCGAGTCCCGGCGCGCGGGACTGTAGGCGCCGATGACCTTCCGCCCCGGGCCACCACCGCCCGCCCCGCCCGCACCACCGCGGAAGGGGGACGCCGCCGCTGCCGCGTCCCTCACCGACGGCGAGTGGCACCGTCTGCACCCGCTCACCCCGCTGCTCCGCGGCGGCATCTTCCTCGTGGTCGTCCTCGGGTACGTCCTCAACTCGATCCGCGACCAGGTCGTCGAGGTCTTCATCCCGGGCGAGGGTGGGCCCGCCGAGGACGGCGACCCCGTCCGCTACGTCTACGAGCACGGCGCCGTGGGGTGGGTGCTCCTCGGCACGGCCGTGTTCCTCGTCGTGCTCATCGGCCTGTTCTGGCTGTCCTGGCGCATGCACGAGTTCCGGGTGACCGGCGAGATCGTCGAGGTGCGTTCCGGCGTGCTCTTCCGCAACCACCGGAAGGCCCGACTCGACCGCATCCAGGGCATCAACATCTCCCGTCCGCTGCTGCCCCGGCTGCTCGGCACGGCGAAGCTCGAGGTCGCGCAGGCCGGCAACGACGCCAGCGTGCAGCTCGCCTACCTCGGTGCGACGGCCGCCGACGACCTCCGGCAGCGCATCCTCGTGCTGGCGTCGGGGGCCCAGGAGCAGGACGCCGGCGTGCGCGGCCGTCCGTCGGAGGGCGTGCTGCAGGACCGGGTGCACGACTTCCTGGCGCCCGAGCTCGACCCGTCCGCGATGCACGCCACCCGCGTGGTCCGCGTGCACCCCGGCCGCCTCATCGCGTCGATGGTGCTGTCGAGCACGACGGTCGTCATCCTGCTGCTCGTCGTCGCGATCGTCGTGAGCATCGCCCTCACCGGCGAGTACTTCCTGCTCGTGTCGCTCTTCCCGGCCGTCATCGGTGCCGGCGGCTACTACGTCCGCCGCTTCTCGAAGTCGCTCCGGTACACGATCGCCGACACCCGCGACGGCATCCGGATCGGGTTCGGCCTGATGTCGACGTCGAACGAGACCCTGCCGCCGGGCCGCATCCACGCCGTGAGCGTCAGCCAGCCCCTGCTCTGGCGTCCGTTCGGCTGGTGGGACATCCGGATCAACCGCGCCACCAAGGCCGGCAACGGGGCGTCGACGAACCAGCAGGTCTCGTCGCTCGTGCTCCCCGTCGGCACCGCCGCCGACGTCCGGCAGGTCCTCGAGATCATCCTGCCCGAGCTCGTCGGCAGCGCGGTGGTCGGCCCGGCTGCCAGCCGCGAACGCCTCCGCGAGGGCTCGGCCGAGGCGGTCGGCGTGGTCGACGAGAGCCTCACCACCACGGGCGACCGCGGCGGCTTCGTGCACTCGCCCCGCCGCGGGCGGTGGCTGCGCCCGCTGTCGGCGTCCCGCAACGGCTACCGCTTCGTGCCCGGCGCGGTGCTCCTCCGGCTCGGGTGGGTCTGGCGCTCGCTCGTCGTCGTACCGCTGCCGCGCGTGCAGAGCGTCAAGGTGTCGCAGGGCCCGCTCGAGCGCGCCCTGCGCCTCGCGTCGGTGCACGTGCACACGGTCTCCGGGCCGGTCGCTGCCCGCGTCGGCGCGCTCGACGCCGGGGACGCGCAGCGGCTCTGGTCCGGCACGGCGTCCCGCGCGGTCGAGGCCGCGGCGGTCGACACCTCCCACCGCTGGCGCGACGGAGGCGGGCAGCGTGTCGCGCCCGCATGGTCCCGCCACGGCCTGGAGGCCCGACCCACCCCCGCCCCGCTGGTCCCGCCGGCACCGGTGACGGACGGCTGGGCCGACGTCCCGCGTCCCGGAGCCGCACGGTGAGGGCCGGGAGGCTCGGCGTCGGCATCATCGGCGCCGGACGGGTGGGGCCGGTGCTCGGTGCCGCCCTCGCGAACGCGGAGCACGCGGTCGTCGGCATCACCGCGGTTTCCGACGCCGGTCGTGACCGCGCGGAGGCGATGCTGCCCGGCGCCCCGGTCCTCGACACGGCGGCGCTCGTCGAGCGGAGCGAACTCGTCCTGCTCGCCGTGCCGGACGACCAGCTGCCGACGCTCGTGCAGGGCCTCGCGGACGCCGGGCTCTGGCAGCCCGGCCAGCTCGTCGTGCACACGAGCCCGGACCACGGCGTCGACGTCCTCGCGCCGGCGTTCCGGTCCGGGGCGATCCCGCTCGCGATCCACCCCGCGATGGCCTTCACCGGCACGAGCGTCGACCTCGCCCGGCTCCGCGACGCCTACTGCGCCGTCACCGCCCCGGCGCCGGTGCTCCCGATCGCGCAGGCGCTCGTCGTCGAGATGGGGGCCGAGCCGTTCGTCGTCGCCGAGCGCGACCGCCCCGCGTACGCCGACGCGGTCCGGGCCGCCGTGAGCTTCTCGACCGCGATCGTCGACCAGTCGGCGGGCACGCTGTCGGGGATCGGCGTCGACCGGCCCGGGCGGGTGCTCGGGGCGCTCGTCCGGTCCGCCGTCGAGAACGCCCTCGCCGCCGCCGACGGCCAGGCGACGCTGTAGCAGCCGTCGCGACGCCCCCGTCAACTCGGGGGAGTACCCGGAGACGGGTAGCATCGACGCGACCCCCACGACCCTCCGGAGCCGCACCCGCATGACCGACGAGACCGTCCCCACCGACACCGCGATCGACGACGCGGCCGCCCAGGCCGAGCAGGAGACGAGCGAGCAGCGTCAGGTCCGTCTCGACAAGCGCGTGCGCCTGCTCGAGTCCGGGGTCGAGGCCTACCCGGCGGAACTCCCGATCACCACGACGATCCCCGCGGTCCGGGCGCAGTACGCGCACCTGGAGACCGGCGAGGAGACGCAGGACGTCGTCGGCATCGCCGGCCGCGTGGTGTTCTCCCGCAACACCGGCAAGCTCTGCTTCGCCTCCCTGCAGTCCGGCGACGGGCAGCGCATCCAGGCGATGGTCTCCCTGGCCGAGGTCGGCGACGAGTCACTGGCCCGCTGGAAGGAGTTCGTCGACCTCGGGGACCACGTGTTCGTGCACGGCCGCGTGATCTCCTCCCGCCGCGGCGAGCTGTCCGTCATGGTCGACGACTGGGCGATGGCCGCGAAGGCGATCCTGCCGCTGCCGAACCTGCACAACGAGTTGAACGAGGAGACGCGGGTCCGCCAGCGCTACCTCGACCTCATCGTGCGCGAGGACGCCCGGAAGACCGTCCGTGCCCGTGCTGCCGTGATGGCCTCGCTCCGGGCGACGTTCGCCGGGCACGAGTACCTCGAGGTCGAGACCCCGATGCTGCAGACCCAGCACGGTGGCGCCTCCGCCCGGCCGTTCGTCACGCACTCGAACGCGTTCGACACCGAGCTGTTCCTCCGCATCGCGCCCGAGCTGTTCCTCAAGCGCGCCGTCGTCGGCGGCATCGACCGGGTCTTCGAGGTGAACCGCAACTTCCGGAACGAGGGCGCGGACTCGACGCACTCGCCCGAGTTCGCGATGCTCGAGGCGTACCAGGCGTACGGCAACTACGAGCAGATGGCCGACCTGACGCAGGAGCTCGTGCAGAACGCCGCCCGCGCGGTGACGGGTGGCGCCCTCGAGGTGACGCTCGCCGACGGGACGGCGTACGACCTCGGCGGCGAGTGGCCCCGCATCGACATGTACGGGTCGCTGTCCGAGGCGGCCGGCCGGGAGATCACCCCGGAGACGCCGCTGTCCGAACTGCAGGAGCTCGCTGCGGCCGAGGGCGTCGAGGTCGCACACGCCACGCACGGCAAGTACGTCGAGGAGCTCTGGGAGCACTTCGTCATCGACTCGCTCGACCGCCCGACGTTCGTGATGAACTTCCCGGTCGACACCTCACCGCTGACCCGCGAGCACCGGACCCGTCCGGGCGTCGTCGAGAAGTGGGACCTCTACGTCCGCGGCTTCGAGCTGGCGACGGCGTACTCCGAGCTCGTCGACCCGGTCGTGCAGCGCGAGCGGTTCGTCGAGCAGGCCCGCCTCGCGGCCGGCGGCGACCCCGAGGCGATGCGCGTCGACGAGGAGTTCCTCCGGGCCCTCGAGCACGCGATGCCGCCGTCGGGGGGCATGGGCATGGGCATCGACCGCCTGCTCATGGCGATCACCGGCCTCGGCATCCGCGAGACGATCCTCTTCCCGCTGGTCAAGTAGGTCCGCGCGCCGGACCGGGAGGCGCGGTGTGCGCCGGACGCACACCGGGCCCCCCGACCGGGCGAGGTACGATGACGACGTGCCGCATGGAGTCGTGACCGGGATCATCTTCGCCCTGACGCCGACCGTCATCGTCGGCGCCGTCTTCTGGTTCGTCATGCGCGCGATCATCCGCGCCGACCGGACCGAGCGCTCGACCTACTCGAAGATCGAGGCCGAGGAGCGCGCGCGCTACGAGCGCGAGCACGGCACCGCCCCCGCGGCTCCGACGCGCGCCGAGTAGCCCCGCGCGCCCGCGCCCGCGCCACGCGCCCGCGCGCACCCCTCGTGCACCGAGGGAGCAGGAATCGTCGAGTCGCCCGACGGCACTCGACGTCTTCTGCTCCCTCGATGCACGAACGCGTCGGCACGGCGTCATCCCGCGTTCACCTCGACGTCGCCCGCCGGTGCGAGCATCGCGGGCATGTCGATCCTGCACCCCTTCGCGTCCCGCAGCCTCGTCGGCGACTTCGAGAGCGAGTACGACGAGTTCGACCGCGACGCCGACCCCGCGTTCTCGAGCACCCGGGAAGGGCGCCTCGAACCGTCCTGGTGACGCCTCCACTCGACCTCTTCGGGGTACGACGACCGGATCGCCACGATCCGCTCCGTCGTACCCCGTTGTCGTTGTCCACATCACGTTGCACCCCGGGGTACAGCGTCGGTACCCCCGCCCTGATCGGCGCTACAACCCTGTAGTTCGCGGTCGATCCGCACCAGGACGGGCTTGTGCGGGGTGAATGTCCACGACGCGCTGTACCCCTTCCCGGGTGTTGCCGATGGTGAAGTTCGGAGAAGCCTGGGAATCGACGCGGCGGGTTTGTGGGGTACACCTCCGCGCCACCAAACTCGGTCTCACCCCACCGAGGACCGTCACCGTCAACGCAAGGAGACACACCATGGCGACCGCAACGGCATCACCCAGCACCACCTCGCGCCGCACCAAGAAGGCAGCGACCCCGACCACCTCCGAGACCACGACCCTCGACACCGTCGCCGAGGTCGAGGCCGACGAGCAGCTCGCCGGCGTCCGCGGTGCATCCGTCGACCAGGTCGGCGACTACCTCCGCCACATCGGCCGCCTCGCCCTCCTCACCGCCGAGGAGGAGGCGGACATCGCCCGCCGCATCGAGGTCGGCCTCTTCGCCGAGGAGAAGCTCAACGGCGACACGAGCATCCCGAAGTCCCTGGAGCGTGAGCTCAAGTGGCTCGTCCGCGACGGTGAGCGTGCCAAGGAGCGGATGATCACCTCGAACCTCCGCCTCGTGGTGAGCATCGCCAAGCGCTACTCGCAGCGCGGCCTGCCCTTCATGGACGTCATCCAGGAGGGCAACCTCGGCCTGGTCCGTGCCGTCGAGAAGTTCGACTTCACGCAGGGCTACAAGTTCTCGACCTACGCCACCTGGTGGATCCGCCAGGCGATCTCGCGTGGTCTCGCCGACAAGGCGCGCACCATCCGCATCCCGGTGCACACCGTCGAGCTCATCAACAAGATCTCGCGCACCGAGCGTGACCTGACCGTCGACCTCGGCCGCGCGCCGATGCCGGAGGAAGTGGCCGCCGAGCTGAGCATGAGCGTCGAGGAGCTCGTCGACCTCAAGGGCCGCTCGCACGAGCCCGTGTCGATCCACACCGTGGTCGGCGACTCCGACGACAGCGAACTCGGTGACTTCATCGAGGACGAGGACGCCGCGAGCCCGAACGAGCTCACCGAGACGACGCTCCTGCACCGCGACATCCGCTCCATCGTCGCCGAGCTCCCGAGCGACGAGGCCAACGTGATCCGCATGCGCTACGGCCTGGACGACGACAAGCCGATGACGCTCGACGAGATCTCGAAGATCGTGCACACCACGCGCCAGGCGGTCAGCCGTGTCGAGTCGCGTGCGAAGCTCCGCCTGTTCGCCAAGGCCGTCTCGCAGGACATGCAGCTGTACCTGACCGAGTAGGTCGCAGTTCCGGGTCGGTCCGTGTGACGCGATCCGTGGGGTGACGGTCAGAGGCCCGTCCGGTTCGCCGGACGGGCCTCTCGGCGTGCCACGAGCGTCGGGCCGCGAGCGTCGGGGCCGGGAGGCTCGGATCGCGTCAGTCCTCCGTCTCGCGGTGCAGCTTCTGCCGCAGGTCCTGCGGGATGAGCTCGATGAGCTGGTCCGGCCGGAGCGGCAGGTCGAGGAGCCCGAGCTTGAGGCGCCCGGTGCGGCCGTGGCGCTCGGCGTCGAGGCGGACCACGCTGCCGGCGTCCTTCCGGAGCCGGACCTCGAGCTGGGCGCCGGTCGCGACCTCGCCGACGACGAGGCCGTCCACCTCGAGCGCCGCACTCCGGGTGCCCTCGGCGATGTCGAAGCGGTAGCGCTCCCGCGCCGCCAGGACGACCGAGCGGTCGATGCCGGCCATCGGTGCCACCGGCGTGACCACCGAGCCGGACAGCGCGGGGGAGAGCACCGGGCCGCCGGCGGCGTAGTTGTACGCGGTGGACCCGGCGGGGGTCGACGCCACGATCGCGTCCGCCCGGTAGTAGCCGTACATGAGCCCGCCGACGCTGAGGTCCGCGGAGACCTGCCCGGCGCCGGGGCGCCGGACGATCGTGATGTCGTTGAACGCCAGGTAGTCGGTCCGGGCGCCGCCCCAGGAGAGCCGGGCCTCGAGGGCGTGGTGTGGCTCGAGCTGGTACTGCCCGGCCGACAGCCGCTCCAGTGCTGCCTCGAGCTCCGGGGGCTCGATCTCCACCAGGAACCCGACGTTGCCGTAGTTGACGCCGAGCACCGGCACCGGGCGACGGGCGACGAGCCGCATCGCGCCGAGCATGGTGCCGTCACCGCCGAGCGCGACGACGAGGTCGACCCGGTCGGTGAACTCGTCGTCGTCCACGACGTCGATGTCGCTCCGGAGCCGAGCGGCGTCGATGCTCCGGGCCATCAGGCGGCCGGCGCCGGACGAGTTCCAGCGGTCCAGGATGTCCACGGACTGCTGGACGTTCTTCGAGGGGTGGACGACGAGGCCGACGACGGGCTGCTCCATGCAGCGGATCGTACCCGGCGGGGGTCGGGAACCGTCGGACGGGACCGGTCTGCGGGAGCCAGGACGGGCCTCCCGGCCGGCGCTGTGCGCACCGCGCACCGAGGTCACGCCCACGGCGAACAGGGGCAGCCTCGGAGGGGACCGCTGGTTAGTCTCGATGTACGTGACCGGACTCACACGAGTCCGGCTGTCGGCCCTGGTGACAAGGGGCCAAGGGAGAGCACATGTTCGAGAGATTCACCGACCGGGCCCGTCGTGTTGTCGTCCTCGCTCAAGAAGAAGCGAAGATGCTCAACCACAACTACATCGGTACGGAGCACATCCTCCTCGGCCTCATCCACGAGGGCGAGGGCGTCGCCGCCAAGGCGCTGGAGTCGCTCGGTATCTCGCTCGACGCCGTGCGCGAGCAGGTGCAGGACATCATCGGCCAGGGCCAGCAGCAGCCGACCGGGCACATCCCGTTCACGCCGCGCGCCAAGAAGGTCCTCGAGCTGTCCCTGCGCGAGGCGCTGCAGCTCGGCCACAACTACATCGGGACCGAGCACATCCTGCTCGGCCTCATCCGCGAGGGCGAGGGCGTCGCAGCCCAGGTCCTCGTCAAGCTCGGCGCCGACCTCAACCGGGTCCGCCAGCAGGTCATCCAGCTCCTGTCCGGCTACCAGGGCAAGGAAGCGGTCGCCGTCGGCGGTGAGCCGCAGCAGAACGCGCAGCAGGGTTCGCAGGTCCTCGACCAGTTCGGTCGGAACCTCACCCAGGCCGCGCGTGACGGCAAGCTCGACCCCGTCATCGGGCGCGAGAAGGAGATGGAGCGGGTCATGCAGATCCTCTCCCGCCGCTCCAAGAACAACCCCGTCCTGATCGGTGAGCCCGGCGTCGGCAAGACCGCCGTCGTCGAGGGCCTCGCCCAGGCGATCGTCAAGGGCGACGTGCCCGAGACGCTCAAGGACAAGCAGCTCTACTCGCTCGACCTCGGGTCGCTCATCGCCGGGTCCCGCTACCGCGGTGACTTCGAGGAGCGCCTGAAGAAGGTCACGAAGGAGATCCGCACCCGCGGCGACATCATCGTCTTCATCGACGAGATCCACACCCTCGTGGGTGCCGGTGCCGCCGAGGGCGCGATCGACGCCGCGTCGATCCTCAAGCCGCTCCTCGCCCGCGGTGAGCTCCAGACCATCGGTGCCACCACGCTCGACGAGTACCGCAAGCACTTCGAGAAGGACGCCGCACTCGAGCGCCGCTTCCAGTCGGTGCAGGTCAACGAGCCGTCGCTGCCCCACACGATCAACATCCTCAAGGGCCTCCGCGACAAGTACGAGGCGTTCCACAAGGTGTCCATCACCGACGGGGCGATCGTCTCCGCGGCGAACCTCGCGGACCGCTACGTGCAGGACCGCTTCCTGCCGGACAAGGCCATCGACCTGATCGACGAGGCCGGCGCCCGCCTGCGTCTGTCGATCCTGTCGGCGCCGCCGGAGCTCCGCGAGTTCGACGAGAAGATCTCGACGGTGCGCGGGTCGAAGGAAGCCGCCATCGAGGAGCAGGACTTCGAGAAGGCCGCGTCGCTCCGTGACGAGGAGAAGAAGCTCCTCGGCGAGCGTCTCCGCCTCGAGAAGCAGTGGCGCGCCGGTGACGTCGCCGCGTCCGGCACCGTCGACGAGGGCATCATCGCCGAGGTCCTGGCGCAGGCCACGGGCATCCCGGTGTTCAAGCTCACCGAAGAGGAGACCTCGCGGCTCGTCTTCATGGAGAAGGCCCTGCACCAGCGCGTCATCGGTCAGGAGGAGGCCATCTCGGCCCTCTCGAAGACCATCCGCCGCACCCGTGCCGGCCTCAAGGACCCGAACCGCCCCTCGGGCTCGTTCATCTTCGCCGGGCCCACGGGCGTCGGCAAGACCGAGCTCGCCAAGGCGCTCGCGGAGTTCCTCTTCGACGACGAGGGCGCACTGATCTCCCTCGACATGTCGGAGTTCGGCGAGAAGCACACCGTCTCGCGTCTGTTCGGTGCCCCTCCCGGGTTCGTCGGGTTCGAGGAGGGCGGCCAGCTCACCGAGAAGGTGCGCCGTAAGCCGTTCTCCGTGGTCCTGTTCGACGAGATCGAGAAGGCCCACCCGGACATCTTCAACTCGCTGCTGCAGGTCCTCGAAGAGGGTCGTCTGACCGACGGTCAGGGCCGCGTCGTCGACTTCAAGAACACCGTCATCATCATGACCACGAACCTCGGTTCGCAGGGCATCGCAGGTGGCCCGGTGGGCTTCCAGGTCGAGGGCAACTCGGCCGTCGGCTACGACCGCATGCGCGGCAAGGTGAACGAGGAGCTGAAGAAGCACTTCAAGCCCGAGTTCCTGAACCGCGTCGACGACACGATCGTGTTCCCGCAGCTCTCGCAGTCCGAGCTGCTGCAGATCGTGGACCTGTTCGTGAAGCGTCTGGCGGACCGCCTGCTCGACCGCGACATGACCGTCGAGCTGTCGCTCGCGGCCAAGGAGCAGCTCATCAAGGTCGGGTTCGACCCGTCCCTCGGCGCCCGACCGCTGCGCCGCGCGATGCAGCACGAGGTCGAGGACCAGCTGTCCGAGCACATCCTGCAGGGTGAGCTCACCGCGGGCGACCACGTGAAGGTCGGCTTCGTCGACGGCGCGTTCACCTTCGAGACCGGGCGTCAGCCGGGCCGCGAAGAGGTCCTCGCCGGCGCTCCCTCGCTCGAGAAGGCGCCCGAGGCGCCCACCCCCGAGGTCGAGGGCTAGCCAGCCCGAGCACAGCACAGCACAGACGGGAGGCCCGGTACCAGCTGGTACCGGGCCTCCCGTCTGTCTGCGGTCGCGCCGTGCCGTCAGGCGGTCAGGGTCTCGGCGAAGCCGCGGACCGCCGCCTCCCACCGTTCCGGGTCCTCGTTCCACTCGAGCGTGTGCGGCGCGGTGCGGAACGTCACGACCTCCGCGGCCTGGCGTGCGGCGACCGCGGTGACGTCCGCGGCGGCGACCAGGGCGTCGGCGGACGAGTGGATGATCAGCGTCGGTGTGCGCGAGTCCTGCCACGCGGTGACCGGCACGGGCGTCCGGGCACCGGCCAGCCGGGCGAGGCCCGGTGCGGCGACGATGCGTGCGGCGATGCTCCCGACGAACGCCGGCAGGTGGGCGCCCGCCACCGCGCCGCGGAGGGCCGACCGGACGCTGAGGAGCGGGGAGACGGCGACGAGCCCGTCGACGTCGACCCGGGCCGCCGCGACCGAGCACGCGAGGGCGCCGGCCGACCAGCCCTGCAGGACGACCCGCTGGGCGCCGCGGGCACGGGCTGCCCGGACGGCCTCCGTGATGCGGTCCACCGCGACCGGGTCGAGGGAGCGCAGCGGGAGGTCCGTGGTGTCGACGACCTCGGAGGACGCCCCGAGCTCCCGCCACACCGCGACGCCCCGGAGCACCTGCCGCGGGCCGAGGGACTGGCCGTGCACGTGGACCACGTGGACCGGTGCATCGACGGGCTCGGTGCCGGGGACGTCGTCGAGCGCGTCGAGCATGAGGGCGTCCCACCCCCACGAGCCGAGGGCGGCTTCCTCGGTGGTGGCACGGCGGACGGTGTCAGCGCCGGAGAGGTCGTGACCGACGACGGCCCCGACGCGGACACGACGGCCCTCCCGCGTCAGCGAGTACGTGCCCGGCAGCCGGATGTCCCGGGTCGCGTCGAGGTCGACGACGGTGGCGTCGGCACTGCGGACGGTCGCGATCGCGGCGTACGGCGTGGGGAAGAGCAGGCGTCGGGCGACGAACGCGCCGAGGCCGAGCGTGCCGACGGCGCCGACGGCCGTCCCGAGGGCGAGCGGTACACGGGTCATGGGGTCTCCTCGGAGTGTGCGGCGGTGGTCATCGCGGCCGCCGGGACGGCCTGGCCGGCTTCACGCGCACGGTCCTCGACCTCGACGGAGAGCCGGTGCAGGCGAGCACGCCACTGAGAGCGCGGCCAGACGTTGGTGAAGTAGAGGCCCTCGTGCCCGGCGGCGGCCTGCAGGCGACGCAGTTCCGGTTCGAGCACCCGGAAGCGCCGGCGTGCGTCCCGCCAGTCGCGGAACTCCCGGACGGCGTCGGGGAGCACCCCGCCGGCGGAGCCGATCGAGAGGAGCACCATCGACGCGAGGAAGACCGGCGCGTACACGACGGAGAGCACGGCGACGACGCTGCTCATCCCGAGGACGTGCGCGGCGTCGAGGCCGACAGCGATGACCGCGAGCAGGACCATCGCGGCCGCGCCGACGACGAAGAACCAGTAGATGCGGCCCATGCCGTGGCCGGAGCGGAACTCGCGGACGACGGCCCGCGCGGACCGCCCGATCACGATCGCGATGTAGGTCATCTCCACGGCCGAGTACAGCGCCGTCGGCCACTGGTCGCCGTAGTCGACCATGAACCGCGTCGTCGGGGTCGGGGCGTCGACGAGCGTGAAGAGCACCACGAGGGTGACGAGCACGAGCGCGCACGCGGTGATCCGCCCGGCGCGGAGGAGCCGGGCGGTGTGGGCGGCTGCCTCGACCGACTGCGCGAGGGCGAACAGGCCGATCACCATGAGGCAGCGACCGACCACGTCGGCGATGTTCGGCTCGTGGGTGATCCCGGCGAGGACCGTGAGGACGTCGTCCTGGTTGACGGTCAGGCCGACCGCGACACACGCACAGCAGACCATGAGCCACGAGACGCTCGCCGACTGCGTCCGTACGGTCACCAGCCGGGCGACGAGCACGGTCAGGAGGACCCAGACCGGCAGCGAGCCCCAGACGTGCAGGGTCACCGGAAGATCCCGCGCCGCTGCTCACCGGGGTCGAGCAGGCCGACACGGAGCGCGAGCTGGTCGGCGACGAGTTCGACCGTCTGCTCGTGCGGGGTGTCCAACGACCGGGTGAAGGCCGTCCGACCGGTGAGGAGGCCCGTCCACGCCTGGTGGTCGCACCCGTGGTCGGCGAGGAACACGTGCGCGAGCTCGTGCAGCACGCACGCGAGGCGGGAGCGTTCCGACAGCCCGGGCCGGGTCTCGAGGAGGGCCGATCCGCTGCGCTCGATGAACCGGGCGGAGAGGTCGCCGGGCAGCTCGGCCGTCCGGACCTCGATGGGCTTGCCGAGGGTCGTCTCGGCGCGCGCCAGGAGTTCGGGCAGCGTCAGCCGGCGGGGGAGTCCGAGGCGCTGCACGCGGCGACGGGCGTCCGCCTGGCGCCGCAGCGCTGCCAGCCGGCCCCGGAACCCGGTCACGATGTGCTCGCGGAGTCGTCGATCCGACGGAGCTGGTCGGTGAACTGGCGGATCTCCCCGGCGGTGGCGAACTCCCCGAGCCGCCGGGTGGCGAACGCGACGACCTCGCGCCGCCGCAGTTCGAGCACGAGTTCGAGCTGCGCCTGCACGCGCTCGGGGACGTCGGTGTTGCCGGCGGCGTCGGTCAGGTACTCGACCGGGACGCCGAAGAACCCGGCGAGGGCGGCGAGGAGGCGCGGATCGCGCACGGCCGGACCGTTGCCGCCGAGCATGTAGCCCCACCGCGGACGGCTCATCGAGGCACCCTGCGCCTCGACCTCGGCCGCGATCTCCTTGTAGCTCGGGCGCTGCCCGCCGTTGGCCTCGACCACGTCCATGAGCAGTTGGAGCTTCCGCGACAATTCGCGTCGATGTGCGTCGTCGTCGTTGTACTCGATCACGTCTCCCCCTTCACATCTGTCTCAGACATGGTAAAACTGAACCAGTGGAACGGCCAGTGCACCCCACTCTGCCAGGTGTGCGGCCGTTCGTCAGGTCGGCATGTCGTGGGGGGATGCCGAGATGACGACGGACGGGCGGGCCCCGGGGCCCGGGGGCCCCGGGGCCCCCCCCCGGCCCCCCCCGGGGGTTTAAAAAAAACCCCC
>JASCOJ010000219.1 GCA_029959645.1 Microbacteriaceae bacterium PS02332 | reverse complement strand
CCCCCCCCCCCCCCCCCCCCCCCCCCCCCCCCCCCCCCCCCCCCCCCCCCCCCCCCCCCCCCCCCCCCCCCCCCCCCCCCCCCCCCCCCCCCCCCCCCCCCCCCCGACGGGGGACTACTTGGTGACGGTTCCGCCCGCCGCCACGATCTTCTCCTCGGCCGAAGCCGAGACCTTGTCGACCGTGACCGTGAGCGCAACGCTGATGTCACCCTGACCGAGAACCTTGACCTTCTCGTTCTTGCGGACGGCGCCCTTGGCGACCAGGTCCGCGACGGTGACGTCGCCACCGTTCGGGTAGAGCTCCGCGATCTTGTCCAGGTTCACGGGCTGGTACTCGACACGGAACGGGTTCTTGAACCCGCGGAGCTTCGGGGTGCGCATGTGCAGCGGCATCTGCCCACCCTCGAAGCCGACCTTGACCTGGTACCGGGCCTTCTGACCCTTGGTGCCACGGCCAGCGGTCTTGCCCTTCGAGCCCTCACCACGACCGACGCGGGTGCGGTCCTTCTTGGACCCCGCTGCCGGACGAAGGTGGTGGACCTTCAGGATCTGGACGCGCTCGTTCTTCTCGTCGCTCATGCGTCGACCTCCTCGACCTTCACGAGGTGCGCCACCGTGGCGACGTACCCGCGGTTCTGGGCGTTGTCCTCACGCAGGACCGTACGGCCGATGCGCTTGAGACCCAGGCTGCGGAGCGTGTCGCGCTGGTACTGCTTCTCGCTGATGACGGACTTCGTCTGCGTGATCTTCAGCATGGCCATCAGGCACCTGCCTTCTCGTTCGCGGCGGCACGCGCAGCGGCCTCGGCGTGCAGCAGGCGCGCCGGCACGACGTGGTCGATCGGGAGGCCACGACGTGCGGCGACGGCGCGGGGCTCCTCGAGCTGCTTGAGGGCCTCGACCGTGGCGTGCACGATGTTGATGGTGTTCGACGACCCGAGCGACTTGCTCAGGATGTCGTGGATGCCGGCGCACTCGAGCACGGCGCGGACCGGACCACCGGCGATGACACCGGTACCGGCAGCGGCCGGACGCAGGAGGACGACGCCAGCGGCGGCCTCACCCTGCACCGGGTGCGGGATCGTGTTGCCGACGCGGGGGACGCGGAAGAAGTTCTTCTTCGCCTCCTCGACGCCCTTGGAGATGGCGGTCGGGACCTCGCGGGCCTTGCCGTAGCCGACACCCACGAGACCGTTGCCGTCACCGACGACGACGAGCGCGGTGAAGCTGAAGCGACGACCACCCTTGACGACCTTGGAGACACGGTTGATCGTGACGACGCGCTCGAGGAACTGGCTGTCACCACCCCGCCCGCTGCGGTCGTTGCCGCCGCGGCCACCCTGCTGGCGGTCACGGCCGCCTCCGCTGCCGCCACCACGGCGGCCACGGTTGTCGACGGAGTCGCGGTTGTTCGATGCCGAACCCGCAGCCGTCTCGACGGGACGCTCGACGACCGGGACCTCGGGCTCCTTGGCCACGGGGGCCGCGGTCTCGGTCGACTCGGTGGTCTCGGCCTCGGTCGTCTCGACCTCGGTCGTTGCCTCGGCCTTGACCTCGGCGTCGTCGTTGTTGTTCGCGATGTCGCTCACAGGTTCAGCCCTCCTTCACGGGCACCGTCGGCGATCGCGGCGACGCGACCGGCGTACTTGCTGCCACCGCGGTCGAAGACCACGGCCTCGACGCCAGCCGACTTCGCGCGCTCGGCGACGAGCTCACCGACGCGACGGGCCTTGGCGGTCTTGTCGCCGTCGAACGAGCGGAGGTCGGCCTCCATCGTCGATGCGCTGGCGAGGGTGTGACCCTTGGCGTCGTCGATGACCTGGACGAACACGTGACGTGACGAACGGGTGACCGCGAGTCGCGGACGGGCCTCGGTCCCGGTGATCTTCTTCCGGAGACGGTTGTGACGACGCGCCTTGGCGGCCGCCTTGCTCTTGCCTCGAGTGCGAGTTCCGATGGCCATGATCACTTACCTGACTTTCCGGCCTTGCGGCGCACGATCTCGCCGGCGTAGCGGACACCCTTGCCCTTGTAGGGCTCGGGCTTGCGCAGCTTGCGGATGTTGGCCGCGACCTCACCGACGAGCTGCTTGTCGATGCCGATCACGGTCACGCGGTTGTTGCCCTCGACGGCGAACGAGATGCCGGCCGGCGGGTTCACCGTGATGGGGTGGGAGTACCCGAGCGCGAACTCGAGGTCACTGCCCTTCGCGGCGACGCGGTAACCGGTACCGACGACCTCGAGGCCCTTGGTGTAGCCCTGGGTCACGCCGATCAGCTGGTTGGCGATGAGCGTGCGCGTCAGGCCGTGCAGGGCACGGGACGAGCGCTCGTCGTCGGGGCGGCTGACGAGGACCTGGTTGTCCTCGACCTTCGCCTGGATGGGCTCAGCGATGACGAGCGCGAGCTCGCCCTTCGGGCCCTTGACCGCGACGCTCTGGCCGTCGATGGAGACGGTCGCGCCGGCGGGGATGTCGATGGGGAGACGTCCGATACGAGACATTGTCGATCACCAAACGTAGGCGAGGACTTCCCCACCCACGCCCTTCTGCTCGGCTTCGCGGTCGGTCAGGAGGCCGGACGACGTCGACAGGATCGCCACACCGAGTCCACCGAGGACACGGGGGATCTCCGTCGACTTCGCGTAGACCCGGAGGCCCGGCTTCGACACGCGCTTGATGCCAGCGATCGAGCGCTCGCGCTCGGGGCCGTACTTGAGGTCGATGGTCAGGGTCTGCCCGACGCGGGCGTCCTCGACCTTCCACTCGCTGATGTAACCCTCGCGCTTGAGGATGTCAGCGATGTGGGTCTTGAGCTTGGAGCTCGGAAGCGAGACGGCGTCGTGGTGTGCCGAGTTCGCGTTCCGCAATCTGGTCAGCATGTCTGCGACCGGATCGGTCATCGTCATGATGCGTATCCGTTCTCCATCTGGTTTCGACACCCGTTCCACGGATGCCGACCTGGATGATCGATGTGATCGGCGAGGGGTCCCCCGCGATCGTGGTGGTCGTGCGTGGGGGGCCGGGGGGGGGCGCCCCCCCCCCCCCCCGCGCGGGCCCCCGGTGTCCCGGGGGGTATT
>JASCOJ010000218.1 GCA_029959645.1 Microbacteriaceae bacterium PS02332 | reverse complement strand
CGCGCGATCAGCGCCGGTCAGTGGAGGAGCAAACGCGACCGCGCCCGCGCCCGCGCCACTGTACGTCGGCCCGCGGGCCGACCGGCCGGCGCAGGACGCCCGCGCCCGGCAAGCGGCCGGCTAGGGGACGGGGACCGGTGTCACGCCGAACGGAGCGAGGCCTGCTGCGCCACCGTCGGCGGCGGTGAGCACCCAGACGCCCCCCGCGTGCACCGCGACGCTGTGCTCCCAGTGCGCGGCGTCCGAGCCGTCGACTGTGCGAACAGTCCAACCGTCGTCATCGGTCGAGGTCTCGATCGTACCGGCGGTGACCATCGGTTCGATCGCGACCACGAGCCCGGGGCGGACGGCCGGACCGGCTCCGCGGACCCGGTGGTTGTACACCGGCGGGTCCTCGTGCATCGAGCGACCGATCCCGTGGCCGGTGAAGTCCTCGATGATGCCCCACTGGCCCGTCTCGTCGACGGCGTCCTCGACGGCGTCGCCCACCTCGTGCAGGTTCCGCGCCTGCGCCAATGCGGCGATGCCCGCCCAGAGCGACCGCTCGGTCGTCTCGCTGAGCCGCTGCCGGGCGGCGGTCAGGTCGGCGTCGCCGCCGGGCACGACCGTGGTGAAGGCACTGTCGCCGTTCCAGCCGTCGACCTCCGCGCCCGCGTCGACGGACACGACGTCGCCGGGCTGCAACACCAGTTCACCGGGGATCCCGTGCACGACCTCGTCGTTCACCGAGACGCACAGCGTGTGGCGGTAGCCCGGGACGAGTTGGAAGTTCGGGATGCCGCCGCCGTCGCGGATGGTGCGTTCCGCGACGGCGTCGAGCTCACCGGTCGTGACCCCCGGACGGATCGCGGCACGGACAGCGTCGAGCGCGGCTGCCGTCAGGAGCCCGGGACGCACCATCGCCCGGAGCTCGTCCGGTGTCTTGTAGATCGAGGGCTTGCGGAAGCGCACCACGCCGGTCAGACCGGAGCGGGGAGTCCGCGCGAGGCGAGCGCCGCGGAGATGCGGTCGCCGACCTCGTCGATGCCGCCGAGTCCGTCCACCTCGACCACGAGGGAGCGCTGCTGGTACGCGTCGACGATCGGGGCGGTCTGCTCGAGGTAGACCTCCTGCCGACGACGGATGGTGTCCTCGGTGTCGTCGCTCCGACCCTGCTCGGCCGCGCGCTTCAGGAGTCGCTCGACGAGCGCGTCCTGGTCCGCCACCAGGCGGACGACGGCGTCGAGGCCGGTGCCCTGCTCGGCGAGGAGCGCATCGAGGTACTCGACCTGGTTCACGGTCCGCGGGTACCCGTCCAGCAGGAACCCGGACTCGGCGTCCGGCTCCGCGAGCCGCGACTTGACGAGCTCGTTCGTGAGCGAGTCGGGGACGTACTCCCCGGCGTCCATGAGCGCCTTCGCCTGCACACCGAGCGGCGTGCCCTCGGCGACGTTCTTCCGGAAGATGTCACCCGTGGACACTGCCGGGACGCCGAACTCCTCGGCGATCCGACCGGCCTGGGTGCCCTTCCCCGCTCCGGGAGGTCCGACGATGATGAGACGTGCGCTCAACGGAGGAGCCCTTCGTAGTGACGCTGCTGCAGCTGCGAGTCGATCTGCTTCACCGTCTCGAGGCCGACACCCACGATGATCAGGATGCTGGCACCACCGAACGGGAAGTTCTGGTTCGCGCCGAACAGCGCCAGTGCTGCGAGCGGGATGAGTGCGATGAGACCGAGGTACAGCGCACCGGGCAGCGTCACCCGGGTCAGCACGTAGTCGAGGTACTCGGCGGTCGGACGACCGGCGCGGATGCCGGGGATGAACCCGCCGTACTTCTTCATGTTGTCGGCGACCTCTTCGGGGTTGAAGGTGATCGCGACGTAGAAGTACGTGAAGCCGACGATGAGCAGGAAGTACAGCACCATGTAGAACCAGTTGTCACCCGAGGTCAGGTTGCTCTGGATCCAGGTGACCCACGGGGCGGGCGCGGAGCCGTCCGAGGGCTGGTTGAACTGGGCGATCAGCGCCGGCAGGTACAGCAGCGAGGACGCGAAGATGACGGGCACGACGCCGGCCATGTTCACCTTGATCGGGATGTACGTGTTGTTGCCGCCGTAGGTCCGGCGCCCGACCATGCGCTTCGCGTACTGCACGGGGATGCGCCGCTGCGACTGCTCGACGAACACGACGGCCATCATGATGACCAGGCCGATGGCGATCACGAACAGGAAGAGCTCGAAGGACTGCGACTGCTCGATGGCCCAGAGCGCGGACGGGAACTGCGCTGCGATGGACGTGAAGATGAGCAGGGACATGCCGTTGCCGATGCCGCGCTCGGTGACGAGCTCGCCCATCCACATGATGAGGCCGGTACCGGCGGTCAGCGTGACGACCATCAGGAGGATGGCGTACCAGCTGTCGTTGGAGATGATCGACGTGCAGGAGGCCGAGGCGCTGGTGCCGAAGAGGGCACCCGAGCGCGCGACGGTGATCAGCGTGGTGGACTGCAGGACACCGAGCGCGATGGTGAGGTAGCGCGTGTACTGGGTCAGCTTCGCCTGGCCGGACTGCCCCTCCTTGTAGAGGGCGTCGAAGTGCGGGATGACCACGCGCAGCAGCTGCACGATGATCGACGACGTGATGTACGGCATGATGCCGAGCGCGAAGACCGAGAGCTTCAGCAGCGCGCCGCCGGAGAACAGGTTGATCAGGTCGTACAGGCCACCGGACGAGGACGCCGACGCGAGGCAGGACTGGACGCTCGCGTAGTCGACGAACGGGGCGGGGATGTACGACCCGAGCCGGAACAGGGCGATGATCGCCAGGGTGAAGCCGATCTTCTTCCGAAGATCGGGGGTGCGCATGATGCGCGCGACCGCTCTGAACACGAGTTACTCCGAACTTCTGGGACCGGTCAGACCGGTCGAGCCGGGCGGTGCCGCCCGTGGCCGGAAGCGCCGACCCCGTCGCCCGGTCCGCACGTCGATCGACGCCGTCTCCCGGGCATGCCATCAAGGAAACCGTAACGGCGGCCCCCGCGCCATGCGCGGGGCGCCGCCGGGGGGCGACTTGGTGTCGGTTGCGCCCCGGGGGCGTTTACACAA
>JASCOJ010000217.1 GCA_029959645.1 Microbacteriaceae bacterium PS02332 | reverse complement strand
GAAGACGTCGAGTCGGCACGTTCGACTCGACGTCTTCTGCTCCCTCAACGGGCGGGGGTGGCGGGGGGAAGGGGGACGGGGCGGGTCAGGCGATCGGGTTCGGGACCGCGTGGGCGTTCGCGCGGACGGACGGCAGGCGGCGACGGTGCCGGACGAGCGACCGGGCCTCGCGGATGCGACGGTCGATGCCCCACCGCGTGACGAGCGTCAGGCTCTCCCGGACGATGTTGCCGCTCATCTTCGAGACGCCGAACTCCCGCTCGGTGAACGTGATGGGCGTCTCGACGACCCGCAGGCCGGCCTCGAGGGCACGCCAGCACAGGTCCACCTGGAAGCAGTAGCCCTTCGAGGCGATCCCGGCGAGGTCGATGCGCCGGAGGGCGTCCGCCGTGAAGACACGGAAGCCGCCCGTGGCGTCCCGGACGGCGATGCCGAGCGCGAGCCGCGTGTAGAGGTTGCCGCCGCGCGACAGGAGCTCGCGGTGCCACGGCCAGTTCTCGACCTTGCCGCCGTCGACCCACCGGGAGCCCAGGACGAGGTCGTGGGAGTCGGCGAGCTCGGTCATCCACGGCAGGTACTCGGGGTGGTGCGAGCCGTCGGCGTCCATCTCGACGAGCTTCGTGTACCCGGCGTCGAGGCCCCAGGCGAAGCCGGCGAGGTACGCGCCGCCGAGGCCGTCCTTCACGGTGCGGTGCAGGACGTGCACCCGGTCGGAGTCCCGGGCGAGGGCGTCGGCGATGTCGCCGGTGCCGTCCGGGGAGGCGTCGTCCACGACGAGCACGTGCACGTGCTCGTCGGTGGCGTCGAGGGTGCGACGGACGATGGGCCGGATGTTCTCGGCCTCGTCGTAGGTGGGGATGATCACGAGGGTGGTGTCGGGCATCGGGTGTGCTCCTGTTCGGTGTCTCGCCAGCGACCGGGTCGGGTGTGTTCGGTGTTCGGTGTTCGGATTGTGGCGTTCGGGTCTGGGTGATGCGGGTGGGTGGTCTGTGGGTGGCTTCAGTCGTCGACCAGGTCGGCGAAGACGACGAGGTTGTCCGTGTAGTGACCGGTCGCGGTGTCGAACGTGCCGTCGCAGGTGATGAGCCGCAGGGTGGGCGTGGGTGTCGTGCCGTAGACGTCGCTCGTCGGGAACGCCTTCTTCGCGGCGCGCTCGGTGCGGTCCACCACGAAGGTGCGGGTGCTGCCGTCGGACATCCTCACGGCGATCCGGTCGCCGGCGACGAGTTCGTCGAGCCGGAAGAACACCGCGGCGCTCGTCGGGCTGTCGACGTGCCCGGCGATCACGGCCGGACCCACCTCGCCCGGCACGATGCCGTCGCTGAACCAGCCGGCGTCGTCCCACCCCTTCGGCGGGTCGAGTTCACCGGCGGCCCCGCGGTGGAGGTCCTCCAGGCCGGCGTCGACGCCGATCGCCGGGATGGCGACCTCCGTCGGCGTCGCGGCGGACCGGGCGACGGGTGCCGCCGGGTCCTGGAACCCGGTGATGTCCCGGTCCCCACCGGCAGCCGTGCCGGACGCCGCGCCGCCGGAGGCGGACCCGGACGGTGTCGGCGCGGATGAGCCCGAGGACCCCGGTCCGGCAGACGTCGACACGGCGCGCGCCTCGGTCCGCTCCCCCGGACCGCCCCCGGCGGCGACGGCGACCCCGGTCGCCACGGCTCCCGCGGCGACCACGACCGCAGCGGCGGCGCCGACCACGACCCAGCGGCGCCCGAGGCGCGCTCGGAGCGACGACCCCGGCGTGCTCTCGGGACGGACGGCACGACGACCGCGCTGCCCGCTCACGACGCGCCCCCGCCCGCGGTGGCGCACCCACCGAGCACGTCCGAGGTGAGCATCGTCGAGCCGAGCGCCGCCCACGCGTCGCCGTAGTAGGTCGGGGTGGTCGCCGAGGTGCGGTCGGCCCGCTCGAGGTCCGCCCGCGCGGCGCTCGATGCGCCCGCGGCCTGTTCCGCAGCCGCCCGGGCGACGTACGCGAGGGCGCTCCGGTCGTCGGTCACGGCTGTGCCGCCGAGGTCGAGCTGTGCCGCGAGCTCGGTGTTGCGGCGGAGCGTCGGGGCGAGGCCGGCCGCGAGGTCCCGGTCGCCCGCGGTGCACGCCTCGGCGTACCGGAGCGGCATCCGCATGGCGTCCCACCCGTAGAGCACGCGGGCGTCGGAACTGCTGGCGGGCATCGGGTCGACGGCGCCGTCCGGGTGCACCTGCGACCAGTCACTCGGCAGGGTCGACTTCGCGAGCACCGCCGAGGTCACCGCCGTCGAGCCGCGCTCGAGCTCGTCCCAGCGGGCGTCCCCGGTCGCCGCTGCGAGCACCCGGTAGGCGGCCGGCGACGCGTACGAGGCGTTGTACCGGTACGGGTCGGAGTCCGCCCAGGGGCCCGGCAGGAGGACGAGGCCCTGCGCGGTCGAGGCCGTCTCGTGCGCGAGCACCGCGTCGGCCATGCGCTTCCCGGCCGCCGTGTAGCGCTCGTCGCCCCACGTCTTCCCCGCGAGCACGAGCGCGCGGGCGGCGTCGAGGTCCGCGTCGCTGGCGGACTGCGCGTCCGCGACGCCGCCGTCCGTCGTCCACCGCCAGGCGAGCAGGTGGTCGTCGGTGAGCAGGTGCCGCGAGGTCCACGACCAGATGTCGCCGAAGCGGTCCCGGTCGCCGGCTGCGTAGGCGATGAGCAGTCCGTACGCCTGGCCCTCGCTGACGGTGTCGTCGCCCTGGTCCTTCCGGACGACCCGGCCGTCCTCGACGTACCGGTCGAGGAAGTCGGTGCGCAGCTGCGCGGGGGTGCGCGCGGCCGTCGCGGCGGTCGTGGACGTCGGGGTCGACACCCCGCCTGCGTCCGGCGTCCGGTCGGACCAGGGCCGGACGGCGGCGACGGCGATGCCGCCGGTCACGAGGACCGCGGCGAGCGCCACGGCGGTCACGGGGATCCAGTTCCTGCGGGTCATGCTGGCTCGCTCTCTGCTGGGTGGGGGTGGTGCGGTGTCGGTCGTCCGACCGGACCGGAGGCCCGTCCGTCGTCGGCCGGTCGGCGGACGCTGGTCGGGCCTCCCGGCCGGGTCAGGAGAACAGCCCGCGGAAGGCGCGCACGAACGCGTGGAC
>JASCOJ010000216.1 GCA_029959645.1 Microbacteriaceae bacterium PS02332 | reverse complement strand
CCGCCGGCCCGCCCGCCCCCCGATAACGCCCCCCCCCCCCCCCCCCCGGCCGCGCCCGCGCGGGGGCCTGCGTCGTCCTGCTCCCGCGACGGACGGCCGAGGGTCAGGAGACGCGGGAGGCCCGGCCGACGACGGGGGCACTGCCGGTGGCCTGCGCGACGATGGCGTCGAAGGACCGGCGCGACGTGCGGTGTTCGCCGAGCCGGTTCGGCTTGCCGGTGCCGTGGTAGTCGCTCGACCCGGTGACGAACAGACCGTAGCGGTCGGCCCACTCGAGCAGCGTGCGCTTGCCGTGCGCGGTGTTCTCGCGGTGGTCGACCTCGAGCCCGCCGAGACCGGCGTCCACCAGCTGCCGGAGCATCGGCTCGTCGACGACGACGCCGCGGGAGGAGGCCGCCGGGTGCGCGATGACCGGGACGCCGCCGGCGGCCCGGATGAGCTCGACGCCGCGCAGCGGGGTGGGGGCGTCGTGCGGCTCGTAGTACCCGGAGGCCGGGTGCAGGATGCCGCGGAACGCCGCGCTGCGGTCCGGCTCGAGCCCGCGGCGGACGAGGGCGTCCGCGATGTGCGGTCGGCCGATCGTCGCGCCCTCGCTCGACTCGGCGAGCACGTCGTCCCAGGTGATCGGGTGGTCGGCACCGATGCGCTCGACCATGCGCCGGGCGCGGGAGAGACGCCCCTCGCGGGTGGCGGTGGTCTCGGCGACGAGACCGGCGTCCTCGGGGTCGACCAGGTAGCCGAGCACGTGGACGCTGTTCCAGCCGAGGCGCGTGCTCAGTTCGAGTCCGGGCACCAGCGTCAGCGGCAGGTCCTGCGCGACGGCGACGGCCTCGGACCAGCCGGCGGTGGTGTCGTGGTCGGTCAGGGCGACGACGTCGAGGCCCGCGACCGCGGCGGCCCGGACGAGGTCGGCGGGGCGCTCGGTGCCGTCGGAGACGCTCGAGTGAGCGTGCAGGTCGATGAACGGATCAGGCACGGCAGCCATGCTATCCACAGGTGAGCAGCCGCTCAGACCGGGACGCCGGACCGGTGCGATGATGGTGCGATGGCCGACACCACCCCCCGCGCGACGAGCAACCGCTCCACGACCCCCGGTAGCTCCACGTTCAAGGACTTCATCGGGTCCCAGTGGGCCGATCGTGAGCGCCCGCTGCCGGCGCCCCGCGAGCAGGCACCGTTCGCCGCCGCGCGCCGGGCGCGACTGTCCGAGCTGCACCCCGGGCGGACGATCGTCGTCCCCGCCGGGCAGGCGAAGGTCCGCTCGAACGACACCGACCACCCGTTCCGCCCGCACTCGGCGTTCGCGCACCTCACGGGGTGGGGCACCGACACGGTCGTCGGGTCCGTCCTCGTCATGACCCCGAACGGCGCCGGGCACGACGCCACGCTGCACTTCCGCGCGACGGCCGGCCGCGACTCGGAGGAGTTCTACGCCAACCCGGAGATCGGCGAGTTCTGGGTGGGTCCCCGTCCCTCGTTGGCCGAGGTCGCCGCCGACCTCGGGATCGCGACCGCGGACCTCGCGGACCTCGACGGCGTCCTCGCCGACGTCGACGCCTCGGTGCTGGTCGTCCGGGACGCCGACCCCGAGCTGACCCGCACGCTCGACGAGCACGCCGGCGCCCCCGTCGGCGGCGCCCCCGCCGAGGACGGCTCCCCCGAGACCGACGACGTGCTCTCGCGGGACCTCTCGGAGCTCCGCCTGGTCAAGGACGCCTACGAGGTCGCCGAGGTCCGCGCCGCCGTCGCCGCGACCCAACGCGGGTTCGACGACGTCATCGGCGACTTCGACGCCGTCCTCGCACACCCCCGCGGTGAACGCATCGTCGAGGGCACCTTCAACCGCCGCGCGCGCGCCGACGGCAACACGGTCGGCTACGACACCATCGCCGCCGCCGGTCCCCACGCCTGCATCCTGCACTGGACCCGCAACGACGGCACCGTGCGCCCGGGCGACCTCATCCTCATCGACGCCGGGGTCGAGGTCGACTCCTTCTACACGGCCGACATCACGCGCACCCTGCCGGTGAGCGGCACGTTCTCGCCCGTGCAGCGCATGGTCTACGAGGCGGTGCTCGAGGCCGCCGACGCCGCGTTCGCGATCGTCAAGCCGGGCATCACCTTCCGCGAGGTGCACGCCACCGCGATGGAGGTCATCGCCCGGAAGACCGCCGAGTGGGGCTTCCTGCCGGTCTCCGCCGAGGAGTCGCTGCTGCCGGACAACCAGTTCCACCGGCGCTACATGGTGCACGGCACGAGCCACCACCTCGGCCTCGACGTGCACGACTGCGCGAAGGCCCGCCGCGAGATGTACATGGACGGCATCGTCACGCCGGGCATGGTGTTCACGATCGAGCCCGGGCTGTACTTCCAGCAGGACGACCTGACCGTGCCCGAGGAGTTCCGCGGCATCGGCGTGCGCATCGAGGACGACGTCCTCGTCACGGAGGACGGCGCCGAGAACCTGTCCGTCGGCATCCCCCGGACCCCCTCGGAAGTGGAGGGGTGGATCGCGCGCTCCGGGCGCTAGCCTGGGCCTCGTGACCCCTGAAGCACCGGGCCCGGCCGGAGCCCCCGCGAGCAACGACGCCGCCGCGATCACGGCGGTGATCGACGTCGAGCACTTCGACTCCCCGGACGCCCAACGGCTCCGGGCAGCGCAGCGCATCGAGATCACCAGCCAGTACGGCGACGCGACCGAGCCCGGCCCGAAGCCGACGGCGGAGACCATCGCGGTGTTCTTCGTCGCGCGTGACGGGAGCGGGACTCCGGTCGGCTGCGGCGGTCTGCGGATCGTCGAGGACGGCATCGCCGAGGTGCAGCGCATGTACGTGCGGACCGAGTCCCGCGGGACCGGCGTCGCCACCGCACTGCTCCGCCGCCTGGAGGAGGCAGCGCTCGACCTCGGGTCGCCGGCACTCGTGCTCGAGACCGGCTCCGAGCAGAAGCGCGCGATCGCCTTCTACGAGCGCGAGGGCTTCCGACGCATCGCGAACTTCGGGCCGTACCGCGGAGCGCGGATGTCGTCGTGCTTCTCGAAGGTCCTCTAGGGCCTCCTGCTCGGACGACTGCTCGGACGACGAAGGGCACGACCGCGCGGTCGTGCCC
>JASCOJ010000215.1 GCA_029959645.1 Microbacteriaceae bacterium PS02332 | reverse complement strand
CCCCGCGGGGGGGGGGCGGGGGCGGGGCCGCGGGGGCGGGGTGTCGGCCCCCCCCCGCGGGCGGCCCCCCCCCCCGGGGGGGGGGCCCCTCCGTCTGCGTCAGGTCAGGCGGACTTCTCGACGCGCTTCGTGTGCTGTCGCGGCACGATCGTCGGTGCGGCGTTCTCGAGCACGGAGGCACGGGTCACCACGACCCGGGCCACGTCGTCGTCGGACGGCACGTCGAACATGATCGGCCCGAGGACCTCTTCCATGATCGCGCGGAGGCCGCGGGCGCCGGTCTGGCGGAGCACGGCGAGGTCGGCGATCGCCTCGAGCGCGCCCTGGTCGAACTCGAGCTCGACACCGTCGATCTGGAACATGCGCTGGTACTGGCGGACGAGGGCGTTCTTCGGCTCGGTCAGGATCTGCATGAGCGCCGCCTGGTCGAGCTGCGAGACCGTCGTGACGACCGGGAGACGACCGATGAACTCCGGAATGAGCCCGAACTTGTGCAGGTCCTCCGGCAGCACCTCGGCGTAGAGGTCCTGCTGGTCGAGCGAGCTGTGCAGCTGGGCGCCGAAGCCGATGCCCTTCTTGCCGACGCGCGAGGACACGATCTCCTCGAGCCCGGCGAACGCGCCTGCCACGATGAACAGCACGTTCGTCGTGTCGATCTGGATGAACTCCTGGTGCGGGTGCTTCCGACCGCCCTGCGGCGGCACCGAGGCGGTCGTGCCCTCGAGGATCTTGAGCAGCGCCTGCTGCACGCCCTCACCGGAGACATCGCGCGTGATCGAGGGGTTCTCGGCCTTCCGCGCGATCTTGTCGACCTCGTCGATGTAGATGATGCCGGTCTCGGCGCGCTTGACGTCGTAGTCGGCTGCCTGGATGAGCTTGAGGAGGATGTTCTCGACGTCCTCGCCCACGTAGCCGGCCTCGGTGAGTGCGGTGGCGTCGGCGACGGCGAACGGCACGTTGAGGCGCTTCGCGAGCGTCTGCGCGAGGTAGGTCTTGCCGCAGCCGGTCGGGCCGATGAGCAGGATGTTCGACTTGGCGATCTCGACGTCGTCGCGGTCCTCGGCGGCGGTGATCTGCCCCTGCGCACGGATGCGCTTGTAGTGGTTGTAGACGGCGACCGCGAGGGCACGCTTCGCCGGGTCCTGCCCGATGACGTACTCCTGCAGGAAGTCGAAGATCTCGCGCGGCTTCGGGAGCTCGAACTCGCCGGATCCGGTGTCCTCGCCCGCTTCGGCGAGACGTTCCTCGATGATCTCGTTGCACAGCTCGACGCACTCGTCGCAGATGTACACGCCGGGTCCGGCGATCAGCTGCTGTACCTGCTTCTGGCTCTTCCCACAGAAGGAGCACTTCAGGAGGTCGCCGCTCTCTCCGATGCGTGCCATGCTCTCGGCCTTCCCTGGTCGACGTGCGCCGGAACGGTGCACGAGGTCGTCGTGGTCCCGAGCCTAACCGCATCCGCCGACACAGACGGGGACCTCCGCGCGCGTTCGCCCACGGCGTCCTGGCCTGGTAGCGTTCTCGACGATGCTCTACATGTTGTAGAGAACAGCCCGGAAGGAACCCCATGCAGAAGCGTCTCGCCGTCGGTGGCGCAGCGACCCTCGGCGTCGCCGCCGCGCTCGTGCTCGGCACCGCAGTGTCCGCCAGTGCCCACGTCTCCGCGACCGCGACGTCCACCGCGGCGAACTCGTACACGACCGTGACGTTCTCGGTGCCGCACGGCTGCGACGGCTCCCCCACGACGAAGCTGCAGTTCCACGTCCCGGAGTCGGTCATCGAGGTCACCCCGACCGTCAACCCGAACTGGACGATCACGAAGGCCACGGAGCCGTACAGCGCGCCGAGCGCCTCCGCCGGTGCGGAGGACGAGGCCGAGGCCGCCGCCGAGCGCGTCACGAGCGTCACCTACACCGCGAAGACGCCGCTCCCGGCCGATGAGCGCGACACCTTCTCGCTGTCCTTCGCCCTGCCGGACGGCAAGGCCGGCGACACCGTCGCGATGCCCGTCACGCAGACCTGCGAGCAGGGCTCCACCGAGTGGGACCAGGCACAGAAGGCCGGCGAGGCCGAACCGGAGCACCCGGCACCCGCCGTCACGCTGACCAGCGCCGTGGCGACCACCGGTGACGACGACGGTGACGGTGACGCCGCTGCCGCCGAGCCCACTGCCGCAGCCACGTCGTCCGCTGCGGCCAGCACGCCCGCCGACCCCGACCTCGTCGGTCGGTTCCTCGGCCTGGGCGGGCTGCTCCTCGGTGCGGTCGCCCTCGTGGTCGCCGTCGCCTCGCGCCGCCGCGGCAGCGCGAAGTGACCCGTCGGACCGCGCCGTCCGGCCCGCGTCCGGCAGGTGGTCGCCGCACCCCGGCCGGGAGGCCCGGTGCCGCCACGCCGCGGACGCGCGGCGTCGTGGCCGGTGCGGTCCTGTCCGCGTCGGTCGTCGCCGCCTCGGTCCTGGGCCTCGCGGCGCCGGCCAGCGCGCACAACTACCTGGTGGCGTCGACCCCGGCGGTGAACGGGACCCTGACGAGCCTGCCGAAGACGTTCGAGATCACGACGAACGACCGGCTGCTCGACATCGGGGGCACCGACTCCGGCTTCGCGATGCGCATCGTCGGCCCCGACGGGAAGTACTACGAGGACGGCTGCGTCGACATCGAGGGGCCGTCCATGACGACGGCCGCGGCGCTCGGCGTCTCCGGGAAGTACACCGTCGAGTGGCAGATCATCTCCGCCGACGGCCACACCGTCTCCGATCAGTACGGCTTCACGTGGCGGGCGCCGTCCGGTGCCACACCGTCGAAGGGCTCGACGAAGCCGCCGACCTGCGCGACCGACGGCACCGGGTCGAGCGCGGCAGCAGCCTCCAGTCCGGACGACGCCTCGGCGAAGCCGGCGTCGGCTGCGTCCGACGCACTGTTCATCGGTGCCGGCGGCCTCGTCGTCGTCGCCGCCCTCGTGGCGGTCCTGCTGCTCGTGCGTCGGCGCCCCGCGCCGGCCGCCGACGTGGACGACCCCGACGAGTCCTGACGCCCGCCCGCCTCCCTCCAGGTTCCAGAATTCCGGAACCTGGAGGCCCGGGGCCGGTCGATCGTGCGACCACGACGAGCGACGCACGGCGGGTCCTGCGACCACGACGGGCGACGCCCGGCGCGTCCGGCGGCCTCGCCGGGCGCCCCCAGGCCGAGGCCACCCCGGCCAGACGAAGGGCCCCCCCCCGGCTCGGGGG
>JASCOJ010000214.1 GCA_029959645.1 Microbacteriaceae bacterium PS02332 | reverse complement strand
GTCCGGTGCCGACGTCGGCCCCGGTGCGCGCAACTGCAGCAACGTCCGCTCCGCCGACCACCCGTTCCGCGCCGCGAGGGCGCGGGCGCCGGGGTGGTCACCGTGTGCCCAGGCGAGCCGCGGGGCCGGGTCGGTGGCGAGTACCTGCGCGACGAGACGGGCGCCGATGCCGCGGCCCCGGGCCTCCCGGGCGACGACGAGTTCGACCTCGCCGTCCCGGACGACCGCGACGCCCTGCTCGTCGCCGAGCACCTGCGCCCGGCCGGCCCGCAGGTCGACGAGGGTCTGGTCGGAGAACGGCGGCGCCTCGCCCGCGGCGGCGGCCGCGTCGGCGAGCTGCTCGACGACGGCGAGCACTACTGCGCCGCCGGGCGGTCGGTGTCGTCGTCGTGCACGTTGAAGCGGTAGCCGACGTTGCGGACCGTGCCGATGAGCGACTCGAGGTCGCCGAGCTTGGCGCGGAGTCGTCGGACGTGCACGTCGACGGTCCGGGTGCCGCCGAAGTAGTCGTACCCCCAGACCTCGCTGAGGAGCTGCTCGCGGGTGAAGACACGTGCGGGGTGGGTCGCGAAGAAGCGGAGGAGCTCGAACTCCTTGAACGTCAGGTCGAGGGGCCGCCCGCGGACCTTGGCCGAGTAGCTCGCCTCGTCGATCACGACGCCCGACGCCTGGATCTTCGAGCCGACCGGGTTCTTCGCGGCACGTCCGGCACTGAGCCGGATCCGGGCGTCCACCTCGGCGGGACCGGCGGTCTCGAGCACGACGTCGTCGATGCTCCACTCGGTCGTCACCGCGGTGAGCCCGCCCTCGGTGACGACGAGCACGACGGGCGTCGTCGATCCGCTCGTCGCGAGGATCTTGCAGAGCGCCTTCGCGCTGACCAGGTCGGTCCGGGCGTCCACGAACATGAGGTCGCACTGCGGTGCGTTCACGAGCTGGGCGGCCTCGGCCGGGACGTGGCGGATCCGGTGGCTCAGGAGGCCGAGTGCCGGCAGGACGTCGCCGGGCGCGGCCGAGGTGAGTACCAGGAGCTGTGCCACAGGACCTCCAGTGGGAGAAGACGTCGTGTGTCCATCTTACTGAGGACCTCCAACCGGACCGGACGGACGGTCCAGCACGCGGAGACGACGGCTGTCATGATGGGAGGCGTGAGCGAGACGTCGGACCCGTTGGGCGCTGCCCCGGAGGTCGTGCCGAGCCAGCGCCGGTTGCGCCTGACGTCGGTGCTGCCGGTGTGGGTGCTCGCCGTCGTCGGGTCCGTGCTCGTGCTGCTGCTCACGCAGAAGGACTCGTTCGCGTGGCTCCTGCTCGTGTTCGTCGCCGCGGTGTTCGTCAGCTTCGTGCTGCAGCTCGCGACGCAGACGAAGGACGGGCTGGTGGAGCGCATCAGCACGGCGGCGTCCGGTGCCTTCGTGGTCGTGCTCGTCACGGCCGTGGTGCTGCTGGTCCGCTGACGACCGGTCCGTCGTCCCTGGACTGTCGGCGCCGCCCGCGTAGACTCCCGGGCATGGATTCACTGCTCGCGCTCGAGCTGTTCTACGTGGGGCTCCTCGGCCTCGCGACGCTCGCCATCGCCTTCATCTCGGTGACCGTCGTCGTCAAGCTGTTCAAGGGCCAGCGGTGATCGAGCTGCCCGAGGGCCTCGCCGCCGAGCTCGTCCCGTTGTCCTGGCTCGTCGGGGTCTGGGAGGGCACCGGCGTGGTCGAGTACCCGGTGGGCGAGGACGACGCCGTCCGCACCCACGAGTTCGGCCAGCGCGTGAGCTTCAGCCACGACGGCCTGCCGTACCTGAACTACTCCTCGACGACCTGGCTGCTCGACGACGAGCACACGCCGCTCGCCGCCGAGATGGGGTACTGGCGCCTCGACCGGCCGTCGGAGCCCGGTGACCGCGGTCCGGCGATGCTCCTCGGCGACGGTCCCGCCCCCTTCACCACCACGCAGAGCGTCGAGGCGCTCCGCAACCAGGCCGACGGCTTCGACGTCGAGGCGATGATCGTCCACCCCACGGGCGTCAACGAGCTCTACGTCGGGCGGGTCCAGAAGGGCCGCATCGACCTCGCGACGGACGCCGTGATGCGGTCGGCCAACGCCAAGGAGTACTCGGCGGCCACGCGCATGTACGGCATCGTCGAGGGCAAGCTCTTCTGGGCGTGGGACATCGCCGCGCTCGGTCGCGAACTCACCTCGCACGCCTCGGGGCAGCTCGCGAAGGTCGACTGATGCCGTCGGCCTTCACCGGACGGGACGGCTTCGTCGCGTCCGAGGCCGGCCCCGCCGCCCACTTCGGCAACCCCCTCGGTGAGCAGCGCCTGCTGGTCCGCGGCCGGGCCGTCGTCGAACTCGGCCTCGGCGTCGTCACGGTGTCCGGACCGGACCGCCTGTCCTGGCTGAACTCGATGACCTCGCAGCAGCTCCTCGGCCTCGCGCCGGGCGTGAGCACCGAGACGCTCGTCCTCGACGCCTCCGGCCGGGTGGAGCACGCCGCCCGGGTGGTCGACGACGGCGATACCGTCTGGCTGCTCACGGAACCTGCCGACGCGGCACCGCTCGCCGCGTGGCTGTCGTCCATGCGCTTCATGCTCCGGGTCGAGGTCGCGGACCGTTCGGCCGAGCTGGTCACGCTCGGCTGGTTCGAGGGTGCCGACCCGCTCGGCGGTGCCGAGCCGGTCGTGCTCTGGACCGACCCGTGGGCGACCGTCACGCCCGGGGGATGGGGCTACGCCGCCGCGGAGGCCCACCCCGCCGCCGACTGGACCCTCCGCATCGCCGTGGTCACGCCGGACACCCCGGCCGCGGTCGCCGCGTCGGACACCCCCGCCGCCGGCCTGCTCGCGCTCGAGGCCCTGCGCATCGAGGCCTGGCGTCCGACCCTGTCCGACGTCGACGAGCGGACCATCCCGCACGAGCTCGACTGGCTCCGGTCCGCGGTGCACCTGACGAAGGGGTGCTACCGGGGGCAGGAGACCGTCGCGAAGGTGCACAACCTCGGCCACCCGCCGCGGCGCCTCGTGATGCTGCACCTCGACGGGTCGGACGCGGTCCTGCCGGCGCCGGGCACGGCCGTGTTGCTCGACGGCACCGAGGTCGGCCGGCTCACGGCGTCGGCGGTGCACCACGAGCTCGGCCCGGTCGGGCTCGCCGTGGTCAAGCGTTCCCTCGACCCCGAGGCCGTGCTCACGCTCGAGGCCGACGGCGTGACCGTGACCGCCGCCCAGCAGGTCATCGTGCCGCCGGGCGCCGGTGCCACCGCGAACGTCCCGCGCCTCCCACGTCTCGGCGCCGTCCGCCGCCCCCGCGACTCGGCCTGAGCGCCGCGCGCCGCGTCGCGCCGCGCCGCGCCGCGCCGCGCGTCGCGCGTCGCGC
>JASCOJ010000213.1 GCA_029959645.1 Microbacteriaceae bacterium PS02332 | reverse complement strand
CCCGCGGCGGGGGGCCCCCTACCTCGGGGCGCCCGGGGGGCCGGCGGCCGGGGCGGGGCGCCCCGCCCCGGGGCGGGGGGGGGCCCCCCCGTCCGTCTCCGGTGAGTGTCCCGCCGGCGGTACCGTCGGGAACATGACCGACATCGCCTGGACCTCCGGCACCTGGACGACCGCACCCGCGCACGTGGTGGTCGCCGACGACGGGATGCGGGTCACCGCCGTCGAGGGGAGCGACGCCTGGCGGGTCACCGCGTACGGATTCGTGCACGACACGGAACACGCCCTCCTCGCGCCGTTCGCCCCGGACACCGCGACGGAGGTGTCGTTCCGGCTCGACTTCACAGCGCAGTTCGACCAGGCCGGCATCTTCGTGAAGGTGGACGAGGACACCTGGACCAAGAGCGGCGTGGAGCGCAGCGACGGCGTGGACAGCCTCGGCGCGGTCGTCACCCGCGGGGTCTCCGACTGGTCGCTCGCTCCCGTGCCGGACTGGCACGGACGGATCGTCACGATCCGGGCGAGCCGCTCCGGCGACGCGCTGACCGTCCGCGCCCGCGTCGACGACGAGCCGTGGCGCCTCGTGCGGGTGGCGCCCCTCGACCCGGACGCCAGGGTGACGGCGGGGCCGATGTGCTGCGCACCGTCACGGGGCGACCTGACCGTCCACTTCACCGCCTGGCGGACCGGGCCCGCCGATGTGGGGCTGCATCCCGGCGACTGATCTCGTGGCGGCCGACGTGACGCGACCTGGGGAGCGGCAGAAGCGATGCGGGCTTGCTTCATCGATTAAGCAGGTGCATGATGAGCAGCATCAGTTAATCGATAAAGCGCCGTTGCCACCGGCGCCCGACCGCGAGGAGGCGACCACGATGTCGAAGTCCGTCACCCTGAAGGACGTCGCCGCGAAGGTCGGTGTCACCTCCGCCGCCGCGAGCATGGCGCTCGCCGGGCACGAGCGCATCAGCGCGAAGACCCGGGCCGCCGTCAAGCAGGCCGCCGACGACCTCGGGTATGTCCCGAGCTCCGCCGGCCGGGCCCTGCGCAGCCAGCGTGCCGACGCCGTCGCACTCGTCGTGCCGAACTCCTCCGCCCACGTCTTCGGGCACCTGTACTTCATGCACGTCCTCACCGGCATGTCCACGGCGGCGAACGCCCACGACGCACAGGTGATCGTGTCGACGAACGCGGACACCTCGGACGGCGGCGTCGCCTACGAGCGGGTCATGCGCTCCCGGACCGCCGACGGCGCCATCGTCACGAGTGCCGCGATCGACGACACCCACATCGAGGCGCTCGTCGCCAGTGGTCTCCCGGTCGTCCTGATCGGCAACTACCCGCACCTGACCGACGCGGTCAGCGTCGGGATCGACGACGTCGCCGCGACCGAGCGGCTCGTCGAGCACCTCGTCACGGTGCACGGTCGTCGTCGGCTGCTGCATGTGTCCGGCACGCTCGACCACCAGACCGGCATCGACCGCCGCGACGGCTTCCTCCGCGCCGCTGCCGCTGCCGGCGTCACCGACGTCACCGTCGTCGAGGGCGACCTGTCCGAGGCGTCCGGTGCCGCGGCCGTCGAGCGGCTCCTGGCCGAGCGGACCGCGGGGGAATCGCTGCCGGTGGACGGCATCGTCTTCGCCAACGACGACATGGCCGTCGGCGGGCTCGGTGTGCTGCGGCGCGCGGGCATCGACGTGCCCGGCGAGGTTGCGGTCGTGGGCTTCGACGACTTCGGCTTCGCCCGCGTGACCACCCCGGGCATCACCACCGTGCGGGTCCCCGCCGAGGAGATGGGCCGCATCGCGACCGAGCGGCTCTTCGAGCTCGTCGACCGGCGCCCGGGTGGAGCGGCCCACACCGAGCTCCCCGTCGAGGTGGTCCGCCGCGGATCCTGCGGCTGCGACCCCGACGAGACCCCCGATCCCTCCTGACCCACACCCACCAGCCAGCACCACCGGCAGCACGAGAACACCGAACACCGAACACCCACCCGCACCACCGCTCTCACCCGCGAGCACAGCACGCCCCGCACACCCAGCACACCCAGCACACACAGCAACGCAAAGGAGCGTTCCCCGATGAAGCACGCACGCACGACCCTCGCGGTCGTCTCCGGTGCCGCCGCCCTGGCACTGGTCCTCACCGGTTGTTCCGCCGGCGGCAACGCCGCCGAGGACGGCCCCGCGACCCTCAAGGTCTGGACCGGGTTCACCGGCGGTGACCGTCCCGGCTACGCCACCATCGTCAAGGACTTCGAGAAGGCCCACCCGGACATCAAGGTCGAGATGACCGTGCAGCCGTGGGACACGATCCAGCAGAAGCTGCCGTCGGCCTGGCTCACCGGGCAGGGTCCCGACGTGGCCGCGGTGTCGTCCGACCCGAACGCGGTCGCGCAGTACGTCAAGACGCGGTCGGTCATGGCGATCACCGACACCGGCAGCGGCAGCGGCAAGATCAACACCGACGCGTTCGCGCCGGGCACCGTCGACGAGTTCACCTACGACGGCAAGCTCTACGGCGTCCCCGCGAACTTCGCCACGCTGAGCCTGTACTACAACAAGAAGCTCTTCCAGGACGCGGGCATCAGCACCCCGCCGACGACGGTGCAGGAGATGGCCGCGGATGCGAAGCAGCTCACGACGGGCGGGAAGTACGGCATCGCCCTCGCCGACAACCAGACCATCCAGATGTGGCCGGTGCTGCAGTGGCTCGAGGGCGGCGACATCGTCAACAGCAAGGGCTGCAGCGTCATCCAGACCAGCGACGGCCAGAAGAGCCTGTCCACCTGGGCGGACCTCGTCGCGAAGGACAAGGTCAGCCCGGTCGGCCTCACCGGCGCCGAGGCCGACTCGCTGTTCTCGGCCGGCAAGGCGGCGATGGAGATCAACGGCCCGTGGGCGGCCTCGGGCTACAAGGCGGCGGGCATCGACCTCGGCATCGTGAAGGTCCCGGTCGGCGTGGACGGCAAGGCGAGCACCCTCGGCTCGATCGCCCCGCTGTCGATCTCCGCGAAGACGAAGTACCCGAAGCAGGCGCAGGAGTTCCTCGCCTACTGGACCTCGAAGACGGCGCAGCAGAAGTTCTCCCTGCAGACCGGCTTCCCGCCGCTGCGGACCGACCTCTCCGACGACGCGGACCTGCAGGCCGACCCGACGGTCTCCGTCTTCGCCAGCCAGGTGTCGGACGCACGCCTGTACCTCCCGCACGTGCCGAACGCCACGAAGGTCGACTCGGACGCCTACGTCCCGCTCATCGGCGAGGTCACGCGCGGCAAGTCCGTCGCCGACGCCACGAAGAGCGCCGGCCAGGCGATCGACGGCCTCACCGGCTGCAGCAAGTGACCGATCAGGTCACCGGGTCGGCCCCGCCACGCACCCCGCGTGGCGGGGC
>JASCOJ010000212.1 GCA_029959645.1 Microbacteriaceae bacterium PS02332 | reverse complement strand
CCGCACCACCGACGAGGTGGTGCGGCCCTCCTGTCGTCCCCGAGCCGGCAAGGGCGGCAGTCCGTGCTCACGCCGGACCGGCGGGGTCGGGGCCTGCGTCGGGGCGCTCGACGTCGAGCTCGTGTCCGAGGGACTCGCGCGTCAGACGAAGGCCGCGATGACGGCGTCCAACTCGGTCCGCGCACCGTCGTCGGTCGCGCACCGCACCACCACGAGGGCCGCATCCCGGAGCGTGTCCCGTTCGTGGCGGACTCCGCTCAGTCTCCTGCGCGACTCCATGCCCGGATCAGGTGCGGTCGGGGGTGTCCTGCTCGAGGACGACCCGTGTCGCGGTGGGGTCCGCGGTGGCACCGGACACGACGGCGATCTCGATCCCGAGGGACGCCGGGTCCGCGTCGAGCTCGAGACCTTCCTCGGTCGCGCGGTCCTCGGGGATGGCGAGACCCTTCGACGGGTCGAACGTGCTGCTCATCGACATGTCACGACCATGCCCGCTGCGCTTGGGAGCGGCCTCGACGCCGCCTGTGTCAGGACTCCAGGTCGTCGGGGTGGAGCCGGTCGCCGGGCTCGGGCGTCCGGAACACCGGGCCACCGCCGGCCTCGTCCTCGTCGTCGTGCCGGACCGGGGAGTCGCCCGGGTCACCGGCTGCGTCGGCACCCGAGACGTCGGCACCAGACGGTTCGCCGCCGCCCGCGCTCCCGCGGGACTGCTCGACCTCGAGCTCGTCCTGGTCACTGCCGTCCACGGGGATCTCGCTGCTCTGCTCTTCCGGATCGAACGGTGCGCTCATCGACATGTCCCCGAGTGTGCTCCCCGCAGGTGAACGGCGTCCGGACGAGGTCAGCCGTGCCCGTGGCCGGGAGCGTCGCCGGACTTCCCCGGGCCCGAACCGCCCTTGCCGGCACCGCCCGCGCCGGGGCCGACCACGGCACCGAGCTGGTCCGCCGTGGTGTCGACCGCACCGTTGACGGCGCCGTCGAGCGGCGTCTGGACGGGCAGCGTCGGCTGCACGCTCGGCTCCGGCCCCACCGTCGGCTCCTGCGCCGGCTGGCTCGGCTCCTCGGCCGGCTGCGACGGCTCCTGCGCGGGCTGGGAAGGCTGCTGCGCCGGCTGGCTCGGCTCCTGCTGCTCCTGGGACGGCTGCTGGCTCGGCTGGTCGCTGGGCTGCTGGTCGTCGGCGGGCTGGGACGGCTGGCTCGACTCGGTCGGGCTCGGCGTCCCGTCGTCCCGGTTCGCGGCGAACACCGCGACCACGATGCCGGCGACGACCAGCACCGCGAGGACCACGAGCGGCAGCACCCACCGCCGCTTCCTCGGTTCGTCGTCCTGACCGACCGGCACCGCGGCGGGGCCGCCCGGGACGACGCCGCCCCGTCCACCGCCGGGACCGCCGGCGTCCGGGGTCCGCCCGGCACCGGGAGCGCCGAGGAGGGTCGTGGCGACGTCGTCCTGCGCCGGGGTGCGCGACTGGGTCGGCATCACCCGGGTGGCGTCGTCCGGACGGGAGGCCCCGCTCACCGGCATCGCGCGTGTCGCCTCGTCCGCCGCCGCGGCCTGGGCACCGCCTGCCGCTGCGGCAGCACCGGCCGCGCCGAGTCCCGCAGCCGCTGCGGTGACCGCACCCGGGCCTCCCGGCAGGAGCTGCGTGGCGGGCGCCGCGTCGTCCCGGCCGAGGGCCCGGAGGCGGGCGGCCGCCTCGGCGGCGGTGGGGCGGTCCCCCGGGTCGCGCTGGGTCATCACGAAGAGGAGCGTCCGCCACGCGGTGGGGAGCTTCTGGTCGATCTCCGGTGCGCGGGCGAGACGGGCGGTCGCCGCCTCGACGGCGCTGCCGGGGAACGCCTGCCGGCCGGTGAGCGCCTCGAGGAGCATGAGGCCGAGGGCGTAGACGTCGGCCTTCCCGGTGACCTCGGTGCCGAGGACCTGCTCCGGTGCGAGGTACGCGGCCGTGCCGATCACGGTGCCGGTGCCGGTGACCCGGGCGGCGTCGCGGAGCAGGGCGATGCCGAAGTCGGCGAGCTTGACGTGCTCGCCGTCCTGCTCGAGGAGCACGTTCGCGGGCTTGACGTCCCGGTGCACGATGCCCTGGACGTGCACCGCGGCCAGGCCCTCGGCGACCTGGGCACCGACACGGGCGGTCGTGGCGGGGTCGAGCGGACCCTCGCGGAGTCGGGTGGCGAGGTCGCTCCCGGGCACCAGTTCCATGACGAGGTACGAGTCGCCGTCGGCGTCGTCGAGCGCTGCGTCGTACAGGGTGACCAGCGACGGGCTGCGGAGTCCGGCGAGCACCTGGATCTCGGACTCGGCGCGGGCGCGCTCCCCGTGGTCCACGGTGCCCATCCGGAAGAGCTTGACCGCGACCTCGCGCCCGAGCTGCTCGTCGACGGCACGGTACACCGAGGCCATCCCGCCGTGCCCGAGGGTCCCGGTCACGCGGTACCTGCCGCCGATCAGCCGTTCGTCCATGCCGGGGAATCTACCGTCCCGTCCTGACCAGGCCGCGCAGGGACGGGTCAGCGCGGAGTCGGCTCCGCCCCGTGGTGGAGCGCCGTCAGGTACAGCCGGTGCGCCGTGACCACGAGTGCGAGCCACGCGAGACCGAGCGCCCAGGCGGCGAGCACGTCGGTCAACCAGTGGTGCCCGAGGAACACCCGGGAGACCCCGACCGCGAGCACGAAGGCGGTGCCGATGACGATCGTCCACACCCGGGCCACGACCCGCGACTGCCGGAGGAGCAGCAGGTAGACGATCGTGCCGACGATCACCGTCGCGTTCAGGGTGTGCCCGGACGGGAACGACGGCGAGTGCTCGTACGGCGGGACGGCGTCCGACAGCGGCGGACGGGCGCGGCCGATGAGGTCCTTGCCCGCGATCGTCATCGCGAGCGACCCGGCGCTCGCGGAGACGAGGAGCACGAGCGGCGTCCACGCCCGGCGCTGGACGGTGAACCCGACGAGGAACAGCACCGCGACGATCGGCATCCCGATCGTGCCGGCGACGTCGGTGAACCACGTCACGCCCTGGTCGAGCGCCGGCGACCGCACGGTCAGCATCCAGTCGAGCAGGGGGCGGTCGAGCCCGGCGACGTCGTCGGACTCGCGGACGGCGTCGAAGACCGCGGATGCCAGGAAGGTGGCGAGCGCGGCCACGCCGATGCCGACGAGCAGGGTGACGAGGAGCAGGGGCAGCGCCCCGAACCGCCGACCGGCCGCGGCCCACGCCGCGGCCGTCTGCCGTCCGCCGCGGGTCCGCCCCCGGGTCAGGTCCGTGCTGCCCACGGTGCGGTCGGCCCGCTCCCGCTCGCCGCCGCCGCTCACGGGGGTCCTGCTGGTCGTCGAGCGCTCCTGGTCCATCGGCCCAGCCTGCCCCCCCCCGCCGGCGGCACTCCC
>JASCOJ010000211.1 GCA_029959645.1 Microbacteriaceae bacterium PS02332 | reverse complement strand
CCGCGCCGACCACGGGACGGCGGCCAGCGCGGTCCTCCGATCGGACGACGGACGGGAGGCCCGTTGCGGCGCCGCCCCGCGCCTCCCGTCCGACCACCGTCGCGCCGTCGGTGGTCCGCTCTACCGTGCTGCTGTGGGACAGGAGAACGAGCGGCGCAGCCGCGCACGATCAGGCGACGTCGTGCTGCCGATCGTGGCGGCGGCGCTGCCGACCGCGGTGTTCCAGGCCCCGAACCTCGTCGGCGTGCCGGTCGCCCGGGTGTGGCTCGTGGTCACCGGCCTCGCGGTGTTCGTCGCCGTGGTCGCCTGGCAGGTCGTACGAGCCCGTCGCGGTGCCCGGGCCCGGGTGTCTGCGGAGGAGGCCGGTGCCACCGCGCTCGCCGCGTACGAGGTCGCCGTGCAGTACGGCTTCGGGCAGATCGCCACTCGGCTGACCCGGTTCGCGGCGCACACCCCTGCCGAGCGTCGCGTCGAACTCGGGGCGTTCGCCGACCGTGCGGCTGCCGCCCTCGCGTTCTACCTGCTGCCGCACGTGCCCGACGTGCGGGCGAACGTGTACCTGCTCGCGCCGACGCTCGACGCGCTCGAGCCGATCGGACACGGCGGTGCCGGGGACACCGCGGGGACCTTCCGCGCGGGCACGCCGTACGGGGACCGCAACCTCGAGTGGGTGTTGCAGGGCGGCCCGCCGCGGGTCGTCGGCGACCGTGAGGCCGACGTCGACGCCGAGGACGACGAGCCGGACTTCGAGCCGCGGTACCGCTCGTACGTCGCGGTGGTCGTGCGGTCGGAGGACTACTCGTTCGGCATGCTCACCGTCGACAGCCCGGTGCCGGGTGCGTTCGTCGACCTCGACGTCCGGAACGTGGCCGTCATCGCCGAGTACGTCGCGACGGCGTGTGTGCTCGCGTTCCCGCCCGTCGCCGAGACGACGCCGTGACACCCGGTCCGATGTCGGGACGTCGACGTACGATGACGCCATGACGAGCATCAGTCCGTCCGGTGGCGCCTGGTTCGGTCGAGCGCGGGTCGCTCCGCCCCGCGCCGTGGTCAGCGAGGACCGCGACTACGACGATCCGCGCGTCGTCGCGGCGAACCTGCAGCGCGCTGTCGCGCGGGCACGCGCCCGACTCGTCCGCGCCTCCACGGAGGACCGCCGCCGCTGAGCAGCCCGCGCCGGCCCACCGATGCCGGTCCGCAAGGCCTGACCCGCGAGCCCTGACCCCGCCGTCGCTGACCGGCAGGGACCCGCCGCCGTCCCGCCGGTCCGGGTCGCAACGCGCCCCGCGTCGACCCTGCACGTGCCGAGGTCGACGCCGGGGCGCCGCGTGTCGTCCGGGTTACGCCGACTGCACGTCGACGAGCACCTTGCCGACCGTGTCACCCTCCACCGCGTCGTGCGCTGCAGCGGTCTCCTCGAGCGGGAAGCGCACGAGCGGGAGCCCCGCGTCCTCGCCGACCGGCAGCGCGCCGTCGCGGAGGGCCGCCGTGACGTCCTCGGCCGCAGCCGTCAGCGCCGCATCGCCGATCGTGTACAGCAGCAGGAACTGGTACCGGGCGTTGATGCTCATGTTCGGGCGGACCTCGATCGAGGCCGTGTCACCGCCGTTGTTCGCGTACATCGACACCACGCCGTGGTTGGCGAGCACCGCGGCGTCGAGCTCGGCGTTCGCGGGGATGGAGACCTCGACGACGAAGTCCACGCCGTCGGGGGCGATCGCACGGATGCGCTCGGCGGCGTCCTCCTCGCGGTAGTTCACCGTGTGGTGGGCGCCGGCCGCCGTCGCGAGGGCGGCCTTCGCGTCCGAGCTGATCGTGGAGATCACCGTCGCGCCGGCCCAGCGTGCGAGCTGGATCGCGGCGTGGCCGACGGCGCCGGCGCCGCCTGCGACGAGGACCGTGCGACCGTCGAGGGCACCGGGGGAGAGGCGGGCGGGGCCGTCCTCGTGGACGGTCAGGGCCCGGTGCGCGGTCATCGCCGGGACGCCGAGCGAGGCGCCGACGTCGAACGAGACGCTCTCGGGCAGCGGCACGGCGCGGGCGGCCGGCACGACGGTGAGCTCCTGCGCGGTGCCGGTCGGACGCGAGGCCGCCGCCATGTAGAGCCAGACGCGGTCACCCACGCTGTGCCCCTCGACGCCCGGGCCGACCGCGTCGATGACGCCGGCGCCGTCCTGGTTCGGCGTGATCTCCGGGAAGGGCAGGCCGTCCCCGTACGTGCCGCCCTGGCGTGCCTTCCAGTCCGTCGGGTTCACGCCGGAGACGACCACGCGGACGCGGACCTCGCCTTCGCCGGGTTCGGGGACCTCGCGCTCGACGAGGGAGAGGACGGACGAGTCACCGGGCTGGGAGTAGACGATCGATCGCATGCTCTCAGGCAACCACGCACGCCCGTCGCGCACTCCCGATCCCGCCATCACGCCCGCGCGGCGTCGTACTCCTCGCGCGCCTCGGCGACGGTGCCCATGTGCGACGTCGCCCAGTCCTCGAGCGGCTGCAGCACGGTGCGGAGCGACCGCCCGGCGTCGGTGAGTTCGTACTCGACGTGCGGCGGGATCTCGGGGAACACCGTCCGGGTGACGAGCCCGTCCCGCTCGAGCGCGCGCAGCGTCTGCGTGAGCATCTTCTGTGACACGCCCTGCACCCGCGCGGCGATCACCGAGTACCGCTGCGGGCCGGCCGCGAGGGTCCCGATGGTCAGGACGCTCCACCGGTCACCGATCCGGTCGAGCAGCTGCCGGGAGGGGCAGTCGGCAGCGTAGGGGCTGTACTCGAGTGCACTCATGAGGACCTCCCGGACCAGGACGACGGACGATGACAGGCACTCCGAAGTGCCTACTTACTCAAAGAGAGTAACGCCCGTACAGTGAGTGGCAACCGACCGGAAGGAAAGCGCATGTCCACCATCGTCGTCTTCGGAGGCACCGGCTACGCCGGCTCCGCCATCACCCACGAGGCCCTCTCCCGCGGCCACCAGGTCGTCGCCGTCGCGCGCGACACCTCCAAGCTCGAGCCCGCCGACGGCCTCACCCTCGCGCAGGGCGACGCGTTCGACGCCGACTTCGTCGCCGACGTCACGAAGGGCGCCGACGTCGTCGTCGTCTCGCTGCACGCGGTCCAGTCCGACGGCACCGAGCTGAAGGACAAGTTCCAGCACTTCGTCGACGCCGCTGCCACCGCCGGTGCGCGCTTGGGCATCGTCGGCGGTGCCGGGTCGCTCCTCGTCGCCGAGGACGGCCCGCGCCTCTTCGACACCCCGGACTTCCCGGACGCCTTCAAGCAGGAGGCGAAGAGCCACGCGGCGATCCTCGACGCCCTGCGCGCGAGCGACACCGAGGTCGACTGGTTCTACGTGAGCCCGGCGGCCGCCTTCGGTGGCTACAACCCCGGCGAGCGTCGCGGCACGTACCGCACGAGCGACGAGGTCCTGCTCACTGACGACGAGGGCAACTCGGACATCTCGGGCGCCGACTACGCGATCGCGATCGTCGACGAGGTCGAGCAGCCGGCGCACCACAAGGCACGTTTCGGCGTCGCCTACTGACCACAGGTCGGTGTCCTGCGGCCACCTGCCGGACGGGAGGCGCGGTGCGAGCCCGCCCCGCGCCTCCCGTC
>JASCOJ010000210.1 GCA_029959645.1 Microbacteriaceae bacterium PS02332 | reverse complement strand
GGGCGGGGTTGTGTCTCACACCCGCCGGGGGCCGCCGGGGGCCCCGCCCCCGCGGCCCCCCCCGTCCGTCCCGGGGACCGAGCTCAGAACTCCCGGCGGCGGTAGACCCGCTCGGCGATGCCCGCGGAGACCGCGAGGAGCACCGCGCCGCCCACGACGACCGCGACGGCGACCGGTGCGAGCGGCGGGACGGGTCCGTCGAGGAGACCGTCGAACGCGTCGGTGCGGCCGAGCAGGCCGGCCCCGACCGCGATCACGATGACGGGGACGAACATCATCGGCCGGGCCTTCGTGTAGCCGAGGGCGAAGTACACGGGTAGCTGCACGGCGCACGCCACCACGACGATCGCGACGGCCACGACCGCGACGACCCCGAGTTCGACCGGGTCGACCGTGCGGTGGTCCACCGCCGTGACGGCGAGGGTGGTCACCGCCCCGATCAGCACCGCGACGGCCGCGACCGCGAGGACGGTGAGGTACCGGCCGACGACCACGGCCCGCGGCGTCACCGGGGTGGTCGCGTAGAGGGTGTCGAGGTGCCCGCGCTCGTCCGCCTGGAACGGGTAGGACACGAGCAGCGACGCCATCACCGCACCGATCACCATCGGCATCCCCGGTACGGGCACGACGAAGCCGGTCACGGCGACGAGCAGGAGCGGGATGAGCAGCCGGCGGGGCTGCGTGGTGACGGCGTTCCGGACGTCGAACCGGGTGAAGGCGGTGATCATCGGGGCTGCTCCTGTCGCATCTGCTCGGCGAAGTGCACGACGACGTCGTCCGTCGTCGCGGGGTCGATCACGGTCTCGGGGCCGAACCAGGCGGTGTCGGCGGCCCGCACGAGGCCCTGGTAGCCGCCGGCACCGCCGGTCTGCAGGCCGATCGTCGAGGGGCGGGCGACCTCCGGGAACGGGGCCGGACCGCGGACCACGGCGAACTCGTCGTGCAGGTCGTCGAGCAGCCCGCTCCAGGCGACCCGGCCGGCGTTCATCACGACGACGTGGTCGGCCAGGTCGTCGAGCTCGGCGGTGATGTGCGTCGAGAAGAGCACCGAGTGCGCGGGGTCGATGACGAACTGCCGCAGGACGTCGGCGAGGTCCCGCCGCGCAACCGGGTCGAGGCCGCTCGTCGGCTCGTCGAGCACGAGCAGGTCGGGGTGGTGCGCGAGTGCGGTGGCGACGGAGAGCTTGACGCTCTGGCCGCGGGAGAGCGCGTCGACGCGGTTGCCGGTCGGGACGCCGAACCGGGTCAGCAGCTGCTGGAACAGGGTCTCGTCCCACTGCCGGTACAGCCCGCCGGTCCGGCGTCCGACGGATCCGGCCCGCCACTCCGGTGCCGCGGTGGTGTGGTCGAGCACGACGCCGATGCGGTCCCGCGCCGAGGGGTGGTCGGGCCGTTCGTCGCCGAACAACGTGACGGAGCCGGCGTCCGGCTGCACGAGCCCGAGGACGGACTTGATGAGCGTCGTCTTGCCCGCGCCGTTCGGGCCGACGAGCCCGGTGACGGACCCGGTCGGGATCCGGAGGTCGATGTCCTGCAGCGCGAAGCCACCCCGGCCCTTGCGGAGCCCGGAGGCGACGATCGCGTCGCGTGTCAGTGTCGTTCCCATTGCTCCTGGACCTTCCGTGTGATGTCGTCGACCGGGAGTCGCGCGGCCTTGCCGACGGCGACGACCTCGGCGACCGCGCGCTCGAGTCGGGCTGCGAGCGCGGTGCTGACGGTCTCGGTGTCCACGGCGCGGACGACGAACCCGCGCCCGTGCTCGTTCGTGACGAGCCCCTCGGCGACGAGGTCGTTGTAGGCCCTGGTCACGGTGATCACGCTGACCCGCAGTTCTGCGGCGAGCCCGCGCAAGGACGGCAGCAGCGACCCCTCGGCCGCGGCTCCGCTGTGGACGGCGTCCCGGACCTGCACCTTGATCTGCTCGTACATCGGCACCGGGCTGGTGTTCGACACGATGATCTGCACAGGACTCCTGACGTCTGCGTACTGTTCTGGTGTACATGAACAGTATGCACACTCGCCCGAGGAGTCAAGGGCGGTTGGTCACGCCAGGTCGCCCGGCCCCCGCAGCTCCCCCCACCCGAACTTGCTCTCGGCGATGAAGTCCTGCAGGTCGCTCTGCACGGCGCGCAGCATCTCGGTCGGGCCCTCCTCGGGGCGCAGACTGCCACTGCCGCCGTCTTCGCCGCGGATCCGCCACTTCACCCACGCTCGACGGTCGTCGACGCGCTCGTCGGACCCGATCGGCAGCACCGGCTCGGCGTCGTCAATGCGTTCGACCCAGACGTGCATGCCCTTCCGCTCCCGAGGGCTGAGCATCTCGGCGAACACCGGCCCGAGCAGCGCGAGCAGCTCCCCGGCCGTCACCGGAGCGCCCGGAGGTAGCGGCGGCGGACGACGACCTGCGCGAGTCGGAGCACCGGGAAGAGCAGTGCCCACGCCCGCGTCGTCGACGGCCGGGTCAGCGACCGCAGGGTCAGCGACACCACGTCGTCGTGCCGGGTGAGGATGAAGGCCTCCTCGCCGTCGACCGGGTGCCCAGGACGCGTGCGGTAGGCGAACCCGACGCGGTCGGCCGTGCGGACCACCTCGACGACCTCGACCGGCTCCCGGATCGTCAGCGGTCCGATCCGGACGAGGACGTCGAGCCGCTCCCCCGGCGTGACGACGTGCGCGTCCGGCACGGTGAACCCGCTCCGGGTCTTGACCCCCCACCGCAGGACCGCCTCGGAGGCCCGCTGCCAGGTGTCCGCACCCGTCCCGACCCGATCGGTCCCCTCGTACCGGCGGTGCGTCGACGGCGTCGGCCCCCAGATCGCGTCGCCGACGTCCGTCCGGCTCGGTGTGGTCACGGCACCACAGTAGGGCGCACGTCTCCCCGCCAGGCCCGCCGCGTACCGTCTCGGTCATGAACAACGTCATCGTCCTCGGCGGCCACGGCCGTGTCGCCCTCCACGTCGCCCGCCTCCTCAGCGAGGCCGGCGACTCCGTCGACGCCGTCATCCGGAAGCCCGAGCAGCAGGACGACGTCCGTGCGACGGGCGCCGAGCCGGTGGTCGCCGACATCGAACAGCTCGACATCGCCGGGCTCACGGACCTGCTCCGCGGGCACGACGCCGTCGTCTGGTCCGCCGGTGCCGGTGGCGGGTCCGCCGAGCGCACCTGGGCCGTCGACCGCGACGCCGCGATCCGCACGATGCACGCCGCGCTCGAGGCCGACGTGTCCCGCTACGTCCTCGTCTCGTGGGCCGATGCCGGTCTCGGCCACGGTGTCCCCGAGGACGACGACTTCTTCGCGTACGCCGAGGCGAAGACCGTCGCCGACGCCGTCCTCCGCGACTCCGCGCTCGACTGGACCGTCGTCGCGCCGAGCACCCTGACCGACGACGACGCCACCGGTGCGGTCGAGAGCGCCGACCCGTCCTCGAGCATCGCCCGCGCGGACGTCGCCGCGGTCGTGGTCGCGGCCCTGCACGACGACGCGAGCGTCGGCAAGACGTTCCGCATCAACACGGGCAACGTCCCGATCGCGGAGTTCGTCCGCAGCTGAGCACGCCGGACGGGAGGCCCCGGCCCCGGGGGCCGCCGGGGGGCCCCCGGGGCGGGCCGCCCGGCCG
>JASCOJ010000020.1 GCA_029959645.1 Microbacteriaceae bacterium PS02332 | reverse complement strand
CGCACCTTGTGCAGGGGGGGGACCCCGGCCTGCGCCACTGGGTCCCGCCGAGAGTGTTGTCGGAGCGGGGGCGGCCGGCCGGCCGCCGCGGCTGTTGACCACGGCGCCCGGACGGTGCCGGGTGACTACCAGCGGTAGTGCGCGAAGGCCTTGTTCGACTCGGCCATCTTGTGGGTGTCCTCACGGCGCTTGACCGCGGCACCGAGACCGTTCGACGCGTCGAGGATCTCGTTCATGAGACGCTCGGTCATCGTCTTCTCGCGACGGCCCTTGGCGTACGAGGTCAGCCAGCGCAGCGCGAGGGTGTTCGCGCGGTGCGGCTTGACCTCGACCGGCACCTGGTAGGTCGAGCCACCGACGCGGCGGCTGCGGACCTCGAGGGTCGGGCGGACGTTGTCGAGCGCCTTCTTCAGCGTGACGACGGCGTCCTGGCCGTTCTTCGACGAGACGCCCTCGAGCGCGTCGTACACGATGCGCTCGGCGAGGCCCTTCTTGCCGTCGAGCAGGATCTTGTTGACGAGCTGGCTGACGATCGGAGCGCCGTAGACCGGGTCTGCGACGACGGGACGCTTGGGGGCGGGACCCTTACGAGGCATCTACCTCAACCCTTCTTCGCGCCGTAGCGGCTACGAGCCTGCTTACGGTTCTTGACGGCCTGCGTGTCGAGGGCGCCACGGATGATCTTGTAGCGGACACCGGGGAGGTCCTTCACACGACCACCGCGGACGAGCACCATCGAGTGCTCCTGGAGGTTGTGGCCCTCACCGGGGATGTAGGCCGTGACCTCGGTGCCGTTCGACAGCTTCACACGAGCGACCTTGCGCAGTGCGGAGTTCGGCTTCTTCGGGGTGGTGGTGTAGACGCGGGTGCACACGCCACGCTGCTGGGGGTTCGCCTTCAGGGCGGGCGCCTTGGTCTTGACGACCTTGGGCGAACGACCCTTGCGAACGAGCTGCTGGATGGTAGGCAACTGTTCTCCTGGTTCTGCTCGTGCTCTCTGGCCGACGCGGTCCGCCGGCTTCCTCATCCCACACCGACGACCGCCTCGCAGCGGGGGGAAGGTGGGATGGAGTGTCCCGGAGACCGTCGGTCGTCCGAGCGCAGGGCGCGCCCGAGGGCGCACACCCGCTGAAGCCTAGCCGCGGGACGGCCCGAAATCAATCCGGGCGCGTCGCGCTCCGGACCGCCGGCCGGCGCTCAGGAGCCGCTCGCGGACGAGCGGTTGCCGACCGCGGCCTCGAAGGTCGCGCCGGACGCCGTGAAGCCGGTGATCCACCCGGTGGCGCTGACCTCGATCGGCCCCGCGGTCGCGGTGCCCCGCCCGGCGGGCCCGGTGAAGTCAGCGGTGTAGGTCGCCGAGCCGAGGGTGGTCGTGTCGACGAGCCAGCCCTTCGACAGCCACCCGCCGACCTCCACCCCGGGGCGGCTGTCGAGCGTCCACTTCTGGTTCGTGTACGTGTTCGCCGGGTTCGCCCCGTAGGCGTAGAAGCTGCAGCCGGCGGGTTCGGTCGACGTCGACGCGACGCAGCCGTCCACCCACGCGTCGACCGCCTTCGCCGCGGCCTGCTTCCCCGCATCGGTCAGGGCCGTGGTCAACTGCACCGGGGTGGTGCCGCCCGGACCGAAGCCCCGCACCGCGGCGGTCTGCCCCTCGGCCGAGACGTACTGCCCGCCGTCCAACCCGACCTCGTACGAGCCGGGCAGTGCACGGAGCGACACGGTCCCGTCCGCGCTCGCCCGGACCCGCTGCCCGGCGACCGTCACCGTCGAGCGCGGCGGCCCCTGCACCGCGACGGCGACCGTGCCGAGGGACGGCGGTCGGAGCTCCCACACCGGGAAGACGCCCCAGTCGCTGCCGGTGCGCTCGAGCCGGAACGTGGTCGCGACGGACCGCCCGGCCTGGGTCAGGTAGGCGTCCACCGTGGCGGTGTCCCCCGACTGCGACACCGAGACGATCCGGTGGCCCGTGACGCGGTTGCCCGCCTTCGCGTAGGCGGCGTCGGTGAGGAGCACGTCGTCCTTGCCGTGCTGCACCCCCGCGGCGTCGAGCGCGGACGACACCCGTCCGGACTCGAGGTCGTCGAGGAACGCCTCCACCGGGCGGCCGGCCGAGTGTGCGTCCGACCCGACGGCCCAGCCGACACCACCGGCGACGACGAGGAGCACCAGTACGACGGCACTGCTCACGATGCCGACGACCGCACCGCGACGGAGCCGGCGACGAGCCGGAGGAGCCCAGGCCGCGGCGCCGGCGTCGGCACCCGGCGCGGGGACGCCCGGGCCCGAGGCCGCCGGGAGGTCCTCCGCCCCGCGGATCGTCGCCACGTGCGGGACCGCGTCCCAGCCCTCGGGCCGTTCGGTCTGGTCGGTCATCGGTCCCCCATCGTGCCGTTCAACGTCGGGGGAATGCTACCCGGGGGCGCACGCGACGGCCCGCGACGGGTCAGTCCTGTGGACGAGGGTGCCGCTGCCCGTCCGCCTGTGGACGATCCGGTCCGAGCGTGTGCCCGAGCGGCTGGTCGGGTGTCCCCTGCCGCACCTGCCGCGCCTGGTACCGCCAGGCGGCGACCCCCGCGACCACGACGAACAATGCGATCACGACGGACCCGACGACGAAGGGGCTCAGCGCCGACCCCGCCGGGAAGACGAGCAGTTCGGTGGCGTCACCACGGACGAGCGCGTAGCCGACCGAACCGACACCGAGCATCACCAGGTAGGTCGCTGCGGCCGCGACGAGACCGGTCACGCCGGGGTTGCCCTCCCGGGCGCCGGAGGCGGTGGCGAGGAGGACGACGACCGCGCCGGCGACGACCATGCCCGGTCCGAGGTAGGAGGTCGCATCGGGCTGCGGGACGGCCTCGACGCCGCCGAGCAGCGCCTCGAACCCCGTCACCGCGATGACGAGCGCGATGAAGAGGACGGACGTCATCGTCGCCACCAGCCATCGGGACATGCGCCGATGGTATCCCGCTGCGCAGCGTCCCGACGGTCTCGTCCGGAGGACGCGGGCCGGGTGGCGGACGGCGGTCGGGCCTCCAGGCCGTCAGCCCTGTGCGGTGGCGCGCTCCTGCCGGTCCGCCTGCTCCTGCGCGGCCTGCACGAGCGCGAGCGCGATCGCCGCGGTGATGACGGGCACGCTCGCCGTCATCGGGGCGGCCGATCCGTCCGGGAGGCCCGACACCGGACCGGTGGGGACCGACGCCTCCGCCTCGTGGTCGCGGAGGGCAGGACCGACCACGGGCAGGACCGCCGTCGTCGTCGGGGGCTCGACGTGCGCCTCGTGCGCGACGGGTGCGCCGACGGCGCGGGCGGCACGACGCGCGCGGAGCATGCGGACGAGGACGACGGCGGCGACGGCCGCCCAGATGCTGTTCACGACCGTCGACGGGGCGGCGTGGTGGGCGGCGACGTTGACCGTGATCGCGAGGCCGCCGACGAGGTTGACGCCCTGGTAGACCAGGCCGTTGGGGAGCTTCCCGAGGGAGAACAGGATGTAGCCGCTCAGGACGGCCACGGCCCCGAACCAACCGAGGAACTCCACGACACCGACGAACACGCGCGACTCCAGGCACGACGAGGACGCCCCTCTCGGGAGGCGGCGTCCGAGGACGAGATGAGCAGCCGCGAGCGCGGGCTCAGCAGCATCGTAGACGCGACGGACGCCCCGACGGAAGGTGGCCCCCGCGTTGTGCAGGGCCCCAGTCCGCGGGGCGTCCGTGGAGGGGAGGTCAGCCGTTCGCGGCGGGGGTGGCGGAGGCGGACGGGGCGGTCTCGCTGTCGGTCCGCAACACGTAGACGTACCCGCTGAAGTTCCACGTCGTCGACGAGGTCTCCGTCGACTCCTTCGACGGCTCGGAAGCCGACGACGTGATCGAGTTGATCAGGAACAGGCGCCCCATGTCCTGCGCCTCCGAGGTGAAGTCGAGCGCCTGGGCGAAGGACCCGTCGACGGACACGGACACGGGGATGACGGTGAAGTTCGATGCCGTGATCTTCGCGTCGGTCCGCACGCCGGGAGCAGCAGGGGTCGCGGACGCGGTCGGTGTGGGCGTGGGGCTGGGGGTCGCCCCTCCCGACGCTGAGGCCGCCCCTTGCGCCGTCGGGGTCGCAGCGGCCGGCAGTGCCGGTGGCGTGTAGGCCACCGCATCGGACGTCGTGATCGCCGAGACCGTGACCCCCGCTGCCGCCGCAGCGGCGTCGATCTCGTCGTAGAACGACGGCATCTGACTGGTCGAGGGCACGGATGCTTCGAGGTCACGGAGCTCGGCACGCATCTGCGGCAACGACTTCGCGCGCTCCCGGAGCCGCGCCAGCTCGGTCGCGGTGGTCGCGTTCGTCGCCTCGACCGAGACCTGCCGAGCGTCGTCCCCGGCAGCACGGGCGAGCTGGGGCTGGACACCGATGAAGAACCCAGCCGCTGCGACGACCACCATGGACAACACGGCCAGGACCATGTGGAGACGGTTCCGGGTCACGTCAATCTCCCTTCTTTTGGTCGTACTTGCCGTCGAAGGCGTCTTCGTTGATGTGGATGGTCATGTTCACCGTGTACCGCGTGCCCGTGTCGTCGAGCGTCACCGAGTTGACCGTCGCGTCCACGTAGCCGGTGAGTGCCTTCACGGAATCGAGCCACGCCGGGACCGAGGGCAACGTCGTGCTCACTGCGTCCAGCGTGAGGGTGGCGACGCGCTGTCCCTGCAGCGGGATGGCCGACTGCGCGTAGGGGGCGATCGCGGACGCCGAGTCGACGGACACGCCGTTGATCACGACGCCCTTCGGCAGCGAAGCCCGAACGGTCCTCAGGTACGGTCCCCAGGCGATCTCGGTCGAGCCTCCGACCTCCTGGCCGGCCTCGAGCAGCGAGGTCGATGCCTCGGTGGTCCGGACGTCGGTGTACTGCGACTGCTGCTGGAGGAGCGAAGCCGTCTGCCCCTCGGCGTTGGCCAGGTCCGTCGCGGCACCGGAGGCCGCGAGGGACGCACCGCCGACGCCGATGGCCACGACCGCCGCGACCACGCCGACCCCGGCCCACAGCCGCCGGACGACCCGACGCTCGCGCCGGTCGACCAGCACCTCCGCCGGCAGCAGGTCGGCCCTGGGCCGAGCACCGATCGCGAGGAGCGGGGCATGCCCGCGGGACGACAGCCGCTTCGACCGCTTGCCCGCGTCCTCCGCGGCCTGGGGTCCGCCCCCGCCGACGGCGCGGGTACGGCCGCCCAGGAGGCGCGGCTGCCGGATCTTCGCTTCGCTCATGCTGCTCGGCCTCCTGCAGCCAGCCCCCAGGCGACTGCGATCGAGGAGCTGTGGATCTCGAGGTCCTCAGCTCGGATGGACTTCGCCACCGCAGCCCCCGCGAAGGGATCGCCCATCCGCACCGGGAGGCGCGTGGCTTCGGCGAGCGCCTCCGTGAAGCCCGGGAGCGCGGCTGCCCCGCCGAGCAGGACGATCTCGGCGACCGGTTCGGACGGATGTGTGTTCACGAAGTAGTTCACGGTGTTGCGGAGACTCGCGAGGAGTTCACTGACGCTCTCGCGGACAGCCGCGACGGCGAGGGCGTCGTCGCGTGTCTTCGCACGCAGCGGGAGCATGCCCAGGTGCCGCTTCACGGACTCCGCGGCCAGCTCCGACACGTCCAACCGACCAGCGAGCATCCGCGTCAGATCACTTCCGCCGGTCGGCACGATCCGGACGAACTTCGGCACCCCGTTCGTGACCACGACGACCGTCGTGGTGTTCCCGCCGCACTCGACGATGGCGATGGTGCCGTGGGTGCGCTCCGAAGACAGGATGCGGGCGAGGGCGAACGGGATGAGGTCGACGCCGACCGGGTTCAGCCCGGCCATCTGGACGGCTCGCACGTTGGCGAGGACCGCGTCCTTCACCGCTGCCACGAGGAGTCCGCTGACCATCGGACCGCTCTCCCCCGTCTCCTCCGACGTCGGGTAGAAGTCGAGGATCGCGTCGCCGACGGGCACGGGGAGCATCTCCTGGACCTGGAACGGCAACGACTCACGGATCTGCGCGATGGGTGCCTTCGGGACGGTGAGGTCGCGGGAGAGCACCCGCTGGTTGCCCATCCCGAGGACGACGTCCCGCGACCGGAACTTCCCGATGGACCACAGCTCCTTCAGCGCACCCGCGACCGTGTTCGGCTCGACGACCTCGCCCTGCCGCGTCGATCCCTCCGGGACGGGCACTTCGGCGAACCGGGTGATGACCGGCTTCGGCCGATCGGGGTCCTGGACTTCGACCCCACGGATCGTCGTGGCCCCGATGTCGACGCCGACGATGCTCTTCGCCATTGGAGGTTCCTTCCGTGGCCGCCGCGAACTGATCGCTGCGGGCTTCTGTGTGCGCCGGTCGGCGGTGGAGGTCAGGGGGTGCCGAGGAGGCTGAGGTAGGCGCCCCAGAGGGGCGTCCCGATCGCGATGCCGAGCCAGGCGCCGCCGAGCATCCACGGGCCGAAGGGGATACCGCCTCGGCGCCCGGTACGACGCGTGAGCACCAGGACGATGGCGAAGATACCGCCGAGCAGGAACGCGCCGAAAGAACCCACTGCGAGGGGTCCCCATCCGAGGTACGCCATCGCGAAGCCGAGGACCCCCGCGAGTTTGACGTCGCCGAACCCCATGCCGCCGGGCACCACGAGGGCGAGCGTGAGGTACAGCCCGAGGAGCAGGACTCCGCCGACGATGCCACGTACCAGTGCTCCCCAGTCCCCGGACAGGGCGGACGCGACGGTGAACAGCACTGCGAGCACGACGTAGGTCGGCAGAACGACGCGGTTCGGCAGACGGTGCGTGTCGAGGTCGATGAGCGCGAGGGACACACTGACCGCCATCAGGTACAGGTAGGCCACGAGCACGACGACCGCACCGACCGGCGACGCTCCGACGCCGGCGACGGGCGACCACGGAGTCGTGACCAGGAGCACCGTCACGAGCACGAACAGCAGAGCGGTGGCGGTCTCGACGAGCGGGTACCGCGCGGAGATCGGCATCCCGCAGTCGCGGCACCGACCCCGCAGGGCCAACCACGACAGGACGGGCACGTTGTCCCGCCGACGGATCTCGTGTCCACAGCCCGGGCACGCGCTCGGGGGGCGGACGACCGAGAGCCCGGCCGGCACCCGGTGGACGACGACGTTCAGGAAGGAGCCGATCGCAAGACCGAACACGCCGACCAGGGCCGCCAGCAGCGGGACGGCGGCGTTCACACGCACACCCCACCCACGCGCGAGCAATCGCCGCTGAGGCTGTACGCAGCACTGACCTCGCCGACGGAGGTGATCCCGTAGGTCGTCGTCACCGGGTTGAGGAACTTCGGTGGTGCGGTGTGCTTGAGGCGCGCGTCGTACACGTAGTTCTTGACGTACCCGTTCCCGCCGGTGTTCACCACCCCGCGGAACTTCTGCGCGATGGCGCCGACGATCTTCAGCGTGCCGCGTGAACCACCGTAGTTGCTGTTCTGCACCTGGACCGTGTGCGCCGCCGAGATCATCGCGGCATCGATCTCGCGTCCGTCGTTCTGGAGCAGCGACGAGTAGCAGCGCGAGCTCCCCTGCCACCCGCAACTGGTGCTGGTGATCGGGTTCCAGACCTGGATGGCGTTCGTCGCCGTCAGACCCAGGACATCGGAGCTGCTGTCCTGGTAGGTGAGGTCGCCGGTGACGTAGATGTAGTTCTCGGCTGCCACCGTCACCTTGCCCTGCAGGGTGCCCTTCACGAAGGCATCACCCGACCGCGTCCCGTAGCTGCACGGGCTGGTGCTCAGCACGTTCTCGTTCTGCGCCGGGTACCCCACGCCGTTGCCGGTGTTGCACGCCGTGCGCAGGGTCGACTCCGGGATGCCGTTCTTGTCCGACGTGGCCGAGGGGACGTTCTGGACGTAGATCAGGTTGTTGTCCGGGACCGGCACCGTGGCACCTGCACTCGAGCCGAGCCGTCCGGTCGCCGTACCGGGCATCCCGCACCCGTTCGTGTTGCTCCCCGAGGTGGACCCGTCGCCGGCCGTCTCGGTGAACGAGGTGTAGGGCGACTTCACGGTCATCGTCCCGTTCGCGTTGAAGACGATGTTCGTCGGGCCCGTGTACAGGCAGCCCGCCTGCCGCCCGGCGCCCTGGTCCGACCGCGTCGCCGACTTCTGAGCGGCGTTGGTCGCTGGCATGTCGATGGTCGAGGTGAAGCCCGGCTGCGTGACACCGGGCGGGAACTGCTGCCCGCTGCAGCTGCCGCCGTACGAGTTCAACCGGTTGTACCGGAGACCGGTGGTTCGGGGGTTCGAGGTCGTGACCTGCCCGGTGAAGGTCGCGTCGCAGATCCGCATCGTGTCGTTCGAATGCGCAGGACCGTCGATCGTGTCGTTGCCGCCGAACGCGATCTCGCCGCACTGGTTCGAGCCGTAGGCAGCGACTGGTCGGTTCTGCCACGCGTACTTCACGCAGTCCGTCGGGTTGGCGCCGGTCATGACCGGGTCCTGGATCTCGTAGTCCGTGAAGTAGAGGAAGTCGACGAAGCCCTGCTGCCGGACGCTCGCGACCACGGACCGGACGGCCTTGCCCACCTTCCCGGTCGCGCGTATGCGGACGATGCCGCTGCTGTAGTACTTGGAGGAGTCGACCTCGTACCGGTACGACGCGCGTCCGTCGCCGCCCTGCACCGTCGCCCAGTCCCCGCCGGCGCCGGTACCGAAGGCCTTGTTCGCAGCGCCGCCGGTCGGCAGCGTCAGCAACGCTGCGCTCGACGCGCTGAACGGTGCCGCCGGGTTCCCGTACTGCGTGTACCCGGTGTCGTTGGACAGCCGCGCTTCGTAGTCCTGCACGCCGGCGTAGGCGGCGCTCAGCGCGCTGTTCCAGTCGGCATCGCTGACCGACTTGCGGATGCCCGACGTCGCCACTGCCACGGCGCTCGACACCATGAACACGATGACCGTGCCGAACACCACCGCGATGGCGAGGGCCATGCCACGATCGTCGCCGAGGCGGTCGAGGTGCAGACGACGGCGCAGCCAGATCATGGTGTGTTCCCTTGCGTGGTGTCGAGCAGGTTCGGCAGGCCCACACTGCTCTGGAGGACGATGCCGTTCTGCAAGCTGCTGCGACTGTTCGCGACTGCCAAGGTGACCGTCACCGAACTGATCCGGCTCCGCTGGTCACCGGTCAGGCCGGCAGCCGTCGGCGGGACGAGCTCGGCGCCGGACGCGTCGAAGTAGGTGAAGAGGGGCGATGAGTTCGACGGAGTCGCATCGACGCCGTCGACGAGGCGGACCGAGGAGCGAGCACCGTCGAACACGAAGTAGGTCCCGACCGCGCGACCGGCCGTCGTCGACTCGACGAGCGTGCCCCCCGTCACCGAGAACGACGCGAGTTGCGGGACCGCGTCACGGCCCGTCGCGACGAGCGTCGAGACGGTGAGGGCGTCGGGGGAAGCAGCGGTGAAGGCCGGCGAATCAGCCGCATTCGCGACGGGGTTGTCAGCGGCACCCCGCAACTTCCGGCTCAGCTCGTTCATGCCGTTCTGCGCCGACCGCGTGTTCTGGTCGCGCGCAGCGGCGAACGTCGTCGCGCGGGTGATCGAGACGAACGTGCCCCCGACGATCACCAAGAGCACGGTGAAGAGGCTCATCGCGACGAGGAGCTCGGACATCGTGATCCCGCGGTCCTCGCTTCGGAGTCGGTGGGCGGCGCGCCGGAGGACGCTGATCACGGCCCCACCCGGGGATCGAGCACGACGTACCCGAGCGCACCGAGGATGACCCGTCCGGTGTCCTTGACGGTGACCGCCGTCGCGCCGCCACTGGTCGCGGTCCGCTGGCTGGTGATGGTCCAGGACCCGAACGGCAGCGCGACCTGGACGTCGGTGTTGCCGGACCCGGCGGTCACGCTCCGACTGAAGGTGAGTGTCTGCGCGACCTTGCAGCCGGGGTCGTCCCCCGAGGGCGGCGCGAGTCGGGCGGTGATCACCGTGTTCGCCTTCGGGATCGTGATCGTCGCGAGCCCCATCGACACGTCGGCGGTCGTCGCGCTGACGCCGATGCCTCCCGTCGCGGCCTTGCCCACGCGTCCGTCCGATGCCTTCGGCCATGCCGTCGGGTCGGTCGACAGGCAGCTGTTCGCGTTCGTCGAGCCGTCGGCGAGTTGCGTGTTCGAGTCGTACGGGCCGGCGTACACGGTGTACCCGCCGGTGATCGGGCTGAGGTACTGGGGCGAGGCGGTGCCCGACGTCGTCGACGTTCCGTAGGTGCTCACGAACGACGTGATGAGGTTGGAGGGGAGCAGCACGGACCCGGAGCCGTTGCTCGCGTAGTTCATCCGGACCGCCACCGCGGGGTCGTACGTGAAGGAAGCACCGCTGGACTGGCCTTCCTTGACCACCACGGTCTTCTGCGGGTTCGCCTGCTGGTCCTGGTCGCGGTACTGCTGCCCGTTCGAGGGCGAGAGCGTCACCGAGTAGGTCCCCGGCTTCACCTTGATGGCCACGGTGCACCCGTCGGCGTTCGTGACCGTCGGCTGGGTCGTCAAGGTCTGCGCGGTGTTGTTCGGCACGTCGGTCGAGGGTGTCACCGTCGCGACCACGCCCGACGTGCCGCCCGAACCGGTCACCGATTGAACCGACACGAGCACGGTGCCGAGGCTGGGGTCGTTGATCTTGCTCGTCGGTGCGAGCGCCGTGTCCTGGACGACCGGGGCCGCTGACCCCATCCCCGTCCAGGTCACCTTGATGTGCACCTGCAGGAAGAGCAGCTGTGCCGCGGTCCCGGACGCAGCTGCGTTGCAGCGGTTCGACGTGCCGTTCGTGTACTGCCAGTCCAACGTCCGGACGACCGTGTAGGTCCGCCCGTTGACCGCCGGAGTGTCGACTTCGCCGGCCATCGTCACGATGTTCTGCTGGGATTCGACCCGCGCGGAGTCGATGGCAGCAGACGCGAGGTTGGTCGCGGCGCTCCGCGCCGAGTTGTCCGAGCTGATCCGCATGGTCGTGGCGATCCCGATGAGGGCGCCGCTCACGATGATCGCGAAGACGATCATCGCCGTGATCACCTCGACGAGGGTCATGCCACGGTCATCCTCCCGGAGCGTGGCGAAGAGCCCAGCGCCTTGCGTCTGCACGGTTCAACTCCTTCCACGGACCGCGGGTCGGTGAATCAGCGGAAGGGGCCCCGAGCACGAAGCCGCGGGACCCCCTCCACTCACGTCACGGGGTCGTGGTCGGGCAGGTCCCGGACTTCACGCCTGCGGTCTGCGTCGCGAAGAACGTCTTGCCCGTGGTGCTCGTGCCCTGGACACAGAAGGTCGTGTCCGACAGTCGCTTGTAGTTGATGGTCTTCTCGGCGTCGCTCCAAGTAGCGCCGGCGTCGCTCCACTTCTGCCCGGCGGTGGTGGCGCCGGTGGCGCCGAAGGACGCGGTGTTATCGATGCCAGTGGCGGCTGCGAAGTCCTGGGCATTCGGGAGCGTGCCGCTGTTCTGCGTCTGGACGGACACAACGGCCGTCTTGAAGTTCGAGACGTCGTTCTGGACACCCGAGTCCTTGGCGTTGTTCTGCACGCCGAGGTACACGGGGATGGCGATCGCGGCGAGGATGCCGATGATGATCACGACGACGAGGAGTTCGATGAGCGTGAAGCCCTTGTCGTTGTCTGCGAGAAGACCCTTGCGGCGAGCATTGAGCTTGCCCATGAGCGCTGCGTACATGGTGTTTTCCACTCTTTCGGAAATCTTTGGTGAAGGGGAACGGGGCCGTGCTCTGCCGCCACTACGAGCGTATTGACACGGCATTCCGGGCGGAATCCCGAGAACGGGGGGTGATGGGGCAACGAAATACCCCCAGAACCGGGGGGGCCGCTCGGATCATGCCCCCCGGACACGTCACGAAGAAGTGCCAGCGCAGGGCATACGCGCTGCGCCCGCGGGATCGCGGTCAGTGGATCAGCGACGTGATCTTGAAGATGGGGAGGTAGAGCGCGACGATCATGCCGCCGACGACGACACCGAGGAATGCGATCAACAACGGCTCGATGAGTGACGTGAGCGCTTCGGTCGTCGATTCGACTTCGGAATCGTAGAAGACCGCGATCTTCTCGAGCATCGTCTCGAGCGAACCGGCGTCCTCGCCGACTGCGACCATTTGCGAGACCATCGCCGGGAATGCACGCTCTTTCTCGAGCGGCACGGCGATCGATTCCCCTTTGCGGACCGCTTCGGCAACGCGCTCGAGCGCGCGTTGGACGACGAAGTTGTTCGCCACCTGACCGACGATCCCCAATGCCTGGAGAATGGGTACGCCAGCGCCGATCATGTTGGAGAAGTTCCGCGCGAAACGCGCGATGACGATCTTCTGGTTCAATTGCCCGAACACCGGGAGCCGGAGTTTCCAGGGGTCGACGAATGCGCGGACCCGATCGGTGTTCTTGTTCGCGCGCCACCAGAGCACGGCGACGATGATCACGGGGATGAGCACCGGGACCACGAACTTCATGGCGTGCGATGCGTAGACGAGCATCATCGTGGGCAACGGGAGCTCGCCGCCCAGCGACGTGAACATGTTCTGGAAGATCGGGACGATGAAGAGGAGCATGATGACGACTGCTGCGAGGGACATGCACAACACGACGACCGGGTAGGTCATCGCCGACTTGATCGTGGACCGGAGCTTGTGCTCCTTCTCGAAGTTCGTCGCGATCGAGTCCATCGCCTGGTCGAGGAACCCGCCGGTCTCCCCGGCGCGGATCATGTTGATCATGATCGGCGGGAAGTCGACCGGGAACTTCGCGATGGCATCCGAGAACGAGACCCCGCGTTCGACCTCGTTGCGGACCTGTCCGAGGTTGTCCTTGAGCTTCTTGTTCTCGGTCTGGTCCGCCAGGATCGACAGCGCCCGGAGCAGCGACAGGCCGGACGAGAGCATCGTCGATGCCTGCCGGGCCATGATCGCCAGGTCCTTGAGCCCGACGCCCTTCTCGAACCCGGGGATCTTGATCTCGGTCTGCAGCCCGGTGCCGGCCTTCGCCTGCGTGATCGCGATCGGCGAGACGCCCATGCCTCGCAGCCGCTGCACGACGGCACCCTCGGACGCGGCGTCGAGGCGCCCCTTGACGAGCTTGCCGGCGCCGTCGCGGCCGCGGTAGTCGTAGGCGAGGGACATCAGTAGCCTCCGGAGAACTTGTCGCCGAAGTCGATCCCGCTGGCGGCGATGGCGTCGGCGGACGCGTCGGACGGCGACTCGACCCGCTGCACCAGCCGGTCGAAGCCCTCCTCGTCGTGCACCTTCTCGAGCGCGGCCTTGCGGGTGATCGTCCCGACGTTGACCAGTTCGGCGAGGTCCTGGTCCATGGTGTGCATGCCCGAGTCACGCCCGGCCTGCATGGCCGAGGTGATCTGGTAGGTCTTGCCCTCGCGGATGAGGTTGCCGATCGCAGGGGTGGTCTTCATGATCTCGGTCGAGACCACACGGCCGGCGCCGTTCGCCTTCGGGACGAGCGTCTGGCAGACGACGCCCTCGAGGGTCGCGGCGAGCTGCGTGCGGATCTGCCCCTGCTGGTGCGGCGGGAACACGTCGATGACACGGTCGATGGTGCCGGGCGCGCTCTGCGTGTGCAGCGTCGCGAAGACGAGGTGACCGGTCTCCGCGGCGGTCAGCGCCACCGAGATGGTCTCGAGGTCGCGGAGCTCACCGATGAGGATGACGTCCGGGTCCTGACGGAGCACGTGCTTGAGGGCGCGGGCGAACGAGTGCGTGTCCGCGCCGACCTCGCGCTGGTTGATGATCGCCTTCTTGTGCTCGTGCATGAACTCGATCGGGTCCTCGACCGTCACGATGTGGTCGGCACGGGTCTCGTTCACGAGGTCGATGAGCGCGGCGAGCGTCGTCGACTTGCCGGAACCGGTCGGCCCGGTGACCAGCACGAGCCCACGCGGGAGCTTCGCGAACTCGCCGACGTGCTCCGGGATGCCGAGCTGCTTGAGGGTCTTGATCTTCGTGGGGATGATGCGGAACGCCGCGCCCCAGTTGCCGCGCTGCTGGTAGTAGTTCACGCGGAAGCGGTACTCCGGCGACAGCGAGTACGCGAAGTCGAGCTCCTGCTCGGCATCGAACTGCGCAGCCTGTTCGGCGCTCATCAGCGTCCTGAGCGCCGCGATGATCTTGTTGCGTGCCCACGGGCCTCCCGGCACGGCCGGACGGAGCGAGCCGTCGACGCGCACGGTGGGCGGGGCGTCGGCGGTGACGTGGAGGTCGGACGCACCCTGGTAGACCACCTGCGACAGCGCGGTGATGAGGTCGGCGTCGGCGTCCTCGCGGGCGTGGCGGGTGAAGTGGATCTCGGCGGAGTTCACGGGTGCGGCCTGCGGTGGCGCCGCGTACACTTCGGGAGCTCCGTAGGTCGGAGCGGCGTACGTGTCGACGGCCGGGAGGCCCGGAGTGGCGTCCACAGGTGCGACCGGCAGGTACTGGGTCGCCTGCTCGGCGTAGCCGTAGGACGCCATCGTCGGTGGGACGGCCGCCGGCGGGGTCGCCGGCGCCGCGTACGGCTGGGCCACCGGCACGGCGACCGGAGCGCCACTCGGCGCGGGCCAGCCACTGACACCGACGGACGGCTCGGCGGGCGCCGTCGGCAAGGCGGCGTAGGGGTCGGCCGCCGGAGCGCCGAACGCGGCGAAGTCGTCGCTGAGGTCGTAGACGTGCTCGGCGGCGGGTGCGGGCGCAGCCGCGGGCGGTGCGGTCGGCGGGACGAGGGGCTGCTGGCCGGTCGCCGCGAGGCGCGCTGCGCGGCGGCCGCCCACCTCGTTGCCGGGCGCACCGGGGTGCCACCCGGCGACGGGCTCGTCGCCGGCGGGGGTGAGGTCGTAGACGGAGTCGGTCATGTCGTGGGCTCCCGGTCCGGCTACGCGACCACGCGCAGGATCTCGTCGACGCTCGTCAGGCCGAGCTTGACCTTCTCCCACCCGTCCTGCCGGAGGGTGAGCATGCCCTGCTCCTGGGCGACACGGCTGATCTCGGCGCTCGAGGCACGGGCGACGGCGAGCCGCTCGATCTCCTCGGACACGGTCATCACCTCGTGCAGGGCGATGCGGCCGCGGTAGCCGGTGTTCGAGCACACCGCGCAGCCGACCGGGGCGGAGAACTCCGGCACAGGGGCATCGGCGGAGGGCAGGAAGCCCAGGGCGTGCAGCTGCTCGGGCTCGTACACGGCGGGCGCCTTGCACCGGTCGCAGAGCTTCCGCGCGAGGCGCTGGGCCACGACGCAGTCGAGCGCGGACCCGACCAGGAACGGCTCGATGTCCATCTCGGTGAGACGGGTGACCGCGGACGGGGCGTCGTTGGTGTGCAGGGTGGAGAGCACGAGGTGACCGGTGAGCGAGGCCTCGATCGCGATCTGCGCGGTCTCGTGGTCACGGATCTCACCGAGGAGCACGACGTCGGGGTCGGACCGCAGGATGCTGCGGAGCGCGGAGGCGAAGGTGAGCCCGGCCTTCGGGTTGACCTGCACCTGGTTGATGCCGGCCATCCGGTACTCGACCGGGTCCTCGACGGTGATGACGTTGATCTCGGGCTTCGCGACCGCGTTCAGGGTCGTGTACAGCGTCGTCGACTTGCCGGAGCCCGTCGGACCGGTGACCAGGATCATGCCGTAGGGCTTCGAGTACGACTTCTGGTAGGCCCGGGCGTTCTGGTCGAGCAGGTTGAGGTCTTTCAGGGTCAGCGACGTGTTCGTGTTGTCGAGGATCCGCATGACGACCTTCTCGCCCCACACGGTGGGCAGCGTCGCCACACGGAGGTCGATCTGGCGGCCGCCGTGGCGCACCGACATGCGGCCGTCCTGGGGCTTGCGACGCTCGGCGATGTCGATGTCGCTCATGATCTTCAGACGGCTGATCACGCCGTTCTGGATGTTCTTCGGCGCCGGCGCCATCTCGTGCAGCACGCCGTCGATGCGGTAGCGCACCCGGACCTCGTGCTCGCCCGGTTCGATGTGGATGTCGGACGCGTGGTCCTGGATCGCCTGGGAGACGAGCAGGTTCACGAAGCGCACGATCGGCACGTCGTCGAGGGCACCGTCGCCGATGTCCGCCTGCTGCTCCGCGGAGCGCGTCGCCTCCTCCTCGAGGGAGGACGTCAGGTCGTTGAGCTCGTCGTCGGCGCGGAGGTAGCGGTCGAGCGCGGCGAGGAGCTCGCGCTCGTCGACCTGCAGCGGCTTGATCGGTCGACCGGAGGCGGCACGGGCGTCGTCGATCGCGAGCACGTTCGCGGGGTTGACCATCGCGAGGACGAGCGTCTCACCCTCGAACCCGACGCCGAGCACCGCGTGCCGACGGCAGAGCGGGGCCGGGAGGATCGACACGGCGGTGCCGTCGACCGGGTAGTCGGTGAGCGGAACCGTCCGGGAGTTGTTCGTCGCGGCCCGGGCGGTGATGTACTGCGCCTCGCTGACCACGCCCTGGTCGACCAGGGTGCGGATGGCGTGCTCGTCGACGTCCTCGTCGCCGGTCATGGCGTCCAGGTACTCGATGGGGAGCGCGCCGTTGAGGATGAGGATCTCGGACAGGGTGGCCATGGCCCCGTTCCTCCTTGGTTTCACGCGCGGCGAAGCGGCGTCGAGTGTGTCCGCCGTCGCAGTGGTGCAGCCGGTCGGTTCTGCGTCCGCCAGGGGTGCGGTGCTCGTCCACGGTACGGCCGGCCGTGCCGCCGCGAGCAGTCCCAGAACGAGGGGACGGCGGGGCTGCGGGTGCACCCAGAACAGGGGTGCCCGCCGGTGCTCGCCCGGGTCAGACCGCCGCGGAGACCGTGACGCTGACGTGACCGCCGACGAACCCGAGCCGTTCGTAGAGCGCCACGGCACCGCTGGGGTTCTCGGCGTCGACGAGCAGGACGGCCGCGTCGAGCCCCGCTGCACGGACCGCGTCGAGGGTCGCTCCGACGACGATCGGAGCCAGCCCGCGACCGCGTGCACGGCGCACCACGCCGACCCAGTGCAGCTCCGCGAAGGACCGCCCACGGGCGACGAAGGCCTCCGGGTCGGACTCGACGACCGTGAACGCCAGGACGCTGCCGTCGGTGTCCACGACCACCCGCGACAGGTCGAGGCGGGTCTTGCCGGTCGTGAGGAAGCCGTTCCAGTCGGTCGCCACCATGGGCTGGGACCCCCAGTGGTCGCGGAAGGCGTCGTTCTTGGCGATGCGCATCGGTTCGATGTCGTCATCGGTCGCCGCGCGGAGGACCAGTCCGTCGGGCAGCGCCGGCACGACGGGTGGTTCAGTCCCCACGAGCGGGGCCTCCATGTCCGTCCAGTGCCGCACGGGCAGGAGCCCGAACCGGGCCGCCAGCCGGAGCGTCGGCGACCCCTCGGCGGCGCTGAGGTCGATCGCGCCGGGCAGGTCGACCTCGAGCGCCGCGAGCTGCTGGCGGGCGCGGGACACCTGCCACGCCATGACCCGGCGGCCGATGCCCTGCCCGCGGAGCTCGGGCCGCACCGCCCCGACGAGGACGACCCGGGCGGCCGTGACCCGTGAGGGGATGCCGACGACGATCCCGTACGCGTGCACATGCCCTTCAGCATCGACGCCCACGACGCTGTCCCGAGCCGGGTCGAGCCCCTCGGTGGAGAACGTGTTCGCGAGGTCGTCGGTGGAGGGACGCTCGTGCGGGTCGTCGACCGCGGCGACCGCGACCGCGAGCTCGTGGACCGCGGGGACGTCCGCCACCGACCCGGGCCGGAACGTCAGGCCGCCGATCGCCGTCGGGGTGTCGAGGTGGGCAGGGGCCGTGACCCGTTCGCGCAGCGTCGCCATGCATCCAGCATGCCGTACCCCTCGACGTGCACCGGTCGCGCGGGACAAGATGGGGCATGGACATCACGAGCGTGACCGTGGGGTTGCCCGTCACCGACCTCGAGGCGTCCTGCCTCTGGTACGGCGCGGTGTTCGAGCGGGCCGAGCCCGACCTGGAACCGGCCGACGGCGTCGCCGAGTACGAGGTCGGCGGCATCTGGATCCAGCTCCTCGAGGACCCGGACGCCGACGAGAACCCGGCCACCGTCCGCTTCGGGGTCGACGACGTCGTCGCCCAGCACACGCGGATCGCCGCCCTCGGCATCGACGTCGGGCCGGTCGAGTGCGTCGACGGTGCGGTCGACTGGTTCGACGTCCGCGACCCGGACGGCAACGTCCTCAGCCTGTACTCGCTCGCCGACGAGCCCGGACCAGGGTCCGGCGGCCGCGACAGCGGCGCTGGCCGCTCCGCCTGACGCTCCCGGGGTCGCCGACGGGAGGCCCGTGGCGGCCCCGTCCCGCGCCTCCCGGCCGCGCCACCCGGGGATGCAGGAAGGGCCCCCCCGCCGGGGGGGTGGGGGGGCCCCTGCCGGTGGACTCACTCGGTTCAGTTGTACGTGCCCGGCGTGAAGTCGTCCGACGAGAAGCTGTCGAAGTCGACGAAGCTCAGGTCGGCGTCCGAGAACGACGAGTCGTCCGCGAAGATGCGGTTCGGGTACCGCTCCGCCTTCGCTTCCTCGGTCGCGTTCACGTCCACGTCCCGGTACCGGCTGAGACCCGTCCCCGCGGGGATGAGCTTGCCGATGATGACGTTCTCCTTGAGGCCGACGAGCTGGTCCTGCTTGCCCTCCATGGCCGCCTGCGTGAGCACGCGGGTGGTCTCCTGGAAGGACGCAGCGGACAGCCACGACTCGGTCGCGAGGGACGCCTTCGTGATGCCCATGACCTCCTGGCGAGCCGAGGCGGTCTTGCGACCCTCCTGCAGCGCGGCCCGGTTGATCGCGTTGTAGCGCGACCGGTCGACGAGCTCACCCGGGAGCAGGTCGGTGTCGGCGTGGTCGACGACGGTGACCTTGCGGAGCATCTGACGGACGATGACCTCGATGTGCTTGTCGTGGATCGGCACACCCTGCGAGCCGTAGACGTCCTGCACACCGTTGACCAGGTGCTTCTGGACCTCACGGACACCCTTGACCCGGAGGACTTCCTTCGGGTCGACGGTGCCGGCGATGAACTGCTCGCCGAGCTCGACGTGCTGCCCGTCCTCGATGAGGAGGGTCGCACGCTTCAGCACCGGGTAGATGAACGGCTCGTCGCCGTTGTCCGGCGTGAGGATGATCCGACGACCCTTGTCCGTGTCCTCGATCGTGGCGCGGCCGGGGGCCTCGGCGATCGGGGACGCCCCCTTCGGGGTGCGGGCCTCGAAGAGCTCCGTCACGCGGGGCAGACCCTGCGTGATGTCGTCGGCCGAGGCCGAACCACCCGTGTGGAAGGTACGCATCGTCAGCTGGGTACCGGGCTCACCGATGGACTGGGCGGCGATGATGCCGACCGCCTCACCGATGTCGACCAGGTTGCCCGTGGCGAGCGAACGGCCGTAGCACTTCGCGCAGACACCGACGGCCGACTCGCAGGTCAGGACCGAGCGCACCTTGATGCTCTCGACCCCGGCAGCGAGCAGCTTGTCGAGGAGGACGTCACCGACGTCCTCGCCGGCCTCGGCCACCACGGTGCCCGAGGCGTCGACGGCCTCGGTCGCGAGGGTGCGCGAGTACACGGTGTTCTCGACACGCGGGTCGCGGACGAGCTTGCCGTCGGCACCCATCGTCGCGATCGGCAGCTCGAGGCCACGGGTCGTCCCGCAGTCGTCCTCACGGATGATGACGTCCTGCGACACGTCCACGAGACGACGGGTCAGGTAGCCCGAGTCGGCGGTACGGAGTGCCGTGTCCGCCAGGCCCTTGCGGGCACCGTGCGTGGCGATGAAGTACTCCGCCACGGTCAGGCCCTCGCGGTACGAGTTGATGATCGGGCGGGCGATGATCTCGCCCTTCGGGTTGTTCACCAGACCACGCATACCGGCGATGTTGCGCACCTGCAGCCAGTTACCACGAGCACCGGAGGACACCATGCGGTTGATGGTGTTGTCCACGGGGAAGTTGTCGCGCATCTCCTGCGCGATCTCGTTCGTGGCCTCGGTCCAGATCTTGATCAGGTCGGCGCGACGTTCCGCGTCGGTGATCAGACCCTTGTCGAACTCGCCCTGCACCTTGGCGGCCTGGATCTCGTAGCCCGCGATGATCTCCTTCTTGCGAGGAGGCGTCACGACGTCGGAGAGCGCCACGGTCACACCGGAGCGGGTGCCCCAGTAGAAGCCCGCGTCCTTGATCCGGTCCAGCGCGGCGGCCGTCTCGGTCTTGGAGTAGCGCTCGGCGAGGTCGTTGACGATCGCGGAGAGGGTGCCCTTGTCGGTGACCCGCTGGACGAACGGGTAGTCCGCCGGCAGGGTCTCGTTGAAGAGCGCGCGGCCCAGGGTGGTCTCGAGGAGGATCGGCTGACCGACCTCGTAGCCCTCCGGCGCCTCACCCTCGGCGAAGTGGACACCCGACATGCGGATCTTCACGGTCGCGTTGAGGTGCAGCGTGTTCTGGTCCTTCGCCATGATCGCCTCGGCGACCGAGGAGAACGAACGGCCCTCACCGACGGCGCCCTCGCGGACGGTCGTCAGGTGGTGCAGACCGATGATCATGTCCTGCGCGGGCAGGGTCACCGGACGGCCGTCGGACGGCTTCAGGATGTTGTTCGAGGCGAGCATCAGGATGCGGGCCTCGGCCTGGGCCTCGACCGACAGCGGCAGGTGCACGGCCATCTGGTCACCGTCGAAGTCCGCGTTGAACGCGGCACACACGAGCGGGTGGAGCTGGATGGCCTTGCCCTCGACGAGCTGCGGCTCGAACGCCTGGATGCCCAGGCGGTGCAGCGTCGGCGCACGGTTCAGCAGCACGGGGCGCTCGCGGATGATCTCCTCGAGCACGTCCCACACCTGCGGACGCGAACGCTCGACCATGCGCTTGGCCGACTTGATGTTCTGCGCGTGCGACAGGTCGATCAGGCGCTTGATCACGAACGGCTTGAACAGCTCGAGCGCCATCTGCTTGGGCAGACCGCACTGGTGGAGCTTGAGCTGCGGGCCGACGATGATGACCGAACGGCCCGAGTAGTCGACGCGCTTGCCGAGCAGGTTCTGGCGGAAACGACCCTGCTTGCCCTTGAGCATGTCGCTCAGGGACTTCAGGGCGCGGTTGCCGGTACCCGTGACCGGACGACCACGACGACCGTTGTCGAAGAGGGCGTCCACGGCCTCCTGCAGCATGCGCTTCTCGTTGTTCACGATGATCTCGGGGGCACCGAGGTCGAGCAGGCGGCGGAGACGGTTGTTGCGGTTGATCACACGACGGTAGAGGTCGTTGAGGTCCGACGTGGCGAAGCGGCCACCGTCGAGCTGCACCATCGGGCGCAGCTCCGGCGGGATGACCGGCACGACGTCGAGCACCATCGCTGCCGGCGAGTTGCCGGTGGCGAGGAAGGAGCTGACGACGCGCAGGCGCTTGATCGCGCGGATCTTCTTCTGGCCCTTGCCCTCGGCGATCTGCAGACGCAGCGCCTCGGCCTCGGCGGCCAGGTCGAACGCCTCGAGCCGGAGCTTGATCGCCTCGGCGCCCATGAAGGCGTCGAAGTAGATCCCGAACCGGTCCTGGAGCTCGTGGAAGACGGCGTCCTCGGGCTTGAGGTCGCCCACCTTGAGGTTGCGGAAGTCGTCCCACACGCGCTCGAGGCGGGTGATGTCCTCGTCGAACGACTTGCGGACCTGGGACATCTCCTTCTCGGCGGTGTCCTTGGTGCGGCGCTTGACGTCGGCCTTGGCACCCTCTTCCTCAAGGGCGGCGAGGTCGTCCTCGAGCTTCTTGAGGCGGTCGGCGATGATCGAGTCGCGCTGGCCCTCGAGGTTCTTGATCTCGAGGCGCATCTCGTTCTCGAGACCCGGCATGTCAGCGTGCCGGCCCTCTTCGTCGATGCTGATGATCATGTACGCGGCGAAGTAGATGACCTTCTCGAGGTCCTTCGGCGCCATGTCGAGCAGGTAGCCCAGGCGCGACGGGACGCCCTTGAAGTACCAGATGTGCGTGACGGGCGCGGCGAGCTCGATGTGGCCCATGCGCTCACGGCGGACCGAGGACTTGGTGACCTCGACGCCGCAGCGCTCGCAGACGATGCCCTTGAACCGGACTCGCTTGTACTTGCCGCAGGCGCACTCCCAGTCGCGGGACGGACCGAAGATCTGCTCGCCGAACAGACCGTCCTTCTCGGGCTTGAGGGTGCGGTAGTTGATGGTCTCCGGCTTCTTGACCTCGCCGTACGACCACTGGCGGATGTCCTCGGCCGTGGCGAGGCCGATCCGCAGTGCGTCAAAGGAAGTTGCTTCGAGCAATGTTCTTCTCTCTAGCTGGATTCGTTACGAGTACGGGCGGGATCAGATGTCGTCGACAGAGGACGACTCGAACCGCGAGGAGATGTTGATGCCGAGCTCTTCAGCGGCACGGAAGACCTCGTCGTCCGTGTCGCGGAGGCTGACCGCCTGGCCGTCCGCCGAGAGGACCTCGACGTTCAGGCAGAGCGACTGCATCTCCTTCATGAGGACCTTGAACGACTCCGGGATGCCGGGCTCCTGGATGTTCTCGCCCTTGACGATCGCCTCGTAGACCTTCACGCGGCCGAGGATGTCGTCGGACTTGATCGTCAGGAGCTCCTGGAGGGCGTACGCGGCACCGTATGCCTCGAGCGCCCACACCTCCATCTCGCCGAAGCGCTGTCCACCGAACTGCGCCTTCCCACCCAGCGGCTGCTGCGTGATCATCGAGTACGGGCCGGTCGAACGGGCGTGGATCTTGTCGTCGACCAGGTGGTGCAGCTTCAGGATGTACATGTAGCCGACCGACACGGGCTCCGGGAACGGCTCGCCGGAGCGGCCGTCGAAGAGCTGCGCCTTGCCCGAGGAACCGATCAGACGCTCGCCGTCGCGGTTCGGGAGGGTCGAGTCGAGGAGGCCCTCGATCTCACGCTCGTACGCACCGTCGAACACCGGGGTGGCGACCTTCGTGCCGGGGGCTGCGCTGTGCGCGGCTTCCGGCAGGGCCTCGGCCCACTCCTGGATGCCCTCGACCTGCCAGCCCTGCTTCGCGAGCCACCCGAGGTGGATCTCGAGCACCTGGCCGAAGTTCATGCGGCCGGGGACGCCGAGCGGGTTGAGGACGATGTCGACCGGGGTGCCGTCCGCGAGGAACGGCATGTCCTCGACGGGAAGGATCGTCGAGATGACGCCCTTGTTGCCGTGACGACCGGCGAGCTTGTCACCCGCGGTGATCTTGCGCTTCTGGGCGATGTACACGACCACGCGCTGGTTGACGCCCGAGCCGAGCTCGTCGTCGCCGTCCTGCGCGTCGAACACCTTGACGCCGATGATCGTGCCCTCTTCACCGTGGGGCACCTTGAGCGAGGTGTCGCGGACTTCGCGCGACTTCTCGTTGAAGATGGCCCGGAGCAGGCGCTCCTCGGCGGAGAGCTCGGTCTCGCCCTTCGGCGTGACCTTGCCGACCAGGATGTCGCCGGGGCGGACCTCGGCACCGATCCGGATGATGCCGCGCTCGTCGAGGTCGGCCAGGAGGTCCGGGCTGACGTTCGGGAGGTCGCGGGTGATCTCTTCCTTACCGAGCTTGGTGTCGCGGGCGTCGACCTCGTACTCCTCGATGTGGATCGAGGAGAGCGTGTCGTCCTTCACGAGGTTCTGCGACAGGATCATCGCGTCCTCGTAGTTGTAGCCCTCCCACGGCATGAACGCGACGAGGAGGTTCTTGCCGAGCGCGAGCTCGCCGTTCTCCGTCGCGGGGCCGTCGGCGATGACCTCGCCCTGCTCCACACGCTCACCGGCGCTGACGATCACGCGGTGGTTGTAGCTCGTGCCCTGGTTCGAGCGGTCGAACTTGCGCAGGTAGTAGGTCTGCGTGCCGCCCTCGTCGAGCTGCAGGGTCACGGCGTCGGCCGAGACCTCGGAGACGACACCGGCCTTGTCGGCGATGACGACGTCGCCGGCGTCGATGGCGGTGTAGCCCTCCATGCCGGTGCCGACGAGCGGCGACTCGGAGCGGAGGAGCGGCACGGCCTGGCGCTGCATGTTCGCACCCATGAGGGCGCGGTTCGCGTCGTCGTGCTCGAGGAACGGGATGAGCGAGGTCGCGACCGACACCATCTGGCGCGGCGAGACGTCCATGTAGTCGACCTCGTCCTTGCCGACGAGCTCGACCTCGCCGCCCTTCTTGCGGACGAGCACCTTGTCGTCCTGGAAGTGGAACGTGTCCGTCAGCGGGGCGTTGGCCTGCGCGACGACGAACTCGTCCTCTTCCGAGGCGGTCAGGTAGTCGATCGTCTTCGTGACCTCACCGTTGACGACGCGACGGTACGGGGTCTCGATGAAGCCGAACGAGTTGATCCGACCGAACGACGCGAGCGAGCCGATCAGGCCGATGTTCGGGCCTTCCGGGGTCTCGATCGGGCACATGCGGCCGTAGTGCGACGGGTGGACGTCACGGACCTCGACGCCGGCACGCTCACGGGACAGACCACCCGGGCCGAGGGCCGAGAGACGCCGCTTGTGCGTCAGGCCCGCGAGCGGGTTGTTCTGGTCCATGAACTGCGACAGCTGCGACGTGCCGAAGAACTCCTTGATCGCGGCGACGACGGGGCGCACGTTGATCAGGGTCTGCGGCGTGATCGCCTCGATGTCCTGCGTGGTCATGCGCTCGCGGACGACGCGCTCCATGCGGGACAGACCGGTGCGGACCTGGTTCTGGATGAGCTCGCCGACCGCGCGGATGCGACGGTTGCCGAAGTGGTCGATGTCGTCCACGTCGAGGCGGAGCTGCACGGGCTCGCCGTCGCGGACGCCGTTCATGGCCGTCTTCTCCGCGTGCAGCGAGACGAGGTACTTGATCGTCGCGACGATGTCGGCGACGGTCAGGACCGAGTCGGACAGCGGGGCGTCCATGCCGAGCTTCCGGTTCAGCTTGTAGCGGCCGACCTTCGCGAGGTCGTAGCGCTTCGAGTTGAAGTAGAAGTTGTCGAGGAGCGCACGCGCGGCCTCGGCAGCGACCTGCTCGCCCGGACGGAGCTTGCGGTAGATGTCCTTGAGCGCCTCTTCCTTCGTGAGGACGGCGTCCTTCTCGAGGGTCGACTCCATGGACGCGAAGCCCTGGAACTCCTCCATGATCTCTTCGCTCGTCAGGCCGAGGGCCTTGAGGAAGACGGTCACGGACTGCTTGCGCTTGCGGTCGATGCGCACGCCCACCTGGTCGCGCTTGTCGATCTCGAACTCGAGCCAGGCACCGCGCGACGGGATGATGCGGGCGGAGTAGATGTCCTTGTCGGACGTCTTCTCCTGGGCACGCTCGAAGTACACGCCCGGCGAGCGGACGAGCTGCGAGACGACGACACGCTCGGTGCCGTTGATGATGAACGTGCCGCGCTCGGTCATGAGCGGGAAGTCGCCCATGAAGACCGTCTGCGTCTTGATCTCACCGGTCATGTGGTTCATGAACTCGGCGTTGACGTACAGCGGGGCCGCGTAGGTCTTGCCGCGTTCCTTGCAGTCGTCGATGGAGTACTTCGGGTCCTCGAGCTCCGGGGACGTGAACGAGAGCTGCATGGTCTCGCCGAGGTCCTCGATCGGGGAGATCTCCTCGAAGATCTCCTCGAGGCCGGAGTGCAGCGCGAGGTCGGTACGACCCTGCTCCTGCCCCTCGGCGAGGCGGGCCTTCCAGACGTCGTTGCCGACGAGCCAGTCGAAGCTCTCCGTCTGGAGTGCGAGCAGATCCGGCACCGTGAGGGTGTCCGTGATCTTGGCGAACGAGAGTCGCGAGTGGTTGCGACCGTTCTTGGGGTTGGTGGATGCGTTGGGCGCAGCAGCCAAGGGTTTGACCTCCGGTAGGCCCCGTCGGGCCGACACTGACGAGCAGTGTGTAGGTGAGTGGATCGATCGGTCTGCGCACCCCGCGATCACGACACGAGTACGGTGAGCCCCTGGTCGGGGAACCGGTGTGCGGTGATCGGTGAGCGGGTCCCGCCGCCATCTTCGGGACCGGCTGCACCAGGCGGGTTCATGGAGAACGTCGGTCGACCGCAATATGACGACACGGATTGCCAGGGAGCGCGAACAGTCATCATAGGTCGCCGATCCACGTGCTGTCCAGTCCTGGCTTGACCGAGATCGTCCCCGGCGTGTATAAGCGCGACGCGACCGTCCCGGGTCACCCGTGCAGGGCCTCCCGGCGGGCGCCGGGACGACCGGTCCGCGACGCCTCCCGGCCCGTGATGACGCAGATCGCGGCGGTTGCACACCGCGTGCGGACGAAGGTGACGCGGCCGCGGTCGTCGGTGAGCTCCACCCCGGCGCCCGGGGTCAGGATGAGTGCGCGACGCCGTCGTGCGAGCCGCAGACCGACCCCGCCGTAGGTGCCGGCGTCCGCCTCGACGACGCGCACGCCGGCGATGGCCCGCCGGGCGAGCCGCCGTGGCGGCAGGGGACGGAAGTGCAGCACGACGTCCGTCTCGGTCACGGTGAGCCCGGCGCGGGCCACGACGAGCAGCACCCCGACGACGACCGCGACGGCACCGGGGACGATGAGGCCGACCTCCGGTGCGTCACCCGGCCAGGCGAGCACCGCCGCGGACAGCGCGAGCCCGGCCGTCAGGACCCCGCCACCGACCGCCCGCATCCACGCCGGAGCCGACTCGGTGTCGGCGAGCAACGGCCGGGAGGCCCGCCGCGCGTCCGACGCGCGCCCCGCGCGGTCCCCCGCGCCGGCCGCGTCGTCCAGCCGACCTGCGGCGTCCGGCCGCGCCCGCTCGTCCGGTCGCTGCCGCTCGTCCGGCCGCGCCCGCTCGTCCGGTCGCACCCGGTCACCGGGTCGGATCCGGCTGCCGGTGTGCCGGCGGACGGGGCGGACGGGGATGCTGAGCGTGTCGGCGGTCATCGGGACTCCTCGGACCCGGCGGCGGCCGGGAGGGCGGTACGGGTGGGAGACCCGCCCACGCCGCCGCTCCCGCACCGTCACGGACGCGTCGGGTGGGCGCGTCGTCGGGCAGGTCCGGTCCGGCTCGGCGTGGGGCGTCGCGGACCGGGACGGCGGGCGCGAGTGGCCGGTGCGTGGTGCACCCGTCGCGCCGCACGCCGTCGGAGGACCGGACCACGGTAGGTCCTGCTCCTCGGCGTCCGCTGGACGGCGCCGGGGTCGGGGTCGTCGCCGGGGTCGGGGTCAGCGGAGGACGCGGGCCACGGCCTCCGCCCGGGACCGGACCCCGAGCTTCGCGAACACCTGGGTGACGTACGACTTCACCGTCGGCACGGTCAGGAACAGCTCGGCGGCGATCTCCGGGTTCGTCCGGCCCTCGGCGATGCGGGTGAGCACGTCGGCCTCCCGCGGGGTGAGCTCCGGGAAGCGCTCGTGCACCGGGGCCCCGGACGTCCGCCCGGGCTGCGCCGCCGCGGCCGGCGTCGCTCCGGTCAACCGGCCGACGAGCACCGCCCCGACGGCACTGTCGAACGTCGTCTGCCCGGACGCCACGGCGCGGACCGCCGTCGCGATCTCCGCCCGCCCGGCGTCCTTCGTCAGGTACCCGCGGGCGCCCGCCGCGAGCGCGGTCGTGATCGACGTGTCGTCGGCGTACGTGGTGAGCACGAGGACCGCCACGTCGGGGTGCGCGGCGGTGATCCGCGCCGTCGCGGTCGGCCCGTCGACGCCCGGCATCCGGAGGTCCATGAGGACGACGTCCGGGGCGGTGCGCTCGACCGCGGCGATCGCCGCCGCGCCGTCGCCCGCGGCACCGACGACCTCGAGGTCGGGCACGAGCGAGAGCACCGTGACGAGCCCGTCGCGGACGATCGCCTGGTCGTCGACGACGAGCACCCGGATCGTCACGGCGTGCCCGTCGCGTCCGTGAGCGCGGCGACCGGCACGTGCACGGCGACCACGAACTCGCCGTCGGACTGCTCCGTCTCGACGGTCGCGTCGACGGCGAGCTCGGCGAAGCGCTCCCGCATGCCGCGCAGCCCGTGGCCGTCCGTCCGGAGCGGGTTCGCCACGACGACGTCCACGGCGTCGCCGTCCCGGATGACGGACAGGGACACGGCGCTGCCGGGGGCGTGCCTGCGGGCGTTGCTGAGCCCCTCCCGGACGGCCGCGACCACGGCGTCGCGGACCGCGTCGTCGAGGACGGCGAGCGTCAGGTCGCCCTGGACGACGGCCTCGCCACCGAAGGACCGGTGCGCCTCGACCAGCGGGACGAGACCGGCGCTCGGAGCCGTCGGCCGGGAGGCCTGGTCCGGTTCCGTCCCGTCGGCTGCGGTCACGGGTGCGGGGCCGCTGCCGGCGTCGTCGCGGAGGACGCGCACGGCCGAGCGGGCCTCGGCGAGTCCGTCCGCGGCGAGGGCCCGCGCGGCACCGGCCCGAGCGGCGGCCTCGTCGACGCGGCCGGCCTCGAGGAGCGCCTCGACGGCGTCGAGCTGCAGCACCAGGCCGCCGAGCGAGTGCGCGAGCACGTCGTGCACGTCCCGCGCCGCCCGGGCGCGGTCGGCGAGGAGCGAAGCGCGCTGTCGGTCCCGCTCCGCCGACCGTGCCCGGTGCTCGGCGGCCCGGGCCTGGCGACGCGAGTACCCGGCGAGGAGCCCGACGGCGAGCCCGCCGACGACCCCGAGGACGAACTGCACCGACGCTCCCGTCAGCAGGGCGACGACGGCCACGACCGCGACGGCGACCAGCGCGGCGACACCCCCGAGCCAGACCGGCAGCCGGTCGTCGGCCTCGAGGGCGACGACGGCGACGACGACCGGCACGACGAGGAGCGCGAGCGTGGGGACCGTGACGAGGGCACCGGCGCCGAGCATCACGGCGAGGGCGACGAGCAGGACGCGGTGGTCCTGGACGGCCTCGCGGACGGCCCACGCGGCGAGCGCCACCGCCCCGACGGCCCAGACCCAGGGGTCGAGGTGCTCCTCGAGACCGTTCCGGACGAACCAGACCGCGACGACGACGACCCCGAGGGCGTTCAGCCCCCGACCGAGGCCGGAGCGCGACCGGCCCGCGAGGGGGTCGGTCGCGTCGTGCACGGGGTTCACGGCACCATCATGCCCCGGGCGGCGCGCGGCATCCGCTGGTCGACGACGAGCGCCCGTGCAGCCCGGTTCACCGCGAGGGTGAGGAGGACGGCTCCGGTGGAGGTGAGCAGGTGCGCACCGAGGTGGCCGCCGACGACGTCGAGCACGACGCGGACGGCGATGAGTGCGATCCAGCAGCCGGCGCCGGCCCAGCCGGTCCGCGCCTGCAGCGTGCGGCCGCGCCGGTCCGGCTCCGCGGTCGTGCGGAACCGGGTGAGCGACCCCATCGCGAGGCCGAGCCCGACCGCGACGATCGCCTCGACCGCGAGCAACACGACGTCGAGCGTCGTGACGACGGCGGCGCTCCTGGCGAGGAGGACGATCCCGACGCCGCCGAGCACGAGGGGGCCACGCCAGACGCGGGTCGGGTCGACGGACTGCCAGGACGCCTGCCGGACGGCGAGGAACACGACGAGGGCGAGTCCGACGAGGGTGTTCGCGAGCAGCTGGACGGTCATGGTGGGTGCCTCCCGGTCGGTCCCGGCGGGACGCTCCCGACCGGTCCTCCCAGCGTCGCCGGGACGGTCCCGCCGGCCCACCACCCCTGGGTGGGGTGCCGGGTGGTGATCGGGCAGGGCGCACGGTGGTGTTCCATGGACGGCATGGCTGATGCGTTCGACGGGTTCCGGGTGGGTGCGGGGTACGCGGTCGTCGAGCCGGACAAGCACCGGCCCGGCTCCTTCACGCTCGTCGTCGACGGCACACCGCAGTCGCACGTCGACCTGGACGACCCGACGCACCTGGCCTTCGAGTACATCCGGCGCATCGGGCACGCCATCGACCTGCTGCCGCCGGGGCCGGTCACGGCGCTGCACCTCGGCGCCGGGGCGTTGACGCTGCCGCGGTACGTCGCCATCACCCGACCGGGCTCCCGCCAGCAGGTCGTGGAGCTCGAGCGCGACCTCGTCGACCACGTCCGGGAGGCACTGCCCTTCCCCCGCGGCGCGTCGATCCGCGTCCGCTACGGCGACGCCCGCGAGGTGCTCGAGAAGCTGCCGGGCGGCCTCCGCGGCACGGTCGACCTGGCCGTGGTCGACGTCTTCAGCGGGGCGCGGACGCCGGGGCACGTCACCAGCGTCGAGTTCCACCGGGCGGTCGCGTCGTTCCTCGCCCCTGGTGGGATGGTGGCCTTCAACGTCGCCGACGGTGCGGGGCTCGCCTTCGCCCGGGGCCAGGCGGCGACGCTGCAGTCGGTCCTGCCCTCGGTCGCGGTGGTCGCCGACACCGGGATGCTCAAGGGCCGGCGGTTCGGCAACATCGTGCTGCTCGGGTCGCCGACGGAGCTGCCGGTCGCCGAGATGCCGCGCCGGTACGCCTCCGACCCGATGCCGGCGAAGGTCGTGCACGGGGACGAGCTCCGGGCGTTCATCGCCGGCGCGCCGATCGTCACCGACGCCACCGCGGTGGGGTCGCCGGAGCCGAACCGCTCCGTCTTCGGAGGCTGACGGCGGTCCGAGCCGCGTGCAGCACGGCCTGCCAGGATGGGGCGGACGCCGCACCCCGCGAGCGACCGGACACGACGAGGAGGCCGCCGATGAGCACCGACGACCAGCGCGACGACCACAACGACCAGCCGCGAGCCGGTGGAGCCGCGCCCGAGCACGGTGCGCGGGACGACGCTCCGCGCTACGGCGAGCGCATCACGCCCGACCAGGCGCCGCAGTGGGGCGGGCAGCAGCACCCCCAGCAGTCGGCGCCGCAGTGGGGCGGCCAGCAGGACCCCCAGCAGCACGGGCACGACCAGTACGGGCAGCAGCACGGGCAGCAGTACGGCCAGCCGCAGCAGTGGCAGCAGGGCGGCGCTCCCGCCTGGCAGGCACCCGACGCACCGGGGCCGAAGAAGAAGACGGTCGGCGTCATCGCGTTCGTCGCCGGGCTCGCCGCCCTCGTCGCGGGGATCATCGGTGGAGTCCTGCTCGGGCAGGTCTTCGGCGGTTCGGAGGCGTTCCGCGAGGCCGCGCGGACCGGGTCGTCGACCAGCGACCCGTCGCAGTTCGAGGGGCTGATGACCACCCCGTCCGCCGTCGCCGGCATCGCGATGTTCTACCTCGGCACCGCGCTCGGCCTCTGGGCGATCATCCAGGGCGTCGTGGCCATCGCGACCTCCCGCGGGCGGGCCTGGGGTGTCGTCGCCATCGTGGTCGCGGTCGTCGGCGTCATCGCCTACGCGGCGTCCATCGGCGTCGCAGCGCTCGGTTCGGCGGGTGCCTCGGGCGGCATCTGACTCCCCCGACAGCCCGACCGACGGCCCGTCCCGCTCCCCGCGGGTCGGGCCGTCGTCACGTCCGCCACCCCGACCCGCGCGTGGCACGGGCTCCTCCGGGCGAGGCGCGGATACCCTCGACCGTGATGTCCCTCCCGCCCGACGAAGACCGCGACCGCACCCGCTCCGACCAGGACCGGGAGCCCCGTCGCGCCGCCCCCGTGACCGCCGGGGTGAGCCCGGGCAGCACGTTCGCGCCGATCAGCCTCCGCCCGGCCGTCGACGTGCAGGTCGTCCAGGACCGCCTGCGGCAGCTCGGCCAGAGCCGCAGCACCGACGCCCTCGCCGAACGCGCCGAGCTGCTCCGGCTGCTCGGCCGGCTCGATGAAGCCCTGACGGTCGCCGAGGAGGTCTTCCGCCTGACGATGTTCACGGGTGAGCGCCAGGACAAGGTCGCCGCCCGGGTGCGGCGCGCGCACGTCCTGCACGACCTCGGCCGGTACGAGCGGGCCGCCAGTGAGGCCGCGATGGCCAGGGGCACCGCCGCGACCGAGGAGTGGCCGGAGCTCGAGGGCGCCGCGGCCGAGCTCGAGGGGTGGTCGCTGTACGAACTGTCCCGGTACGAGGAGGCCCGCTCGGTGCTGAGCCGCGCCTACGACGCCTTCCGCGCCGCCGGGGCCCCCGCCGAGCGGACCGAAGCGCTCCGCACCGCCGTCGAGGCGGCGATCCGGGCCTCCATGACGATGCCGACGGCCGAGCCGGACCCGGCGGAGGGTGCCCGCGCCGCCGCCGTGCGGACCGACGCCGAACCGGTCGTCCGCACGCCGGAGCCGGCCGCGGAGACCCCGCCGGTCCGTCGACGTGTGCTGGGCGCACCGGACGCGGCCCGGACC
>JASCOJ010000209.1 GCA_029959645.1 Microbacteriaceae bacterium PS02332 | reverse complement strand
CCCCGCTGGCCCCGCGCGCGCGGGGCCCGCGGCGCCGCACACCGCGGGCGCGGTGGCCCCCCCCCCCCCCCCCGGCGCGGACGTGCGGGAGGTGCGGAACCTGGGCGCTCCCGCATCGTTCGTCATGGTCGGATCGAGTAGTCACGATCTGTCACTGCCGGCGCCGCGGTCCGACTGGGGATCGACACATGTCGGGTACCGCCCCGGGCGGCGAGCGGGGCGTGGCATGCTCGCTGTGTGCAGCAGCAGTGGGGGAACATGCCGCCGGCTCCGGCCTGGCAGCAGGCACCGGTGCCGGTCAGGAGGCCCGGGTCCGGGTGGGCGGTCACCGGCATCGTGGTCGCGTGCGCCGGGTTCGCGGCGGCCGCCGTCGGTGCCGTCGTCGCCCTGCTCGCGCTCGCTGGCAGCGGGCTCATCTCCGCCTGGAGTGCCGGCGACGCGGGTGGGCACGGTCACCTCGCGGGTGACGTCACCCGCGTCGGCGTCCTCGCGGTCGTCCTCCCGCTCGCCGTGGTCGCCGCGGTGTGCACGACGTTCGCCTGGGTCCGGACGCGGGGACCAGCGCGGTCCCGCGCGACGACGATCGTGGCGACGGTCCTCACGTCCTGCCTGCTGTTCCTCGCCCTGGTCACGGCCGCCGTCGTCTTCTGACCACGCCCCGCTCCCGTCGCGGATGGGATCCGGCGGGTGCCCCGCGCCTCCGGGCCGGCCTCGCTCAAGCGCCCACGGCCTCCCGGATGACCCGCGCCGTCCGCGGCCCGTCCAGCAGGAGCACGTCGTGCCGGATGCCGCGCATCCGGAGCAGGTCCCAGCCGAGCTCGGCGAAGCGGCGGAGGTCGGCCGGCGGAACGACGAGCTTCCCGTCGTCGGACAGCACGAGCGTCGACGGGACGACCGGCGGAGCAGGCGCGACCGGGTGCACGGCGACGTCGTGCAGGAGGTCCGCGACCATCGAGCGGTCCCAGACGCGGTGTGCGGCCTCGACGAGGGCGACGTTCGCCGGCCCGGTGGCGCTGTCCGCGCGGTCGTAGGCCCAGGCGAGGAAGCGTGCGAGACCGGGGATCCGCCAGAACACCGAGGCGGTGATCCCGGTCCGCGGCAGGCGGAGGCCGAAGCCGGGGTCGAGGTAGACCGTTCGGCGGGGGCGCAGCGCGGCGACGGCGTCCGCGATCACGCGGCCACCGAGGGAGTGCCCGACGATCGCGTCGAGCCCGGTCGGCAGCGTCTCGACGAGGTCCGCCGCCATCGACGCGACGTCGTAGCGCTCGCCGGCGGCCGGGTCGGCGCGCGGGCTCGCGCCGTGGCCGCGCAGGTCGACGAGGAGGAACGTGAACCGTTCCGGGTCGGCGGCCGCGACGACGTCGGTCCAGAGCGACCCGGCCCCGAGGAAGCCGTGCACGAGGGCGATGCGGATCGGCCCGGAGCCGCGGGTCTCGACGTGGAGCTGCATCGGAGCACCGTAGCGGGCGGCGCCGACCGCTACCCGACCTTCACCGAGGTGGTCTCGATCCCGACGTTGCCGTGCCCGTCGAGCGCGTAGACCGCGAGCTTCCAGACGCCGGGCTTGTCCGGTGCGGCGATCCGCATGGTGCCGGTCCCCGTGCTCGTGGCCGGCAGCTGCTGCATCGCACCGTTGCCGTCGATGTACTGGCTCGTCGCGAACACCTGGTACGTGATCGTGTCGCCGTCCGGGTCGGTGGCGGGCGCGGTCAGCGTGACGGCGGCGCCCGGTGCGACCCCGGTCGACGGGGAGGCGGTCAGGCTCCGCACCACGGGCGGCGTGTTCCGGTCGACGGACCCGCGGTAGGCCTGCTCGACGGCGTAGTACGACAGCCGCTTCAGCCCGTTCGTACGGAGGTTCAGCCAGACGCCGGCCTCGTCGTTCTCGACGCCGTAGTGGAACACGGTCGCGCCGAGGGCCACCCCGGCGTGCCCGGTGACGGCACGCCAGGCATCCGTGTAGGCCTGCGCCGCCGCCGTGTCGCTCGGCTGCCGGGGGATGCCGTTCGCGTCCTTCGGGACCTCCCACGAGCCGGCCGGCCCGGTCTCGGTGACGACGTAGGGCTTCGTGTAGCCGCCGGAGACCCACGCCTGGCGGACGCCGGCGATGCCGTTGTAGGTGTTCACGGCGTAGAGGTCGAGGCTCGGCGCGTACCGCTGGTGGTAGGCCCACGCCCCGGTCCACGCGTCGGTCGCGGTCACCGGGTGGTCGGGGTCGACCGCGTGGATCGCCTGGGTGACCTGCTCGACGTACTTCGCGTAGGCGATGCGCTGCGTCTCGCTCTGGTCGAGCATGACCTCGTTGCCGACGTCCCACATGAGCACGCCCGGGTTGCCGCGGTACGTCGCGACGGTGCTCTTGATGCTCGCGAGCGTGTTCGTCTTGTAGGTGGTGTCGTTCACGTAGTCGACGCCGTGGTCGAGCCACAGCCCGGCGATCACCCGGATGCCGTTCGCGGAGGCGGCGGAGAACACCTGCGCGGAGGACGCGTCCGTGCCCCAGGTACGGATCGTGTTGACGCCCATCGCGGCGATGTCCGGCATGTACATCGCGGCCTGGGACGCGGGCGGGCCGTAGGTGACGCCCTCGACGAGCCACGGCTTCCCGTCGACCGTGAGCTGCCAGTTCCCGGCGGTCCCGGTGACGTGCACGCCCTTCGTCGGGGTCGGGGTCGGGGTCGGGGTCGGGGTCGCGGTCGGCGTGGGTGTCGGGGTCGCGGACGGGGTCGCGGTCGGGGTGGCCGTCGGCGCGCCGGAGGCGGTCGGCGTCGGGCTGGGCGTTCCGCCCGGTGTCCCGTAGACCTGGAACTCCCAGAGCGAGTAGCCGTACTGGGTGGCCCGCTGCAGGCCGAGCATCCGGACGTACCGCCCGGTCCCGGTGACCTTCGTCGAGGTCGTGCCGCCCGTGCCCGTCGTGGTGCTCGCGACGGTCGTCCAGTCCGTCCCGTCCGCCGAGACCTGCAGCTCGTACGCCTTCGCGTAGGCGGCCTCCCACCGCAGGTCGATGCGGGACACGGTCGTCTGCCGACCGAGGTCGACCTGGAGCCACTGCGCATCCGACGCCGCACTCGCCCAGCGGGTGGCGGGCCGGCGGTCGACGGCGTTCGCCGCGGACAGCGATGCGTCCTGCACCGACGAGGCGGTCGCCGGTCGGCCGTGCGAGACCAGGCGGACCGCGGCCTGCGCGGAGGCGGGCGCCTGGACGGCGACGAGGAGCACGGCCAGGAGGACCGCGGCCAGGACCGCCGCGATCGGTCGGACAGCGGGGGCGATGCTGGGGATCGGGCGCATGGAGGTCCTCCGGTCGGCTCAGCGTCCAGGCTAAGAACGACCTGTCCACCCCGTCAACGCCGCTGCGCCCCTCGGACCACCCCAGTTCGCGTGCACTGCCCCTCGGACTGGGGCCGTCCGACCGGCGTCGGGTCCCCAGTTCCGCCGACACACCTGAGCGATCCCCAAGGCTACGGTCGTCGTGTGCGCCCTCGTCAACGGACCGCCACGGTCCGGAACGTCCTCGCCCGTCTCACCGTCGTCAGCCTCCTCGGGGCGCTGCCGCTGAGCGGAGCCCTGCTCCCGTCCACCGCGGCCGTCGCCGCCCAGTCGTGCGCCCGGGGGGGGCCCGCCCCCGCGGGGGCCCGGGGGGGGGGCG
>JASCOJ010000208.1 GCA_029959645.1 Microbacteriaceae bacterium PS02332 | reverse complement strand
GCGGCACAGCGGGGGCGGCGGCCCGGGGGCCCCCCGGGCGCGGGGGGCGCCCCCGGGCGGCCCCACACGGAGCGCGATGTCGAGGGCGATGAGCCCGGCGTGCGGCAGGCCGACGGCGCGGAGCCGGTCGTCCCACTCGCGCTCGACGGTCCGGGCCGCAGCGGCGAGCAGCCGTCCGATCGGCCAGTGCTCGGGCGCGTCCTGCATCCCCGGAGTCTACGAGCGGGGGCGCCGGTGCTCCGCCGTGCCGCTCGCGCCGCGCCCGTGACATGTGACACGCTGGGCACATGCCAGTGCCCTCGACCCAGCCCGCCGCGGAGCGGAAGCTCCTGCGCGACACCGTGCAGGACGCCGTCCGCACCGCGATCATGGACGGCACGCTCGAGCCCGGGGAGCGGCTCAACGACGACGACCTCATCGCCTGGCTCGGCGTCTCGCGCACCCCGATCCGCGAGGCCCTCGCCGAACTCGCCCGCGCCGGGCTCGTCGAGATGGCCCCGAACCGGTACACCCGGGTCGCCGCCCCGACGGAGGGCGAGCTCCTCGACGCCTACCAGACCCTCGGCGTGATCTACGGCGGGGTTGTCCGACTCGCGGTGCCGCGCTTCACGGCGGCGCAGCGCACGCGGACCGCCGCGATGCTCGCCGACGTCGTCGCGAAGCTCGACGCCGGCGAGCAGACGCAGCTCGCCCACGACGGAGCGGACGTCTACGCGACGTGGGTGGAGGCGTGCGGCAACGCGTCGCTCGTGCAGCTGTGCCGCTCGACCACCGACGGCCTGGCGTTCCGGCTCCGGGTCCCGCGGATCGCCGACCTCATCCGTCCCGAGGTCGTCCGCCCGGCGCTCGAGGACCTCCGCACGGCCGTCCTCGCCGGCGACGCGGTCGCGGCCGAGCTCGCGATGGAGGCCGTGCACCTCCTGCCGACGCGCGGCTGAGATCCGGCCGGCACCGCGGCGGCGCCACCCGGTCAGGACCCGTGGAACGACACCGCGACCAGGGTGGCCCACACCACGACCAGGACGAGCAGGGCCGCGGCGTGGCCCCAGCGGTGCAGGACGACGACCGCGGCGAACTCGCGGAGGAACGCGCTCGGGACGTAGTAGCGGGCGGTCGGTGCCCCGACGACCTGTGCGTCCCCGCCCGTGTCCCGCGCCAGCATCGCCGCCCGCATCACGTGGTAGTCGTTCGTCACGACGAGGGTCCGTCCGGAGGCGCCGGCCGCCTGCTGCACCGCCCGGGAGAACCGCAGGTTCTCCTCGGTGTTCCGGGACCGGTCCTCCGGGTGCACGAGCGCCGCGGGGACGCCGTTCGCGACCAGGTACTCCGCCATCGCGGTCGCCTCGGCCCGCGGTTCGTCCTCGCCCTTCCCACCGGACGGGATGACGACCGGGGTCCGCCCCGCGGCCTCGGACCGCCGGAAGACCGCGATGCCCCGGTCGAGGCGCGACCGCAGCAGGGGCGTGACCTCGCCGGCGGCCAGCCCGGCGCCGAGGACCACCACGGCGTCCACCTGCTCCGGGAAGCAGGCCCGCCCGTAGCCGAGGGCGGCCACGAGGAACACCACGAAGACCACGCCGACGTACCCCGCGACCGCGAGCGCCAGGACGAGCACGGCCGTGGCGACGGGGGAGCCGTCCCGCAGGAGGAGGACGGCACCGACGAGGAACACCAGGACCCCGGCGCCCGCGACGAGCGAGAGCATGTTGCCGAGGCTCCGGCCTTCACGACGGAACATCCGCACGCCGTTCGCGACGAGGAACCCGGCGAGCACGAGCAGCGCCACGGGGGCGAGCACGACGACACCGGCGACGAGCACCTCGAGCGCGGGGAACCGCCGCGTGACGACGTCGACCACCCCGAGCACCCCGAAGAACAGCGCGGCGGTCAGCGCGACGCCGTTCCGGAGCATGCGGCGGTCGTGCCGACGCAGCACGGCGTACACGGCGGCGCAGAGCGCGGCGACCAGGAGCAGACCCATGCGCTCGACCCTACGGACGCGCCACCTGCGCCTCCCTGCGCGTACAGGCCGTCCAGGCAGCGCCCATGACAGCCGTGCGCGTCCCGGTTATCGTTCTCCCGTGACAGACGCACCCGACCAGACCCGGCCCCGCCGCGCTGACCGAGCCGTCCCGCCCCGCCACGGACGCCGCAAGCGCCACTGGGGCAGCGTGTTCCCGGCGCTCGCCGGCGTGCTCACGATGGCCGTCGTGCTGGCCGGCGGGTACGCCGCGTACACCGTCAACCGGGTGGCCGACAGCGTCACGAAGGTCGACGTCATCAGCGCCGCCACGAAGGACTCCCACGACGTCGACGGCAAGGCGATGAACATCCTGCTCGTCGGCGACGACCACCGCCCGGACGGCGCCACACCGGAGCAGCTCGCCGAGCTCAGCACCGAGGACGACGGCGGCGGCACGAACACCGACACGATGATCGTGCTCCACATCGCCGCGGACGGCCGCAGCGCGACGATGATCTCCTTCCCGCGCGACTCCTGGGTGGACATCCCCGGCTCCGGCAAGGGGAAGCTGAACAGCGCGTTCACGGACGGCTCGGAGAACGGCGGCGGTGCCGTCGGCGGTGCGCAGAAGCTCATCGAGACGATCCAGGGCCTGAGCGGGCTGACGATCGACCACTACGTCCGGGTCTCCCTGCTCGGGTTCTACGAGATCGTCAAGCAGCTCGGGCCGGTGCAGGTCTGCCTCAACCAGCCGGCGAAGGACGCCTACTCGGGCGTCGACCTGCCCGCGGGCCCGTCGGAGCTCGACGCCAAGCAGGCGCTCTCGTTCGTGCGGCAGCGGCACGGGCTGCCGAACGGCGACCTCGACCGACAGGTGCGCCAGCAGTACTTCCTCTCGCAGGAGGCGCGGAAGGTGCTCTCCGCCGGCACGCTGCTCGACCCGGTCCGGACCACGAAGGTGATCGACGCGATCGGCGGCTCCGTCGAGACCGACAAGGGCCTCGACCTGATCGGCCTCGCGACCCAGATGCGGAACCTGCGACCGGCGTCCATCACCTCGGCGACGATCCCGGTGCTCGGAACCCCGACCATCTACCCCAACGGCTACGCGGTCTCGATCGTCCAGGTGGACACCGTCGGGATGCCCGCCTTCGTGCAGGGCCTGGTCGGCGAACCCGAGGCCTACACCGCGGCGACGGCAGCGGACCCGGCGTCGGTGACCGCGACGGTCCTCAACGGCAGCGGCGTCCCCGGCGCGGCGGCCGCGGCGACCACGGTGCTCGCGGGGCGCGGCTTCCAGACCGGCGCCCCCGGTTCGTCGCCCGCCACCGCCACGACGATGGTGCAGTACCCCGCCGGCATGGAGGCCCAGGCCAAGGCCGTCGCCGCCGTCACGCCCGGTGCGGTCGCGGTCCAGAGCACGGCGGTGCAGGGCGTCACGCTGGTGCTCGGGTCCGACAGGAAGACGCCGCAGGCCGCGGCTGCGCCGGGCGACGCCGCATCGCCGTCGAGCGGCACCGGGTCCGCGGACGCCGGTGCCGACCAGCCGGCGCCGTCCGAGCCGAGCCCGAGTTCGACCGCCGAGCACAAGTACGGCACGGCGGACGTCTGCATCAACTGACCCGTCCCCCGCCCGGCCCCGCCGGGGGGGGGGCGGGGGCCGGCGGGGCGCCCCCGGGCCGCCCCCGGGGGGGTGGGGCGGGG
>JASCOJ010000207.1 GCA_029959645.1 Microbacteriaceae bacterium PS02332 | reverse complement strand
CCCCCCCCCGCCCCCCCGCCGCCCGCGCGGGGGGCGGGCGCCCCCCCCCCCCCCCCCCCCCCCCCCCCCCCCCCCCCCCCGGCCCCGGCGCCGGGCCGCCGGCCCGCACACGACGAAGGCCGCCGCCCCGAGGGGCAGCGGCCTCCGTGACCAGACGGTCGGACTCAGACGAGCTCGACGGTGGCGCCGACGGCCTCGAGGGCAGCCTTCGCCTTGTCAGCGGCTTCCTTGTTGGCGCCCTCGAGCACCTTGGCGTCGGGGGTCTCCACGAGCGCCTTGGCCTCGCCGAGGCCGAGCGACGTGAGGCCACGGACCTCCTTGATGACCTGGATCTTCTTGTCACCGGCCGACTTGAGCACGACGTCGAACTCGGTCTTCTCCTCGACCTCCTCGGCGGGGGCAGCAGCGCCACCGGCCGCGGCGACCGCGACGGGGGCAGCAGCGGTGACCTCGAAGACCTCTTCGAACTTCTTCACGAAGTCAGAGAGCTCGATGAGCGTGAGCTCCTTGAAGGCCTCGATGAGCTCGTCCTGCGAAAGCTTCGCCATGATTTTCTCCTACTACTCAGTACGTGATGTGGTTATGGAACGCGTGCCTGGTCAGGCCGCGGACTCCTGCTTCTCGCGGAGGGCGTCCACCGTGCGGACGGCCTGCGAGAGGGGTGCGTTGAACAGGTACGCAGCACCGAACAGCGAGGCCTTGAAGGCGCCGGCGAGCTTGCCGAGCAGCACTTCGCGGGACTCGAGGTCGGCGAGCTTGTCCACCTCGGTCGCGGAGAGCGGGTTACCGTCGAAGTAACCACCCTTCACCACGAGCTCGGGGTTCGCCTTGGCGAATGCACGCAGCGACTTCGCGACGGCGACGGTGTCACCGTGCACGAAGGCGAGAGCGGACGGACCGGCGAGCTCGTCGTCGAACGACGTGATGCCGGCCTCGTTGGCCGCGATCTTGGTCAGCGTGTTCTTCACCACGGCGTACGTGGCGTGCTCACGGATCGAGTTGCGGAGCTCCTTGAGCTGCGCGACCGTGAGACCGCGGTACTCGGTGAGCAGAACGGCGTTCGAGCTACGGAAGGACTCCGTGAGCTCGGCGACCGCAGCTTCCTTGTTCGCCATGGTTCTCCTTGGGGTTCTTGCCGGCAGCCCCAGGTCCCCCACAGGACTGTGACGAACACAGCCCCACGAACGAGAAAAGCTCCGGCGCAGAGGCTCGGAGCTGCTCCCCCTGAACGGAAGGAGTGGTTCGGAACACCTGCGCGGGATGCCTCACGGATGAGGACCTTCGGTCACTGCGCAAGCGCAGCGACATCCGGCGGTCTTTGGCTTCGAGCACTGTAGCAGACCCCCTCGCCCGCCGCCAACCCCGGCCGGGAGGCCCGCCCTCCGCCAGTCGGGTCAGGTGCGGTCCGGCAGGGACACCGTGAAGACCGTGTCCCCCGGGACGCTCGACACCCGCACCGCGCCGCCGTGCGCCTGCACGACCGCGTCGACGATCGCGAGCCCGAGGCCGGTCGACCCGGCGGTCCGCGAGCGGGAGCTGTCCGCCCGGGCGAACCGCTCGAACATCTTCGGCAGGAACTCCGGCGCGATCCCCTGCCCGGTGTCCCGCACGGTCAGGTCGACCCCGTCGTCCGACCGGGTGATCCCGACCGTGATCCGGGTGCCCTCCGGCGTGTGCGTCCGGGCGTTCGTGACGAGGTTGACGACCACCTGGTGCAGCCGGGCCGCGTCGCCGACGACCGTGACCGGCTCCTCCGGCAGGTCGACCTCGATCGGGTGTCCCGGCGAAGCGGCGTGCGCGTCGTTCACGGCGTCGAGCACGAGCCCGGTCAGGTCGACCTCGGCGAACTGGATCTCCCGCCCCTCGTCGAGCCGGGCGAGGAGCAGCAGGTCCTCCACCATCGACGTCATCCGGACCGACTCGGACTCGATCCGGCCCGTCGCGTAGACGACGTCCGGCGGCAGGTCGGCGCCCATCCGGCGGGTGAGCTCCGCGTACCCGCGCACCGAGGCGAGCGGCGTGCGGAGCTCGTGGGAGGCGTCGGCGACGAACTGCCGCACCTTCTGCTCCGAGCGCTCGCGGGCCTGCATCGCGTTCCCGATGTGTCCGAGCATGCGGTTGAACGCGGTGCCGACGCGGCCGACCTCGCTGTCCGGGTCGGTCTCGGGCACCCGGACGCCGTCGAGCGCGTCGCTGCGGTCGAGCGGCATGTCCGCGACGGCCGACGCGGTCGCGGCGACCCGGTCGAGGGGGCGGAGCGAGCGCCGGACCGACGCCGCCGCGGCAGCCGAGGCCGCGACGAGGGCGAGGGCGGTCACGACGACCACCACGCCGAAGAGCTTCCACACGCTCTCGTACACCGGGGCCATCGGCAGCCCGACGACGAGGACCGCGGGCCCGAACGGGGCGGCGGTGACGCGGTAGCGCCCGAGGTCGGCGCCGAGGTCGACGGTGTGCGGCTCCTGGTCGACCCGGACGGTGCCGAGCGGTTTCGTGGCGGACGGCGACACCGGGTCGACGCCACCGGCGTTGTCGAGCACGTTCCCGACCACGGCGTCGCCGTTGAGGAAGTAGACCGTCAGCGTGCCCGCGGCCTGCCCCGACGGCCGGCTCAGCTCGATGCCCGGACCGTTCGGCCCCTGGTTCTGCAGGGACCGCTGCGCCCGGTTCGTCGCGTACTGGAGCTGCTGGTCGATCGCGGAGCGCTGGATGGAGAACAGCGCGATGATGCTGCCGCCCCCGATGACGGCGCTGACGGCGACGACGAGTGCGACGATGCTGAGGACGAGGCGTCGGCGGAGGGTCACGGCCTCAGGCGGTCGGCTTGATGACGTAGCCGACGCCGCGCACGGTGTGGATCATCGGCTGCTCGCCGGCGTCGATCTTCTTCCGCAGGTAGGAGATGTAGATCTCCACGACGGAGGACTTGCCCCCGAAGTCGTACGACCACACCCGGTCGAGGATCTGCGCCTTGCTCAGCACCCGCCGCGGGTTGCGCATGAGGAACCGGAGGAGCTCGAACTCGGTCGCGGTGAGCTCGATCGGCCGGCCGGCTCGGGAGACCTCGTACGACTCCTCGTCGAGCACCAGGTCGCCCACGACGATGCGCGAGTCACCGGCCTCGGACACCGCGATCTGCGACCGACGGATGAGCCCCCGGAGCCGCGCCACGACCTCCTCGAGGGAGAACGGCTTCGTCACGTAGTCGTCGCCGCCCGCGGTGAGCCCGGTCACCCGGTCCTCGACGCTGTCCTTCGCGGTGAGGAACAGCACCGGGGTGTCGTCGTTGCCCTGCCGGAGCCGGCGCAGCACCTGCAGCCCGTCGAGGTCCGGCATCATCACGTCGAGCACCATCGCGTCGGGGCGGAACTCGCGCGCCTTCGTCAGGGCGTCCTGCCCGCCGTTGGCACTCGTGACGTCCCACCCCTCGTACCGCAGGGCCATCGACAGCAGGTCGGTGAGGCTGGCCTCGTCGTCGACGACGAGGATGCGCAACGGCGAACCGTCGGCGCGCGTGAGGCGCGGTGCTGGGGAGGTCTGCGAGGTGGTCACCTCTCTGAGTATCGAGACGTTCCTATGAGGCCTCTGTGGGGACGCCGTCGACGCTCTGTGGATCGTCTCGGGGTCTTGTCGGCACGCGGCTCTAGCGTTGGAGCATGTTCCGTTCTGCAGCATGGCCCGCCGCCGCGGCCGCCGTCGACGTCGCGGCGGTCTCCGCGGCGGTCGGGAGGCCCGGTGCCGCTCCGACGGACCGGCTCGCCGCCGCCCGGGCCCTCGCGGCCTCCCCCCCGCCCCTGGCAGCGGGCACCGCCGTACGCGTGTTCG
>JASCOJ010000206.1 GCA_029959645.1 Microbacteriaceae bacterium PS02332 | reverse complement strand
CTCCCGCCCCCGGCGCCGGCGCCGCGAAACCCGGCCCGCACCCACCCCGTAGAGTTGGCGCTCAGCGCGAGACTCGGGCTCGGCACCGGGCCGTGGCGCTACCGGTCCTTCTTGGCGCAGGTCACGGTGTCGGCGCTCTGCCCGGAGACCGACCCGGGCAGGCGTGCGGCGGTCGAGGAGCTGCTCGGGGGAGTGCCGCCGGTCGCCGACGGTGCCGGTGCCGGTGCCGGTGCCGGTGCCGATGCGGCCGGTGCCGCGCTCGCAGCCGAGGGCGTCGGTGCTGCTGTCGACACGACGGCGGAACGACCCAGGCTGTCGTCGGCGAGCGTGATCGGCTCGTTCGCCTGCAGGGCCGCGGTCAAGGCGGCTGCCGGTTCCTCCGAGACGAGGACGCGGTTCTCGTCCACCGGGTCGTCGACCACCGGGTACTGCACGAAGACCATGTTCGACAGGCCGACGGTGTTCACGGCGAGGGCGATCCGCGCCAACGTCCCGGGGTCGGACAGCGAGTCCGACAGGGTCATGTTCCGGAACGCGGTGTCGGCGAGCCGGAGCACCGTGGCCGGGTTCGTCAGGGTGCCGGCGGACACCGTCTGCCGGGCGAGCGCGGCCATGAACGTCTGCTGGTTGCTGATCCGTCCCAGGTCACTCCGGTCGCCGACGCCGTGGCGGGAGCGGAGGAAGGCTGCTGCCTGCTCGCCGCGGAGCTCCTGCGTCCCCGCCCCGAGGTCGAGCGGCGGCTTGACGTCGGGGTCGTGGATCGGTGTCGCGAGGCACACCGAGACACCGCCCACCGCGTCCGCCATCGCGACGACGCCCTTGAAGTCGATCATCCCGGCGTAGTCGATCTGCAGGCCGGTGAGGGCGCCGATCGTGCTCGCGACGCAGGCGAGCCCGTGGCGCTCGCCCCCGCGGGCCAGGGCCGTGTTGAGCATCGCGGCGGACGACGCCGGGGTGGTGGTGCCCGCGTCGTCGGTGCACGCCGGGATCGGCAGCACGAGGTCGCGCGGGAAGCTCACCACCGCCATGTTGGAGTGGTCCGCCGAAATGTGCACGAGGATCGTGGTGTCGTTGTTCCCGACGCCGGTGCTCGCCTCCCGGTTCGCTGCGTCGTCGAACCCGGCGCCCTGTCCGTCACGGGTGTCCGTCGCCACGAGCAACATGTTCACCTCGCCCGACTGCGCGGTCAGGGTCGGCGCCTGGGTCGCGGACGTGCCGGGCATCGCGAGCGACACCGACGGGCGGGCGTGCTGCAGGACCTGCCAGGTCCCGATCGCCGCGACCGATCCGGATCCCACGATCCCGACCGCGGCCGCGACGGCGGCCGTCTGCAGCAGGAACCGCAGGGAGCTGCGCCGTCGGAGGCGTCCGTGGCGGACGGCGTCGCCCGTGCGGGCACCCGTCTCGTCGGTGTCGGTGTCGGTCATGCATCCCCCTCGTGCAGGCCGGACCTCGTCCCGGCCCGGTCATCCTGCCGCATGTGTGGTCGGCAACGCTGGGACGGCACGGGCGGGAGGCCCGGTGCGGGATGATGGACCCCGTGAACGGACACGGGCAGCAGCCGCGATGGCGGAAGACCTGGTCGATGGTGCAGGTCGGCGTGCTCTCGGCAGCGGTGATCGCGTGCATCGTCATGCTCATCGTCGGGGACGGCACGCTCGACCGGGTCTACGCCGTCGCCGCCGTGTTCTTCGGGATCGCGCTGCTCGGACACATCACGTTCCTGGTGATCACGGCGCGGGCGGAACGCCGCTAGTCGACCATCCGGGCAGCGCGCAGTCGATGAACGGGCTGTGCGGGACCGGTGCGCGGGGTTAGCGTTACGCCGTCGGCAGGGGCCGACACCCCGACAGGATCGAGAACGACGATGACGTCACCCTCTGTTCGCCGCGCGCTCGTCACGATGAGCGCCATCGCCCTCGTGGCCGGATCGGTCACCGGACTCGCGCAGTCCGCGGTGGCCGCACCCGCATCGAGCACCGCGACCACCCAGCACCACCCGAGCCCACCGCACCACCCGGGGCCGCCGCCGACACCGCCTGCCGCGGGCGACCCGGACCTCGGACCGAACGTCCTCGTCTTCGACCCGAGCATGCCGACCGCCGAGATCCAGCAGCGTGTCGACGCCGTCGCAGCGCGCCAGGCGGACGACGAGATGGGCACCGGCCGGTACTCGCTCCTCTTCAAGCCGGGCACGTACGGCAGCGCCGCACAGCCGCTCGTCTTCCAGGTGGGCTACTACACCGAGGTCGCCGGACTCGGGCAGTCGCCGTCCGACGTCACGATCAACGGCTCGGTGAACGTGTTCAACCGCTGTCTGACGGCGGACAACTGCATCGCGCTCGACAACTTCTGGCGGTCGGTCTCGAACCTGACGATCACCCCGACCGGGGGCGAGGGCTGCCGGGCGAACACCGAGTTCTGGGCCGTGTCGCAGGCATCGCCGATGCGCCGGGTGGACGTCACCGGGACCATGACGTTCATGGACTACTGCACCGCGGGTCCGCAGTACGCGAGCGGCGGGTTCCTCGCCGACTCCCGTGCGACGACCATCACGAACGGGTCGCAGCAGCAGTTCCTGACCCGCGACAGCCAGATCGGCAGCTGGTCGAACGGCGTGTGGAACCAGGTGTTCTCCGGCACGATCGGTGCCCCCGCCCAGTCGTTCCCGACCCCGCAGCCCTACACGACCCTCGCGGCGACACCGGCGAGCCGCGAGAAGCCGTACCTCTGGGTCGACGGCGCCGGCACGTGGCAGGTCTTCGTCCCCGCTGCCCGCACGGCCTCGGTCGGGACGACGTGGGCGAACGGCCCGACCCCCGGACGGTCGATCCCGCTGCGGGACTTCGCCGTGGTGAAGCCGGGCGACACCGCGGCGACGATCAACCGGCAGCTCGACCGGGGGCGGGACCTCCTGGTGACCCCCGGCGTGTACGACGTCGACCGCAGCATCCGCGTCGACCGACCGGGGACGATCGTGCTCGGCATGGGCATCGCCACCCTCACCGCCGTGCACGGCTCCACCCCGATCGTCGTCGGCGACGCCCGCGGTGTCGACATCGCGGGACTCATGATCGACGCCGGGACGACGAACTCGCCGGCCCTGCTCCAGGTCGGCACCGCCGCGCACCAGGGTCGCGCCGTCGGGAGGAACCGCGGGCAGGACCCGGTCGGCCTCCAGGACGTCTTCTTCCGGATCGGCGGACCGCACGTCGGCAAGGCGTCGAAGAGCCTGGTCGTGAACAGCGACGACGTCGTCCTCGACGACATCTGGGCGTGGCGTGCCGACCACGGCGCGGGTGTCGGCTGGACGTCGAACACCGCTGCGAACGGCGTGGTCGTGAACGGTGACGACGTCACCGCCACCGGCCTGTTCGTCGAGCACTACCAGGAGTACAACGTCATCTGGAACGGCGAGCGCGGCCGGACGGTGTTCTTCCAGAACGAGCTGCCGTACGATGCGCCGGACCAGGCGTCGTGGCAGCACGACGGCGTCGACGGCTGGGCCGCGTACAAGGTGGCCGACCGCGTCCGGACGCACGAACTCTGGGGCGGCGGGTCGTACGTCTTCACGAACGTGAACCCGGCACTGCACGCCCGACGCGGGTTCGAGGTACCGGTCCGACCGGGCGTCCGGCTGCACGACGTCCTGACGGTCAACCTCGGTGCGGGGACGCTCGACCACGTCGTGAACGACACCGGTGCGGCCGCGACCACCGCAGCCGTCGGCACGCCGGTCTCCCTGGTCAGCGGTCCCTGACCCGGCGGGGGGGGGGGGGGGGGGGGGGGGGGGGGCGCGGCCCCCCCCGCGCCCCCCCCGGCCGCGCCCCCCCCCCCCCCCCCGCCCGC
>JASCOJ010000205.1 GCA_029959645.1 Microbacteriaceae bacterium PS02332 | reverse complement strand
CCCCCGCCGCGCCCGGGCGCCCCGCGCCCGGGCCCTTCCGTGGTGGTGCGTCGACGAACTAGGCCGAGACGACCTCTGCCAGTGCGTCGTGGAGTTCCTTGGCCTCGGCGTCGTTGACCGAGACCACCAGGCGGCCTCCACCTTCGAGCGGAACCCGCACGATGATGAGTCGACCCTCCTTGACAGCCTCCATCGGCCCGTCGCCGGTCCTCGGCTTCATCGCTGCCATCAGATTGTCCCCTTTCGTGCAGTACGAACGGGACCATCATCCCAGATACGGGCGTTCCCGCGAAACCACCGTCGTCGACGTGGTCGCGCGGACACGCCGACGCCGGTCACGGTGGTGTCCAGTCGTAGCCGTTGACCCACCAGCAGTAGTAGAGCCAGACCCACTGCAGCGCCAGGGCGACCACGACGACCGCGACCCGGTACACCCGGGAGTGCGGCAGCGCGACGATGCCGAGCAGGGGCGCGATCGGCAGCAGGATGCGCCAGGTGCTCGACTGCGGGAAGAACACCGCGAGCAGGTACACGAGGTAGGCGATCCCCCACAGCCGCAGCTCCAGGCCGATCCGACGCGCACCGGGCTGGAGGACGAAGGCCGCGAACCCGACCAGGACCACGACGAGCAGGACCGTGCCGGCCGGCTGGTGGAACCAGAAGCCGAAGCCCTGGACCCACGGCGCGAACGGCAGCAGGTCGCCCCAGCCGATGTACGAGGACCGCCAGGCGAGCTCGGTGTCGGTGTACGCCCGCGGCACCCCGGTGACGATCCACGCGATCGCCGGCCACGCCAGTCCGACCAGTCCGGACACGACCGCGACCGTGACGGGCGGCACCGCCCGGCCGACGGTGAGCGGCAGGTCGGTCCGCACCCAGGCGGGCCGGATCCACCACGCCAGGACGAACAGGCCCATGAGGAGCGCGAACGCCAGACCGGTCGGCCGGGTCATCCCGAGCAGGAGCACGACGGGCAGCATCGCCCAGAACCGGCGCTGCACGAGCAGGAGGAGCGCGACGAGGAGCAGGAAGAGCCCCATCGCCTCGGCGTAGGCCACCTGGAAGACGACGGACACGGGGGCGACGCAGAACAGCACGGTGGCGAAGGTCGCCCGGGCCGGGTCGAGGAACCGCCCCATCAGACGACGGAAGACGAGGGCCGCGCCCCAGCCGGCGACGAAGGAGACCGACACCGCCGCGAGCTCGAACGAGACCCCGGTCAGCGCCGTGAGCCCGCGGACCAGGAACGGGTAGGCGGGCATGAACGCCCACGCGTTCTCCGTGACGTGGCCCGCGGCGTCCACGGGCAGGGTCGACGGGTACCCGGTGGCCGCGATCACGCGGTACCAGGCGCCGTCCCAGATGGACGCGAACGACAGGTACCCCGGGTCCTGCACAGTGAACGAGTTCGCGGCCTGCACCCGGGCGAAGCCGAGCATGAACACCGTCGTGACGACCCGCGCGAGCAGGTAGACGACGGTGATGCGGAGCCACCACGGGACGAGGCGGTAGCGGACCCGGAGCCAGGACGCGGCCCCCCTCGACGGGCGTGCCGGCGAGGGCACGGCCGACGAGGCGGTGGTCAGGCCGTCAGCCACCGCCGCAGACCGTCCTCGACCGCCGTGACCTGGGCGAGCGGCACCTGCTCCTCGTCGTGGTGTGCCCAGACCGGCTCGCCCGGCCCGTAGTTCACCGCGGGGACGCCGAGCGCCGAGAACCGGGCGACGTCGGTCCAGCCGTACTTCGGACGCGGCGCCGGTCCGCCGACCGCCGCGACGAAGTCCTGCGCGAGCGGGGCGTCCAGACCGGGGCGGGCGCCGGCGGCGAGGTCGACGATCTCCACGTCGAACCCGTCGAAGAGCTCGCGGATGTGCGCGACGGCCTCGTCCGCGCTGCGCGACGGCGCGAACCGGTAGTTGACGTGCACCATGGCCTCGTCGGGGATGACGTTGCCGGCGATCCCGCCCGAGATGCCCACGGCGTTCAGGCCCTCGCGGTACTCGAGCCCGTCGACGGTCACGGTCCGGGGCTCGTACGCGGCGAGCGTGGCCAGGATCGGGGCGGTCTTGTGGATCGCGTTGTCACCGATCCAGCTGCGGGCGCTGTGCGAGCGCTTGCCGGAGGTGCGGATCTCGGCACGGAGGTTGCCGTTGCAGCCGCCCTCGATCTGCGCGCCGGACGGCTCCCCGAGGATCGCGAAGTCCCCGGCGAGGAGCTCCGGCCGGGTGCGGGCGAGGCGCCCCAGTCCGTTCAGGGCGTCGCTGACCTCTTCGTGGTCGTAGAAGACCCAGGTGACGTCGACGTTCGGGGCGACGAGGTCGACTGCGAGCTTGAGCTGCACCGCGCACCCGGCCTTCATGTCGACGGTCCCCCGACCCCAGAGGATCTCGGTGCCGTCCTCGGCGGTGCGGAACTCGGTCGGCAGGTTGTCGTTGAGCGGCACGGTGTCGATGTGCCCGGCGATGACCACCCGGCGGTCCCGACCGAGCTGCGTGCGGGCGACGATCGCGTCCCCGTCCCGGACGACGTCGAGGTGGTCGAGCGGGCTGAGCGCGGCCTCGATGCGGTCGGCGAGCGTGCCCTCGTTCCCGGACACCGACTCGATGTCGCAGATCGCACGGGTGATGTCGATGGACGAGGCGCTGAGGTCGAGCGGTTCCGGCATGCGGTCACTGTATCCGGCGGTCCTGGCGTCCCGCTGCCGCGGTCCGCCGCCCGGCCGGGAGGCCCGTCCCTCCCCCGCAGCGTCCGTCCGGCCGGTCCGGGAGCCGGGTCCGGCGCCTCGGTACCCTGGTGCGGTGACCGACACGACCGACACGACCGCCGACGCCCGCCCGACCTCCGCCTGGGGCCACGGCCTCGCGACGATCGCCGCCGACGGCACCGTCCTCGACACCTGGTTCCCCGAGACGCACCTCGGTACGCGCCCGGCTGACGCAGCGGTGCCGGCCGACCTGCGGGCCGCCGCCGGGGAGGACCCGCGCCGCGAGGTCCGACTCGAGGTCGTCACTGTCGACATCGTGATCGACGACGCCCCGACGAGCACGCCCGACGCCTACCTGCGCCTGCACCTGCTCAGCCACCTGCACGTCCGGCCGAACGAGGTCTCCCTCGACGGGGTGTTCGGGCACCTGCCGATCGTCGCCTGGACCAACGCCGGTCCGGTGCACCCCGAGACCGTGGCCCGCCTCCGCCCGGCCCTGCAGCGTGCGGGCATCGCCGTGCACGCGGTCGACAAGTTCCCCCGCCTCGTCGACTACGTCGTGCCGGACCGCGTCCGCATCGGCGACGCCAACCGCGTGCGGCTCGGCGCGCACCTCGCTCCGGGCACGACGGTCATGCACGAGGGCTTCGTGAACTTCAACGCCGGCACCCTCGGCGAGGCGATGATCGAGGGCCGGGTCTCCCAGGGCGTCGTCGTCGGGGACGGCACCGACATCGGCGGCGGCGCCTCGATCATGGGCACGCTCTCCGGTGGCGGCACGCACCGGGTCTCGCTCGGCGAGCGCGCACTGCTCGGGGCGAACGCCGGTCTCGGCATCTCCCTCGGCGACGACTCGGTCGTCGAGTCCGGCCTGTACGTGACCGCCGGCACGAAGGTCGTGCTCGTGGGTGCCGCACCGGCACCGGACGGCACCCCGCGCACGGTCAAGGCCGCCGAGCTGTCCGGCGCGCCGAACGTCCTGTTCCGCCGCAACTCCCTCACCGGTGCGGTCGAGGCGCTGCAGCGCCGCGGCGAGGGCATCCAGCTGAACACCGCGTTGCACGCGTAGCGGTCCGGGCAGACGGCCGGGGGGGGGGGGGGGGGGGGGGGCCCCCCCCCCCCCGCCCCCGGGGCCCCCCCCCCGCGCGGGGGCGGGGCGGGG
>JASCOJ010000204.1 GCA_029959645.1 Microbacteriaceae bacterium PS02332 | reverse complement strand
GTGTGGCGTCGGCCGCGGCCGAGTTGAAAACCCCCCCCCCGGGGGGGCCCCCCCCCCACCCCCCCCCCCGACCCGGGGGGGGGTCTTCGTCGTCGTGGGGTCCGCCGTTGCCGCCGGGACACGCCCGAGTGTGCGCGGGGAGCCGAACTGCCGGACGTCCTCCGGCCACCCCGGCCGCGCGCCGCACCCCGTCAGCGGCCTCGGTAGGATCGGCAGGTGCTCGTCTTCGCTGCAGTCGTCCTGATCGTCGGTGCCGTCTTCAACGTCGTCGCCTGGCCGCGGTTCTTCCAGCGGGTCGCGCGTGACCCACGCGCGCGGGACGCCGCCGGGCGCCCGACGACGTTCTGGCGCGTGCACTTCGTGCTGCTGTGCATCGCACTGGCGATCGCGGTCGCCTCGGTGGTCGCCGCGGTCCTGCTGCTCGTCTGACGCCGAGGGCCGGCCGAGGCCCGCACCACCGTCCGGGTCGGCGACGGCGGCACCGGCTCGCGACGCCCTCACCAGCACGCGCCGCGGTCACCGGCACGCGCCGCGGTCAGCGGTCAGCGACGCGGTCTGCGGTCTGGGGTCTGCGGTCTGCGGCGCGGTCCGCGATCTGCGGTCAGCGACGCGGTGAGCGGCCCACCACGCGGTCACCGGCACGCGGTCACCGGCACGCGGTCACCGGCACGCGCCGCCGGCACCCGTTCGTGACCGCTCGTGCCCTGCGATGACCGGGCGAGAGGCGCGCACTGCAGGCCGTGCCGCCGCGGCGCCCCGTCAGGCGGACGCGGCGGGCAGCGGCTCCCCGAGGACCCGACGGAGCGCCAGCGCCGCCACCCCCTCGTCCTGCCGCCCGAGCAGGACCCGGTAGACGTCGTCCTCGGTGACGAACTCGACGCAGACCGCCGTGTCGTCACAGGGCTCGAGGCGCCACCCGACGAGCGCGCGCATCGGCACGGAGGCCAGGGCGTCCCGTTCGTAGCTGGTCTCGGCGGTGACGTGGTCGCGGAAGACCCGGACCCGTCCGGTCGCGCCGCGCCAGGCGAGCTGCAGGTCGAGCGTCGGGGGAACAGAGAGGTCCGGCACCCGCTGATCGTAGCGAGGAGTGCCGGACCTGTCCGTCCGTGTCGTCGGTCCGCCGGGTGCGTCGCGGTGTCCGGCGGACAGCACGCACCCGGCGGCGGGGGTCAGTGCGACGCGGTGTCGTCGTCCCGTCCGGTGTCGTTCCGCGGTGCGGCGTCCGGGTCGGCGCCGTCCTCGCTGCGGCGCACGAGCTTCGACGGGTCGCGGCCGGTCACCGGGAACGGCCCGGTGACGCCCTGTCGCAGCGCGGCGATCCGGAGGATCCGGTCGCGCTGCAGGAACCAGCCGACGACGAGCAGCGGGATGATGATGACGAGCGATGCGATGGTGTACGTGCCGACCGGGTAGTCGATCGCCATGAGCACGATCACGGACGCGAGGAACGCCAGGGTCAGCCAGCTGGTCACCGGGGCGCCGGGCAGCTTGAAGGTCGGTTCCTTCGCGAGGCCCTGCTTCGCCCACTGCCGGAGCTTCATCTGGCAGAGGATGATCGTGCCCCACGCCGTGATGATCCCGAGGCTCGCGATGTTCAGCGCGATCTCGAAGGCCTGGCTCGGGACGAAGTAGTTCAGCGCGACGCCCGCGACGGTGAACGCCGCGGTGAGCAGGATCCCGGCGTAGGGGACACCGCCCTTCGACATCTTCGTGGTCCACTTCGGCGCCGACCCGTTCATGCCCATCGAGTGCAGAGCGCGACCGGTCGAGTAGAGCCCGGCGTTCAACGAGCTGAGTGCCGCCGTCAGGACGACGAAGTTCATCACCGACCCGACGACCTGGCCGACCTGGGGGTTCCCGATCGACGAGAAGAACGTCACGAACGGGCTCTGGCCCTCTTTGTACGCCGTGTAGGGCAGCAGGATGGAGAGCAGGACGATCGACCCGACGTAGAAGACCGCGATGCGGAGGACGACGGAGTTGATCGCGCGGGGGATGACCTTCTCGGTGTCCTGGGTCTCGCCCGAGGCGGTGCCGACGAGCTCGATCGCGGCGTACGCGAAGACGACGCCCTGGATCACGAGCACGGCCGGCAGCACGCCGTTCGGCAGGAGGCCGCCGTGGTCGCCCCAGATCGAGAACCCGGTCCGGACGGCTTCGCCCCCGGCCTCCACCGGGAACGCGAACACGAGCCAGATGATCGCGACGACGAGGAAGGCCACGAGCGCTGCGACCTTGATGAGGGCGAACCAGAACTCGAGCTCGCCGAAGACCTTGACCGCGACCATGTTGGCCGCGAGGACGACGAGCAGCGCGACGAGGGCGAGGAGCCACTGCGGCGCCGCGGTGAACGCCGACCAGTACTTCAGGTAGACCGCGACGGCCGTGGTGTCCACGATCGACGTCATCGCCCAGTTGAGGAAGTACATCCAACCGGCGGCGTAGGCGAACTTCTCGCCGTAGAACTCCCGCGCGTACGAGATGAACGAGCCGGAGGACGGGCGGTGCAGGACGAGTTCGCCCAGGGCCCGGAGGATGAAGAAGGCGAAGACGCCGGCGATCAGGTAGGTGACCGCCAGGGCCGGCCCGGCGGTGTGCAACCGCCCGCCCGCGCCGAGGAAGAGCCCCGTGCCGATCGCGCCGCCGATGGCGATCATCTGCAGCTGGCGGGGCTTCAGCCCGTGCTGGTACCCCTCCTGCTCGTGCGAGAAGTCGTTCGCCGGAGCACGGTCCACGCCCGTGTCGTTCTGCGCTGTCATGCGCGACACGCTACCGCCGTCCGTCCCCCTCGGCGGCATCGGACGCCGCCCGCCCCTGTCCGGCGGCTGGGCACCCGACCGACACCGGCTGCTTGCATCGAGGGATGGACATCCTCCTCCGACTCCTCGTCGCGATCGGGTTCGCCCTGCTCGTTACCGCCGTCGCGGCCCTCGTGCTGCACCTCGTGTTCCGGTCGCTCGGGCGCCGGGAACGCTGGGCCGCGGCCCTGTCCCGCCGGACGAAACACCCGACCCGGACCACGCTGCTCGTCGTCCTGGTCTGGGTGGCGTTCACGTCGACCATCCCGCGGAACGAGCACCTGTACCCGTGGCGCGACGAGGTGTCGCACGCGTTCCTCGTGGTCACGATCGGCGTCGGCTGCTGGCTCGCGTGCGAGCTCGCGGTCTTCCTCGAGAGCCTCGGCCTGCACCGCTACCGCGTCGACGTGCCGGACAACCGGGTGGCTCGACGCATCCGCACGCAGGTGCTCATCATCCGCCGGCTGACGGTCGCGGTGCTCGTCATCATCGGCGTCGGCGCCATCCTCCTGACCTTCCCGGGCGTCGAGGCCGCGGGCGCGAGCGTGCTCGCGAGTGCCGGGCTGTTGTCCGTGATCGCGGGTCTCGCCGCGCAGTCCACGCTCGGCAACGTCATCGCCGGCATGCAGCTGGCTTTCTCCGGCTCGATCCGGGTCGACGACGTCGTCGTGGTCGAGCAGCAGTGGGGCCGTATCGAGGAGATCACGCTGACCTACGTGGTCGTGCACCTCTGGGACGACCGGCGGTTCGTGCTGCCGTCGACCTACTTCACGTCGACACCGTTCGAGAACTGGACGCGGACGAACAGCGAACTGCTCGGTGCGGTCGAGTTCGACCTCGACTGGCGGGTCAGTCCGGCGGAGATGCGCAAGGAACTCGACCGCATCCTCGACACGTCGACGATCTGGGACCACCGCACGAAGGTGCTCCAGGTCACCGACGCCGTCGGCGGCCTCGTACGGGTCCGCATCCTCGTCACCGCCCCGGACGCCGGCGCGCTGTTCGACCTGCGCTGCTACGTCCGCGAGGAGATGGTCGGTTGGATCCAACGCAACCACCCCGACGCGCTCCCGCTGCAGCGGGTCCAGCTCACCGAGCCGACGGCGCAGCGCCCGGCCGCGCTGCGCACGAGCACGAGCGAGAACGACTCGCAGCTCTTCCGTGAGGGCGACGAGCGCACGGCGCTCTTCACCGGCCCGATCCAGACCTCCGGCATCCACCCGGACGACGTGCCGCCGGCGGACGGCGGGCACCACACCCGGTGACACACGGGAGGCCCGGTACCAGCTGGTACCGGGC
>JASCOJ010000203.1 GCA_029959645.1 Microbacteriaceae bacterium PS02332 | reverse complement strand
GGGCCCCCCCCGCCCCCCGCGGGGGCGGGGGCCGCCGGGGGGGGCGCGGGGGCGCGATCGCGTCGCCGTCAGCGTCGTGCGGCGTCGTCGAGGGCCTGGACCAGCGCCTGGCCGTCGGTGACGTCGTAGAACGCGAAGAGCCGCGGGCTCGCGATGCCGTCGAGCCCCGAGTTGGCGTACTGGGCGGCAGCGAAGTTCGAGCGGCGGAACAGCGATCCGAGACTGCCGCGGTCGTCCCACTCGACGGACACGTGCCCTCCTGACCGGTTGACGGTCCGGTCGGTCCGGCGGACGTCGGTCTCGCGGGTGTTCTTCCCCGTCGTGACGAACGCGCGGCGGTCGGTGACGGCGTAGACCTCGGTGCGCTTGCGGTGACGCTTGAGGACGAACCGTCCGATCAGCATGTACACGCCGATCAGGAGGAACACGCTGCCGATCAGCGGGAAGAACCCGGGCGCTCCGCTCGTCGTCGCCTCCACCATCCAGAAGACCACGAAGCCGAGCCACAGCACGCTGAACGGGATGAGGAACGCGTCGCGCCCGGTGAGCATGCGGTCCGGGTCGCTCTGCCCCACCCAGAGCAGGCGCTCGCCGGGTCGGAGCTCGTCAGCGGCCAGGGCGCGAGGATCAATCACACCTTGACGGTACCGAAGTCGGCTCGCCGCGGCCGTGTCCGGGTGGCTGTGCCCCGATCGCGCCTACGGTCTGGGAGCGCTCCGCTGCCCACCGCCTACCGTTCCCGGAAACGGGAGGAAACAGCATGACCAACGACATCGCAGGACCCGAGCACGCCGACGACCGGGACCGTTCCGACGCGCTCGCCGCACGCACCCACTCCGATGACGTCGACGGCGCCACGGACAGCGAGCAGCGTGCTGCCGACACCTCGTACAGCCCCTCGAGCGAGCGGGAGATGGACGCCTCGCAGACGCTCCAGCGGGACGACGACGACCTGCGCGAGGACGGCATCGACCCCTCCCGCATCGTGGCCGCACCGGGGACCGGCGGCGCCGACGACGCCGGCGACGTCGAGCCCGAGCCGGGCGACCTCCACCTGCCGTGGCAGTCCGAGGAGGACCGCCGGGGCTGAGCGCGCCGGTCGTTCCACTCCGAAGGGCACCGGTGGTCGCCGTCTGCACCGCGGGGAGTCGCGGTGTCGCCGACGGACTCCGGTGTTCCGCGTGCCCCGTCTACGACACGGTGTCGGGATGGGAGCCGGTGCGCTGACCGGACTCGAGACCGGCGATGGCAGCCAGGTCCGCGTCGGACAGGACGAACCCGTCGACGTCGATGTTCGAGCGGATCCGGAACGACGTCACGGACTTCGGGACGACCACCACCCCCTGCTGCAGGTTCCACCGCACGAGGACCTGGGCGACGCTGACCCCGTACGCCCGGGCGATGTCGGTGAGCACCGGTTCGTCGATGAGGCGCCCCCGGCCGAGGGGTGACCAGGCAGCCGTCGCGATGCCGTGTCGGTCGTGGAAGTCCACGAGGTCGAGCTGCGGCAACCACGGGTGCCGTTCGACCTGGTTGAGCGCGGGGACCTCTCCGGTCTCGTCGATGAGCCGCTGCAGGTGCGGCACCTGGAAGTTCGACACCCCGATGCTGCGTGCGCGGCCGTCGGCTCGGAGCTCGACGAGCGCCTGCCACGTCTCGACGTACCGGTCGTTCGCAGCCGCGGGCCAGTGGATCAGGTAGAGATCGACGGCGTCGAGGCCGAGCCGCTCGAGACTGGCGTCGAACGCCCGGAGCGTCGCGTCACGCCCCTGGTGGTCGTTCCACACCTTCGTCGTCACGAAGACGTCGTCCCGACGCAGGCCGGAAGCGCGGACCGCCGCACCGACACCGCGCTCGTTGCCGTACATCTCGGCCGTGTCCACGTGACGGTAGCCGGACTCGAGCGCGACGCCGACGGCCGTCTCGGCCCCGGAGTCGTCGACCTTGTAGACGCCGAAGCCGATGGCGGGGATGCTCCGCCCGTCGCGGAGGGGGATCGAGGTGACCATGCGTCCATCCTGCCGTCACCTGCCTGCGGGAGCAGGGCCTCCAGGCCGGGTTGTGCACTCGTGCGACCTGTCCACAGGCCCGATGGGAGGACTGCGTGGCCGTCGTCGATCGACGGGCGCAACGGTCGAGGAGAACGCATCACCGGAGGACCAGGCGGGCCCCGTCGTCGCGTTCACGGACACCAGGATGCCGCTCGGGGTCGCACGACTCGCTGTCGGGACGTCGTCGAGGTCGCACGAACACCCCGCCGCGCGCGTCCAGGTTCCAGAATTCTGGAACCTCGGCCGCGGGCCGCGGGCCGCGGCCGGACCGACCGCGTCAGCTCGGCAGCGTGACCGGCTCGGTGTCCGGGATGGGGCTCGCGTCGCGGCCCCGCAGGTCGGGCAGCCACGTGCGCATCGCGAGCGGCAGCACGACGCCGGCCGCGGCCATCACCGCCCCGACCATCAGGCCGCCGCCGGGACCGTTGCTGTCGATGAGGAACCCGGCGACCGCGGAGCCGCCCGCGGCGCCGATGAGCTGGCCGGTGCCCATCCAGCCGTAGGCCTCGGCGGTGTCGGAGAACTTCACCGTCGCGGACACCGAGCCGAACATGACGGCGAGGGCCGGGGCGATGCCGGCGCCCGCGACGACCAGGGCGATGCAGAGCCACCAGAACGTCGGGTTGAACACGGCGAGGACCAGGCCGACGAACACGATCGCCATCCGCGCCCAGAGGGTGTTCCGGGTGATCGGTCGGTGCCCGAGGGCGAGTCCGCCGATGAGCGACCCGACCGCGAACACGGCGAGCACGATGCCGGCGTTCGGGCTGCCCTCGCCGAACACGCTGGTGACGCTCGCCTCGACCGCGGCACACGCGCCGATGAGCAGGAGGCCGGTGAGGGTCGCGACGACGACCGCCGGCCGGCGCAGCACGACGCCGAATGCCCGCTTCGACCGGGGGATCCGCACCCGGCCGAGTTCGGGGGAGGCGATGAACCAGGTGCCGCCGATGAGCAGGAACACCATCGCGATGACGATCGCCTGGACCGTCCCGATCTGCGTCGCCGCGAACGTCGTGATGACCGGGCCGGCGACCCAGATGAGCTCCTGCGCGCTGGCGTCGAGGGAGAACAGCGGGGTCAGCTGCTTCGCGGTCACCATCTTCGGGTAGATGGTGCGGACCGCGGGCTGCACGGGCGGGACCGCGAGGCCGCCGACGAAGCCGATGACGACGTAGGCCCACAGCGGCATGAGCACGAACGCGATGACGGCCATGGAGGCGAACGCGACGATGCTCGTCAGGACCAGCACGGGGCGCATGCCCCAGCTGCCCATCCACCGGCTCGTCAGCGGGCCGGCGAGGGCCTGCCCGATGCTCGTGGTCGCGAGCACGAGCCCGGCGGCGCCGTACGAGTGGAAGATGTGCTCGACGTGCAGCAGGTAGGCCAGCGACAGCATCCCGAACGGGAAGCGTGCGGTGAGCTGTGCTGCGATGACCCGGCCGACTCCGGGCGTCTTCAACAGGGACCCGTACGCACTCACGTCCCCGAGTCTACGGACCGCTCGGAGACGCTCGCGGGTGCTGTGGACGAGCGTGTCACCCGACCGGGGGAGGGTGCCGACAGGGGTGTCCGCGGAACGCTCACAGACACGCCGAGCAGCGCTGTCGGACCCGCCGTTTCCACACCCGTGCAGAACCCCCTCCACACCCTGTTGGGAGTGTCGGTGGCAGGTGCGAGAGTGGCGGAAAACCGGGGCTCGCAGGAATCCACAGACTGTGGACGACGTTGTGGAGAACTACAGGGGTGTAACACTTCCTCTAGTGGTCGCACCCGCGATCGAGCACTACATGTAGTAGCGTCGTCCTCACCACAGCACGAGAACACCGGGCCGCTCGGCGGTCCAGAAACCAGGGGAGATCATGGCCGTCACCGTGTACACCAAGCCGTCCTGCGTCCAGTGCACCGCCACCTACCGGGCGCTCGACAACAAGGGCATCCAGTACGAGGTGCACGACGTCTCCACGGACGAAGCCGCACTCGAGCACGTCAAGAGCCTCGGTTACATGCAGGCCCCCGTCGTCGTGACCGACGACGACCACTGGTCGGGCTTCCGCCCCGACAAGATCGCCACCCTCAGCGCCGAACTGGCC
>JASCOJ010000202.1 GCA_029959645.1 Microbacteriaceae bacterium PS02332 | reverse complement strand
GCCGCGCTGCGCCCCGGACCCTCCGGCCGGATCGCCCCGACGCGCGGTCTCTCGACGCGGGGACCCGGGACGGACCCCGCGTCGACGAAGCTTTCTGGGCCTCCAGGCCGGGAGGCCCAGGTCAGCTGGCCTTCTCGACCTGCTTCCGGCGCGCCTTCCGCGCCTTCTCGCGCCGCTTGGCGCGCTTGTTCGCGCGCTCGTGGTCCTCGACGTCCTCGGACCGCTTCTGGCGCCACGGCTTGGCGGGCGTGTCCGGGCCGTCCCAGACCTTGATCGCGCCCCACGCGGCGGCGAGGAGCGGGACCGACATGATCGCGCCGGTGATCCCGGCGAGCACGGTGCCGGCGGTGAGGCCGACGAGGATGACGAGGCCGTGCAGGCGGAGCGTCTTGCCCATGAGGACCGGCTGCAGGAGGTTGCCCTCGAGCTGGTTGACGAGGACGACGACGCCGATGACGAACAGCGCCGGCACCGGGCCGAGGGCGACGAGGGCGACCAGAGCGGCGAGGATGCCGGCCGCCGTCGCTCCGACGATCGGGATGAAGGCCGTGATGAACACGACGACCGCCAGGGGCAGGGCGAGCGGGACACCGATGATCGTGATCCCCACGCCGATGCCGATCGCGTCGACGGCGGCGACCGTCGCGGTGCCGCGGACGTAGCCGCCGAGGGTCGAGACGACCCGGTCGCCGACCCGACGGGCACGGGCGTAGGACTCGCCGGTGAACGGACGGAGGAGGAACTCCCAGATGCGCGGGCCGTCCTTGAGGAAGAAGAACAGCACGACGATCATCAGCACCAGGCCGGTGAGGAAGTTCGCGGTGGCCGATGCCCCGGCGAGGGCACCGGACCCGAACTTCGCGCTCGTGACGAAGTCCGTCGCGGTCTTCACGGCGCTGTCGACCTGACCGTCCGAGATCGAGAACGGCAGGTCCTTCGCGGAGTCCTGGAGCTTCTGGAAGCCCTCGATGGCCGACTTCTGCAGGCTCGAGAACTGGTTCTCGACGGCGACGACGATGAGCCACCCGACGAGCCCGAGGACGACGAGCACCCCGAGCAGCACGGTGAGCGTGGCGAACACGGAGGGGAAGTGGTGCCGGCGGAGCCAGGACACGACCGGGTGCATGGCCGAGGCGATGATCAGTGCGAGCAGCACCGGGATCGTGACGACGCTGAGCACGCCGCTGGCGTAGACGATGCCCGCGAGGAGCACCACCACGATGATCACCTGCAGGCAGCGCGTCGCGAGCTTGCCCATCGAGTCGGACCACGCGGCACGCACGCCCGACGGGGTCTCGGGCGGGGGCGGCGGCACGTCACGGAAGAAGGGCATGCCGCCGACGGTACAGACGCGTCGCGCCGGGCGTGCCCACCCGGGCGGTTCGCGGAGGGTCAGAGGTCGCGCAACTCGCGGTCCCGGAACCACTTGAGGAGCCACGCCGCACTCGTCCGGTCGAACGACCGGGGGAAGTCGAGCGTCCCGCTGAGGAAGGGACTGAACCCGGGTTCACCGGCGATGTCGGCGTCGTCGAGGCCCCGGTACGCCATGGACCAGCCGTCGAACCGGCGCTGGTCGATGTCCTCACGGATGAGCGAACGGACCGTGTGGTGTCGCGGGTCCCGCTCGATCGCGCCGAAGCGGTCGTCGACGCTCCACGCGGGGCCCTCAAGCAGCTGCATGAAGCGGCCGCCCTTCACGACGAGGAGCCCGGAGACGCCCAGCGCCTCGTTCCGCAGCCGGGCTCCGCGCAGCATCTCGGTGAGTTCGGGGCCGGAGAAGGCGTGCGTCATCACACTCATGTAGACGATGGAGACGAGCACCCGATCATTGTGCCCGGTCGGCGGGGTCCGCGTGCGGTCGCGATGCGAACGAGCCTGGACGTCCGCCTAGGATCGACGGCATGGCGACCGTCCTCCTCGTCCGGCACGGACGCACCACCGCGAACGCGACCGGTGTCCTCGCCGGCCGGACCGCCGGCGTCGCCCTCGACGCGGTCGGTCGGCAGCAGGCGGCCCGGACCGCGGCACGCATCGCGGCGGTGCCGCTGGTGGCCCTCGTGACGAGCCCGCTGGAACGGTGCCGGCAGACGGCGCGCGCCGTCCTGGAGGCCCAGAGCGGCAGTCCCGTCGTCACCGTCGACCGGGCGGTCACCGAGGCGGACTACGGCGAGTGGCAGGGCCGCAAGCTCGCCGACCTCGCGAAGGAGCCGCTCTGGCGCACCGTGCAGGCGAACCCGAGCGCCGTCGTGTTCCCCGGCGGCGAGTCGATGCAGCACATGCAGTCACGCGCGGTCGATGCGATCCGCCGGTACGACGCCGCGGTGGAGGCCGAGCACGGACCCGGCGCCGTCTGGGTCGCGGTGAGCCACGGCGACGTGATCAAGTCCGTGCTCGCCGACGCGCTCGGCATGCACCTCGACCTGTTCCAGCGCATCGCGGTCGGCCCGGCCTCGGTGTCGATCGTCCGGTACGGGGAGCACCGGCCCGAGGTCGTCGCGTCGAACACCGAGTCGGGGGACCTCGCCTGGTTGGCCGCTGCTCCGGCACCGAGCGGGGACGCCGCCGTCGGCGGTGGGGCTGGGCACGACGAGGTCGTCGCGCCGAGCGCCGAGGACGGGGAGCCGCAGACCGCGGGATCCTGAGCGTCCGTCGGCGGCCGCTCCTACAATCGAAGCATGCCCACCATCGTCCACGGATTCGACTGGCCGGACCGTCTCGTCGTCGGAGCGATCGGGCGCCCGGGGGAGCGCTCGTTCTACCTGCAGGCCCGCGACGGCCGCCGCGTCGTCAGCGTCGCGCTCGAGAAGGAGCAGTCGGCCGTCCTCGCGGACAAGATCGACGAGCTCCTCGACGAGGTCGCCACGGTCGAGGACAACCGTTTCAGCGTCCCGACGACCGCGCCGGTCGAACTCCGGGACGGCGACCCGCTCGACCAGCCGGTGGAGGCCGAGTTCCGCGCCGGTGCGCTCAGCCTCGGCTTCGACCCCGCGACGGCGCAGGTGGTCATCGAGGCGTACCCGATCGACGACGACGTCGAGGTGTTCACCGAGGAGTCCGAGGACGGCGGCGAGCCCGAGGCCGTGGTCGAGCTGTCGGAGCCGAGCGAACTGCTCCAGGTGAAGATCCCCGTCGGCAGCGCCCGCGCCTTCGTCCAGCGCACCCGTGAGGTCGTCGGCGCCGGCCGTCCGACGTGCCCGCGGTGCGGTCGGTCGATCGACCCGGACGGACACGACTGCGGGCTCCCCGAGCTCGGATGACCGCCGATCCCGGAGGCAGCGACCCGACGAGCACGCAGGTGCCCGGGGCGCCGGGCGAGCTCCGCATCACCGGGCGGATCCGCGAGGCGTCGAACGCGACGTTCCTCGCCGACCTCGACGGCAACGCCGTGGTCTACAAGCCGATCGAGGGGGAGCGCCCGCTCTGGGACTTCCCCGACGGCACGCTCGCCGGCCGTGAGGTCGCGGCGTTCCTGGTCTCCGAGGCGCTCGGCTGGCACGTCGTGCCGCCGACCTGGATGGGTGACGGGCCGTTCGGCCCGGGCATGGTCCAGCGCTGGCAGGACGTCGACCCCGAGCAGGACGCGGTCGACCTGCTCCCGACCGACGACGTCGCCGCCGCGGTCGCTGCGGGGACGGTGCGTGAGGTCCTCGACGCCGTCGACGAGCACGACCGCCCCGTGACGCTCGTGCACGAGGACTCGGCCGCACTCCGCCGGATGGCCGTGTTCGACGTCGTCACGAACAACGCCGACCGCAAGGGCGGGCACGTGCTCGCGATGCCGGACGGGCACCGACACGGCGTCGACCACGGGCTGACCTTCCACGTCGAGCACAAGCTCCGCACGGTGCTGTGGGGGTGGATCGACGAGCCGCTCGACGACGACGAGCTCGCCGGTCTCGAGCGGTTGGCGACCGCCCTCGGCGGGGACCTCGGCTACACGTTGCGCGAGCACATCACCGACGACGAGCTGTCGACGCTCCGCGGTCGGTGCGCGGCGCTCGCGGCCGTCGGTCGCTTCCCGCCGCCCGACGGCTACGGCCCCGCGGTGCCCTGGCCGCTGTTCTGACGACCACCGGTTCGCTCCGGACCGTCGGTCGCCGTGAGCCGGTGCGGGGGGGGGGGGGGGGGGGGGGCGCCCCCCCCCGCCCCCGGGCGGGGGCGGCGGGCGGGGGCGCCCCGC
>JASCOJ010000201.1 GCA_029959645.1 Microbacteriaceae bacterium PS02332 | reverse complement strand
CCCCCGCCCCCCCCGCCCCCCCCCCCCCCCCCCGGGCCCCCCCCCCCCCCCCCGGGGGGGGGGGCCCGCGTGGTCCCGGGCGGACACAGGCGCCCCCCCCCGGCGCCGTCGGTGTCGGGGGCGCGTCGCGGTCGCGGTGGGGTCAGTGGGGAGCGGGCGGGTCGGTGCGGAGGCGCTTGGCAGCCGGTTCGTCCGAGTGCGAGGACGCGGCGTCGATGAAGCGGCCGCCGCCGACCTCGGCGGTGCGGCGCCGCAGCTCGTTCACGAGGTCCTCGTCCTCCGGCTCGAGTTCGTCGTCGGGCGCCGGCTCGACCATGATCTGGGAGGCCGGTCCGAGCAGGACCTCGGCGGCCACGCCGACCCCGGACTCGTCGGACGTCGGGACCTCGACGATGTCCGTCGTCCCGTTCTCGCCGAGTGCGGCGGCGTAGGCGAGGACCGCCTCGGCGATCGCGTCCCCGGTCATGACCTTGTTCTCGCCGTAGACGATGTACTTCATCGGATGGTCTCCATCCCGCCATCGAACATGCCCTCGTGGCGCTGCGGTCAGGCGATCACCAGTTGTGGGGGTACGGATGTCGGTGGTCCCCGTCAAGCTGGACGGGTATGTACTCCGTCGATCAACCCCTGCTCACCGTGGACCGCCGCGGCCTCGACGTCGCCGAGGCGGTCGCCTTCTACGAGCGCGTCTACGCGAGCGACGACATCCACATCGGGGAGCCGGTCGCCGACGGCTTCACCTGGCGGTACCGGGCGGTGGGTGACGACGACGTGACCATCGGCACCTCGGCCGTCGCCGCCCGGCGGTGGGGGACGATCAACCCGCGGCGTGACTACGTCCTCGCGTGGGCCTCCGCGCCCGGGATCACGCTCGACACCGGTTCCGACGACCCGATCCCCATGCTCCCGGGCGTCCCGGTGATGTACCCGGCCGGCCGTGCCTTCACCTTCGACGCGCAGCCGACGTCGCAACAGGTCGTCCGGTTCTCGGGGGAGTTCCTCGAGTCGGTCGCGGCAGCCCGGCTCGGTGACCTGCCGGCACCCCTGCGCTTCAGCCGCGACGTCGCGCCCGACGCCATGCAGGCGCTCCGGACCGTCGTCAACGCGTCCGCGCGGGAGCTCCTCGACCCCGCCACCGACCGCGCCCGGCGCACCGCGCTCAACCTGCGGATCGCCGAGGTCGTCGTGATGGCGTTCGACGCGCGCCCGGCGCCGCCGGACTTCCTCGACCGCGAGGGGCCGGCGACCATGCGGCTCGCGCAGGAGTGGATGGTCGCGAACGCCCGTCGGCCGATCACCATCACCGACGTCAGCGTCGCGTCCGGGGTCGCGGTGCGGTCGCTGCAGGCGTCCTTCCAGCGGCACACCGACATGTCGCCCATGCAGTTCCTCCGCCGGGTGCGCCTGCACCGGATCCGCGCCGAACTCGTCGCCGCCGACCCGGACACGACGACGGTGGCGCAGGTCGCCCTGGCCTGGGGCATCGGGCACCTCGGGCGCTTCTCGGGCAGCTACGCCGAGGCGTTCGGGGAGTCCCCGTCGACGACGCTCCGCCGCAGCGCCAGCCGCTGACCACGGCGCGTCGGAGCGCATACCGGACACGGTGTCCGGGCAGCGTACTCGTGCTCCGCCCGGACTGTGCAGATCGCCCCGTGTCCGCGATGCTGGGAGTGCGCCTCCGAACCCCTCTGGTCGGGCGCACCAGCAGGAAGGGCGCACCGTGCACGAGCGCCACCACCTCTCGTTGACTGACCTCCGCCAGCAGCCCACGGAGTGGCACCGCCGTGGTCTCAGCCACCCGGACGAGATCCAGGCCATGGTCCACCGCCGGACGTTCGACGCGGTCCCCGAGGAGCCGTCGTACGCCGACTTCTTCCAGGCCGCCTGACCGGACTCCGCGAGCCGCCGCGTAGGCTCCGCGCCATGTCCGACTTCACCGCCGCCCAGGCCGCCGTCGTCCGCATCGAGCGTGCCGAGGAGGGGCGCTGGGACCTCACCGTCGTGAGCGACAGCGGTGTCCCGATGGGCCACGGCGTACACCTCTTCGACGCCGCGCAGGACGACGCCCAGGACGAGGTCGCCGCTGCGTCCGCGTTCGTCGCACAGTACGGGTTCCGGTTCGAGCGGGACGCCGTGGTGCAGGACGGCCCGGACGCGTTCTGGGCGCCCCTCCTCGACGCCTGACGCACCGCCGTCGCCGGAGCTGACCGCCGCGTCACGCCGTCCACCCTCGGCGGTCCCGCCGGGCTCGGGATGGCATCATGTCCCGGTGACCCGGACCGACACCACCGACGACGGGTTCCGCCGGGAGCGCTTCACCGATCGGGACGGTGTCGGCTACGACCGGATCTTCCAGACCGAGTACCGCGGCTCCGGCTTCGCCACCGGCACCTACGCCACCCCCGACGTCGAGTACGAGTACACGCTCGTCGGTGACGACGACCTGACGCTCCGCACGATGGACGCGCGTGGTGGTCGCCGTGGTGGTGTCATCGGCGAGCGGGGTGACCACGTGGTGTTCTGGCTGACCCGCGGTCGGCTCGTGATGCACTTCGCGGACCGCACGCGGGTCGTCGAGCCCGGGTCGCCGTACATCGCCTCCGCGTCGGAGGCCTACCGGTTCGAGTCGGACGGCACCGTCTACAACGGGCTGCACATCGCCGACGCCTTCCTCCGCCGCGTCGCCCGCGACCTCGGGTACCGGATGCCGGACGGCCCGCTGCTGTTCGACCAGCAGGACGACGTCGTGGCCCGCCGCGAGCCCCTCCGGCGGCTCGTCCGCGAACTCGGTCCGACCCTCCTCGACGACCGTGTGCGCGGGGCGATGCGGACGTCGTTGAACCGTCGACTGGCGAGCGTGGTGCTGGACTCGTTCCCGCTGCGCGACCGCGGCGGCGACGGCCCGGTCGCGAGCCGTCTCCGCGACGCCATCGCCTTCATCGAGGACCACGCGCGTGACCGCCCGACCGTCCCGGCGATCGCTGCCGCGGCGGGGCTGAGCGAACGCGGCCTGCAGGAGGTCTTCGCGCGGACGCTCGGCGTCACGCCGAACGGCTTCCTCCGCGACCACCGGTTGGACGAGGTGCGCCGCGAACTGCTCCGCGGGCACGCGCCGAACAGCGTGCTCGAGGTGGCCCGACGCTGGCGGTTCACCAACCCGAGCCGGTTCGCCGTCGCGTACCGCGCACGGTTCGGCGAGGACCCGTCCGAGACGCTCCGAGCCGCGACCGCCGCGCAGCCGGACGGCCGGTCGTCGTGGCGGATCCGTCGGGCGGTCGCCTACATCGAGGCGCACGCCGACGGCCCCTGCCGGATCGGTGACGTCGCGGCGGCGGCGGGGCTCCGCCCGCGCCGGCTCCAGCAGCTGTTCCGCGAGGAGCGTGGGGTCACCCCGACGGCGTTCCTGCGCGAGGTGCGACGCGAGCGCCACGCGGGGCGGTCGGGAGGCCCGGGGTCCGGCCCGACGGCACGGTGACGTCCGGCGGTCCCGTCCGCCGTCCAGCCCGCGGTCGCCCGCTCGCCGTCAGCCCGCGGCGAGCTCGCCCATCTCGGCCACGACCTGCCGCAGCCGTGCGGCCAGCTCGGTCTGACTGCGGACCGAGAACCGGTGCGCGACCTCGCTCAGGGCGGCCATCACGAGCGCGACCGCGGTGCGGGCGGTGTCCTCGTCGGTGCGGAGCGCGACGACCGTCATGAGGGCCTGGCGGGACTCCGCCATCCACCGCATCACCATCGAGGTGATCTCAGGTCGGCGCACCAGGAGCTCCTTGGCGCGAGCACGGTCGTGGGCGAGCGGGACGGTGCCGGCGACGAGGTCGCACACGTCGTCCACGAGTCGCCCGTCGGCGACGGCGAACCGGTCACGCACGGCGTCGGGCACCTCGACGGTGTCGAGTCCGACCGCGGCGTGGGCCTTCGACGAGAAGTAGTTGAAGAACGTCCGGGGTGAGACGTCCGCGTCGGCGCAGATCTGCTCGACGGTGGTGCCGTCCAGGCCGTGCTCGGTGATCCGCGTGAGGGCGGCGTCGTGGATCGCCTGCCGGGTCTGCTGCTTCTTGCGCTCCCGGAGCGTGCACGGCTCGGTGGCCGCGGGTGCCGTGCTCGTCACGACGTCCTCCCTGGTGTGGGTGGGGCCGGGCCCGCCCCGGGGGGGGGGGGGCCGGGCCGGGGGGGGGGGGCCGCGCGGGGGGGGGCCCCCCCCCGCGAGGG
>JASCOJ010000200.1 GCA_029959645.1 Microbacteriaceae bacterium PS02332 | reverse complement strand
AATCTTCAATCCAAAAGGAATTGTCTCCGACCCGGCCAGCAAGCTGACCAGGCACGGGGTCAATAAATTGGCATTGACAATGTGCACGCTGTTGAGTTCTCAAGGACCAGACGCACTCCCCGCTCGGACCCAGTACAGGGACTCCGCCAGAGAGGCTGTCGTTCTTGGTTCACCGGTGTTCGTCGGACCGGCACACTCTCGTGTTCCGTCCCATTGGCTCATCCCGAGGGGAGAGAACCGGTGGAGTAGTCATCCTAGGCGTCGGAAGCCGGTGAGCGCAAGGCCCGATCTGACTTCCCGTGGAGGATGGCCCCCGCTTGAGGCCGGCAGGCTCTGGGCTCTCGCTCCAGCCGCTCCGCCGCACCTTTGGGGTGACGAGTGATTACTTTACGCACGGCCTGGCGGGGACGCCAAGCCAGCCCACATCCCGGGCGTGTCGCTTTGTGCAACAGCAACCGGCAGGACGCCCCCGGGAACGACGAACGCCCGGCTCCGCAAGGGGAACCGGGCGTGCGCGTGCAGCATGCGGTCAGGTGAGGGTCACGCCGGCGAGGGTCTTCTTGCCGCGACGGACGACGAGCACTCCCCCGGCCAACGCCAGCGTCGACAGCGACACGGCCGCGTCGTCGACACGGGTGTTGTTCACGTAGACGCCTCCCTGCTCGAGCGAGCGACGGGCCTCCCCCAGGGACTTCACCAGACCGGTCTCCACGAGCGCGCGGCCGAGGTCGGCGTCACCGGGGAGCGATGTGGTGCCGGGGAGTTCCGCGATCGCCGACCGCAGCACACCAGGGTCGAGGGCGGACAGCTCACCGTTGCCGAACAGGGCCGCCGACGCGTCGATCACCGCCTGGGTCGCGTCGACGCCGTGCACGAGCGCGGTGACCTCGAACGCGAGGGTGCGCTGGGCCTCCCGGCGGAAGGGTTCCTCGGCCACGGCGGTCGCGAGCCGGTCGACCTCCGTCCGGGACAGGAACGTGAACTCCCGCAACCGGGCCACCACGTCGGCGTCCGCCGTGTTGAGCCAGAACTGGTAGAAGGCGTACGGCGACGTCATCTCCGGGTCGAGCCAGATGGCGTTGCCCTCGCTCTTGCCGAACTTCGTCCCGTCGGAGTTCGTGATGAGCGGCGTCCCCAGCGCGTGCACCGTCGCGCCCTCGGTCCGCCGGATGAGCTCCGTCCCCGAGGTCAGGTTGCCCCACTGGTCGGAACCACCGGTCTGCAGCGTGCACCCGTACTGGCGGTACAGCTCGCGGTAGTCGAGCCCCTGCAGGATCTGGTAGCTGAACTCGGTGTAGCTGATGCCCGCATCCGAGTTCAGACGGGCCGCGACGGCGTCCTTCTTGAGCATCGCGTTGACGCGGAAGTACTTGCCGATGTCGCGGAGGAAGTCGATCGCCGACAGCGGCGCGGTCCAGTCGAGGTTGTTGACGAGCCGCACCCCGTTCTCGCCGTCGGGGCTGAGGAACCGGGACACCTGTCCCTGCAGGCGGGACACCCACTCCCCCACGGTCTCGCGGGTGTTCAACGTCCGTTCCGCCGTCGGCCGCGGGTCACCGATCAAGCCGGTCGACCCGCCGACGAGGGCGAGCGGCCGGTGCCCGGCGAGCTGGAGCCGCCGCATCGTCAGCAGCTGCAGCAGGTTGCCGCAGTGCAGGGACGGCGCGGTGGGGTCGAAGCCGCAGTAGTACGTGACGGGTCCGGCGTCGAGCGCATCGCGCAGTGCGGTCTCGTCGGTCGAGACCTGCACCAGACCACGCCACCGCAGCTCGTCCCACACCGATGCGAAGGCGGGGTCGTTCCGTTGGCGCGTCAGGACATCGGGATCGGCATCACTGGACACCCGTCCATCGTACCGGCGTGCGCCGGTCCGGCTGCCGCCGCCGACCTGGTCGGGAGGCCCGTGACGGGAAGCGGGTCAGCCCACCGCGCCCTTGTGTCGCCGGTAGGCCGACACCGTCGGGTCGCCGACCAGCCAGGAGCGCCACGGGAAGGCAGCGCCGCCCGCGACGCCACCGACGCCGGTGCGCGGTCCCCGGCCGATCGCCGGCGCCCCGCCGTCGAGCAGCTCGTCGATCGCCGCGACCGGTCCGACGGCGGCGATCCGCGCCTCCAGACCGGCACCCAGGGTGAGCACGTACGGGCCCGAACCGTCGAGGACCGACGAACCGTCGTCCTCGCCGAGCACGGCACCGAGAGCGAGGCCGAGGTTGCCGGGCCCGCGCGCCAACGCGACGTCAGCGACCGACGGACCGCGCCGGGACCGGGCGACCTCGATGCCGGCGACGACCTCGCCACCGCGGAGCAGGGAGCCCGACGACGTCCCCTCCGGGCCGCTCACCACGTTGACGCAGGTGTGGATCCCGTACGAGCGGTAGGCGTACAGGGTGCCCGGCGCGCCGAACAGATGGCGGTTCCGGTCGGTCATGCCTCGGTGACCGTGCGAGCCCGGATCGACGGCGCCCAGGTAGGCCTCGACCTCGGTGATGCGCACCGTGACGCCCTTGCCGCTGATCGTCGCGCCGAGCAGACCGGGCGCGGCGACCGGCGCCGGTTCCGCCAGCAAGGCCATGAGGGCGTCGGTCATCGCGCGTGGGTCATCGGGTGAAGGGCACGCCCGATGCGAGGTCGTGCACGCGCTGGGTGAGCGACGCGAGCTGCTCGGCGACGCGTTCGGGTGCCGTGCCGCCGACGCCCCTCCGGGAGGCCACGCTGCCCTCGATCGTGAGGACGCCGCGGACCTCCGGCGTCAGGTGCGGCGACACGGCGGCGTACTCCTCGTCGGTCGGGTCGTCGAGGTCGATGCCGCGCTCCTCGCAGTACCGGACGAGCGCACCGGAGACCTCGTGCGCATCGCGGAACGGCACACCCTGACGGACGAGCCACTCGGCCACGTCGGTGGCGAGCGAGAAGCCCTGCGGCGCGAGTTCGGCCATCCGGTCGGTGTCGAAGGACAGCGTCGCGATCATGCCGGTGAACGCGGGCAGCAGGACCTCGAGCGTGGCGACGGAGTCGAAGACCGGCTCCTTGTCCTCCTGCAGGTCCCGGTTGTAGGCCAGGGGCAGGCCCTTGAGCGTGGCGAGGAGGCCGGTCAGGTTGCCGATCAGCCGGCCCGACTTGCCGCGCGCGAGCTCCGCGATGTCGGGGTTCTTCTTCTGCGGCATGATGCTCGACCCGGTGGAGAAGCCGTCGTGCAGCCGGACGAAGCCGAACTCCTTCGTGTTCCAGAGGATGACCTCCTCCGCCAGGCGCGAGACGTCGATGCCGATCTGGGCGAGCACGAACGCGAACTCGGCGACGACGTCACGCGCGGCCGTCGCGTCGATCGAGTTGTCGGCGGGCCGGTCGAACCCGAGCTCGGCGGCGATCGCGGCCGGGTCGAGTCCGAGCGAACTGCCCGCGAGCGCGCCGGCGCCGTAGGGGCTGACGCTCGCGCGCCCGGCCCAGTCACGGAGTCGTTCGAGGTCGCGGACGAGCGGCCACGCATGGGCGAGCAGGTGGTGCGCGAGCAGGACCGGCTGCGCGTGCTGCAGGTGCGTCCGACCGGGCATGATCGCGCCCTCGTGCTCGGACGCCTGCTGACTGATCGCGTCGACGAGGTCGATCACGAGTCGGCCGATCCGTCGCCCGTGGTCGAGCATGTGCATGCGCCCCAGTGTGGCGATCTGGTCGTTCCGGCTGCGGCCGGCGCGGAGCTTGCCGCCGAGCTCCGGCCCGAGGTCGGCGATGAGCAGGCGCTCCAGGGCGCCGTGGACGTCCTCGTCGGACTCGTCCGGCTGCAGGGAGCCGTCGGCGTGCGCGTCCTCGAGGCGGTCGAGCCCGGCGGTCATCCGCTCGAGCTCGTCGGCCGTCAGGTACCCCGCGACCTGCAGGGCGCGGGCGTGCGCGCGGGACCCGGCGATGTCGTACGGCGCGAGCTGCCAGTCGAAGTGCGTCGACCGGGACAGCGCCGCGAGCTCGGCGCTCGGACCGTCCGCGAACCGGCCGCCCCAGAGGGCACCCGTGTTCGTCGCGTCGGTCTTGCTGCTGGCTTCTTCCGGCCGGGAGGCCCGGGGCACGTCCGTCATGGGGTTCCTGCGTCGTCGTGGGTCGGTGTGGTAGGCGCCTGTCGGCCCGGCGGCCGGGGGACGGACGCGAGCCGGGCCTCCCCGGCGGGGGGGGGGGGGCCGCCCGGGGCCCCCCCCCCCCGCGCCGGGGGGGGGGGGGGTGTAAAAAAA
>JASCOJ010000001.1 GCA_029959645.1 Microbacteriaceae bacterium PS02332 | reverse complement strand
CGCGTCCCGCCCCCCCCCCCAAAACCGCCCGGGCGCCCCGACCCCCGCTGGGGCGGGGCCTCCAGTCCGTCATGGCCCGGCGAGTACCGTCGCACGCATGACGAAGCACTGGGTCGCCCCACGGTTCGGCGGCAGCGAGGTCCTCGAGGAGACCGACACCGAGGTGGCGGCGCCGGCACCCGGCGAGGTCACGATCGACGTCCGCGCGGCCGGCATGAACCCCGCAGACACGAAGCACACCCGGCAGGGCGACCCTGCCGACCTGCCGATCCCGATCGGCTACGAGGTGGCGGGCGTCCTCAGCGCCGTCGGCCCGGACACCGAGATCGCCAGCGGCGGCGGCGAGGTCGGGGACGAGGTCCTCGCCTTCCGCGTCGCCGGCGGGTGGGCGGGCCGCATCACCGTCCCCGCAGCCGACGTCTTCGCGAAGCCCGCGGCACTCGGCTTCCCCGAGGCCGCGAACCTCCTCCTCGCCGGCACGACGGCCGCCGACCTCATCCGCGTCACGCGCGTCAGCGGGGAGGACACCGTCCTGGTGCACGGCGCCTCCGGCGCGGTCGGGGTGAGCCTGCTACAGCAGCTCCGGCAGCTCGGGTCCCGCGTCGTCGGCACCGCGTCGGCGTCGAACGCCGACACCGTCCGCCGGTTCGGCGGCGAGCCGGTGGAGTACGGCGACGGTCTGGAGGCCCGGGTGCGTGACCTCGCGCCGTCCGGCATCGACGTGGCGCTCGACTGCGTCGGGAGCGACGAGGCCGTGGACGTGTCGCTCGCGTTGGTCGCCGACCGCAGCCGCATCGCGACGATCGCCGCGTTCCAGCGCGCGGGTGCCGAGGGCTTCACCGCGATCGGGGGGACGCAGCCCGAGAGCGCCGCCTTCCGCGATTCGGTGCGGCAGCGGCTCATCGACCTCGCCGGGTGGGGCGACCTCGTCGTGCCGGTCGCCCGGACGTTCCCGTTGGCCGAGGCCCGTGCCGCGGTGGAGTTGCTCGAGTCGGGACACCCCGGCGGCAAGATCGCACTCGTGCCGGAGGCGGACGACCGCTGACCTTCCGGCGGCGGGGCCCCGGGATGCCGGTGGCCTGCCTGTGGTTGACTCTGACCGACCGTTCAGTGTGTGCGAGAGGAACCCCGTGAGCGACCAGTACCCCCCGCAGGACCCGTACCGGAAGCGTCCCGACGGCGACGAGCCGTCCGGGCAGGAGCAGGGCGGGCAGTCGTCCGGCGGACCGTACGGGCAGCCGTCCGGTGGGGCGTCGCCGTACGGGCAGCAGCCGGGTGTGGCGTCTCCGTACGGGCAGCAGCCTGGTGGGGCGTCTCCGTACGGGCAGCAGCCTGGTGGGGCGTCTCCGTACGGGCAGCAGCCTGGTGGGGCGTCTCCGTACGGGCAGCAGCCTGGGTACGGGCAGCGGCCGACCTACGGGCAGCAGCCGAGCTACGGGCAGCAGTCCGCGCAGTCGCCGTACGGGCAGCCATCCGGCGGGGCGTCGCCGTACGGGCAGCAGCCGGCTTACGGGCAGCAGGCGAACGCGTACGGGCAGCAGGCCGCGACCCAGGGCGAACCGCCGCTGTGGGCGCCCTGGTACGGCATCCCCTTCCCGAAGGCGTTCGTCCGGTTCTGGACCAAGTACGTCCGCTTCGACGGTCGCGCCAGCCGGAGTGAGTTCTGGTTCTGGGCGCTGTGGTGGACGATCGGCAGCATCGCCGCGAACATCATCGAGACGGTGGTCGGGGGCTCCGACAGCGACTGGGTCAGCGGTCTGTGGGCACTGGCCACGTTCGTCGGCTTCATCGCCCTCACCGTGCGACGGCTCCACGACGTCTCGATGTCGGGTCTGCTCGCCCTCCTCTTCATCATCCCGCCGGTCGGCGTGCTCTTCGCGCTGGTGATCGGATTCCTGCCCTCGGTGGCGCAGGGCCAGCAGTACGACCGGCCCGAGCGCGGCTGACCGCACGACGACGGGCGCCTGCCGACCGGGGACGGTCGGGAGGCCCTCGTCCGTCTCCGAAGGTCGACGGGCGGCGATGACCCCTGTCCGGAGATCCTGGTTGACTCGCACCTGAGAACACCTCGACGACCAGGGAGACCACGTGAGCGACCAGTACCCGCCGGAGCACGGCGGCGCGTCCGACGGCGACGACCGGCACGAGCCCGACCAGCACGACGGCGGAACCGCACGCAGCGAGCCGGAACGAGGGCACGACGGCCAGGCGCAGCAGTACGGGCAGCAGCAGTACGGGCAGCAGCAGTACGGGCAGCAGCAGTACGGGCAGCAGCAGTACGGCCAGGGCGGCGTCGGCGAGCAGTACGGGCATGCACCGCAGTACGGGCAGGACGGGCAGTACGGCCAGTACGGCCAGTACGGCCGAGCCGCACCGTACGGTCAGGCGGCCCCGACCGGGCCGGGCGGCGTGCCGCCACTCTGGGCGCCGTGGTACGGCATCTCCTTCCCCGAGGCGATCGGCCGGTTCTTCAAGAAGTACGCGCGGTTCGACGGCCGAGCGAGCCGGAGCGAGTACTGGTGGTGGGTGCTCGCCAACGGCATCGTGGTCCTCGTCATCTACGCGATCCTGTTCGCCGTGATCGCGGCCACCGGGACGTCGTCGACGAGTTCGACCGAGTACGGCGTCCAGGCGAGCACGCACTCGTCGTCCGGGCTCATATCGATCCCGCTCATCCTGCTCGGCCTCTGGTGGGCGGCGACGCTCGTGCCGAACCTGGCGCTCGGGTGGCGACGGTTGCACGACGCGAACCTGCCCGGGGGCCTCTGGATCATCGCGGTCTTCGTGGGCATCGTCGCGATCGTGTTCGCCCTGCTCCCGTCGACCCCGGAGGGGCAGCGCTACGACGAACCCGAGCGCGGCTGACGAGCCCGGCGGGCCCCCCCCCCCCCCCCCCCCCCCGGGGGGGGGGGGGCTGGGCCGTGTCCGGGTTCGGTCAGACCGCGCGCACCCGGGCCAGCGACCCGTCGACCACGAGGTCGCGGACGGTCGTGGTCGGGTTCGCGATCTCGAACCGGAGCGCCCCACCTGGCTGGTCGAACCAGGGGCGGACGAACCGGACCGTGACGAGGAACGGCCGCTCGACCAAGTAGCGGTGCACCTCGGGCGCACGGGAGACGTGCGGCGGCAGGGACCGGGCGGGCATCGGCGTGTCGATCGGGTGGAGCAGGAAGCCGTCCGGGCCGCCGACCCGGTCGACCGGCACGCCCGCCGGCACCTGGATCGTGAGGCCGGCGTCCCCGGTCGACGCCACCTGCTGCGCCAGCTGCGGGTAGGTCGACCCGGCACGGTCCCGCATCTGGTCGAGTTCCGCGCGGCGGACGTCGCGCGGTTCCGGGAAGGGCCGGTTCAGGAAACGGCGCAGCATCTCGACGGCGTCCGCCTCCCCGCGCGCCGAGGCCAGACGACGGGCGGTGCCGTAGTCGACCACTTCGAGCGCGAAGAGGTCGGGCGCGTCGGCGAGGACGATGCGGAGGGCACCCTCCACCGGCGGTTCCTGGAGGACCTCGCCGGGGAGCTGCACGTACCGGACCGTGTAGCCGAGCTGGTCGAGGATGGGGCGCGTGTCCGCGAAGGTCATGAGCGGGAGCCTACCGGCCGGAGGCCTAGGCGCGTCCCCGCATCACGGCCTGCTTGACCTCGGCGATCGCCTTCGTCACCTGGATGCCGCGGGGGCATGCGTCGGTGCAGTTGAAGGTCGTGCGGCAGCGCCACACGCCCTCCTTGTCGTTGAGGATGTCGAGGCGGACGTTCGCCGCGTCGTCCCGCGAGTCGAAGATGAACCGGTGCGCGTTCACGATCGCGGCCGGGCCGAAGTACTGTCCGTCGGTCCAGAACACCGGGCACGAGGACGTGCACGCCGCGCAGAGGATGCACTTCGTGGTGTCGTCGAACCGGGCACGGTCGGCCACGGACTGCACGCGCTCCTTGCCCTTGACCGGCGCGGTGTTCGACTGCAGGAAGGGCTGGACCTCGCGGAACGACTTGAAGAACGGCTCCATGTCGACGATGAGGTCCTTCTCGAGCGGCAGGCCCTTGATCGCCTCGACGTAGATCGGCTTCGACACGTCGAGGTCCTTGATCAGCGTCTTGCACGCGAGCCGGTTGCGCCCGTTGATCCGCATCGCGTCGGACCCGCACACGCCGTGCGCGCAGGAGCGACGGAAGGTCAGCGACCCGTCCTGCTCCCACTTGATCTTGTGCAGGGCGTCGAGGATGCGGTCGGTCGGCAGCATCATCACGTCGAAGTCCTGCCAGCGCGGCTCGTCGTCGACGTCGGGGTCGAACCGGCGGACGATCACCGTGACGGGGAACGAGCCGGGAGGGGCGTCCTGCACGGTGTCGGTGCGGGGTGCGTCGGAGACCAGGGTGTCGGTCATCTCAGTACTTCCTCTCCATCGGCTGGTACCGGGTGATGACGACCGGCTTCCAGTCGAGCGTGATGTGGTCGTCGGCGAGCGACGAGTGCGGGTCACCCGTCAGGTACGCCATCGTGTGCTGCATGTAGTTCTCGTCGTCGCGCTTGGGGTAGTCGTCGCGCATGTGGCCACCGCGGGACTCCTTGCGGTTCCGCGCCGAGTAGACGACGACCTCGGCCAGGTCGAGCAGGAAGCCGAGTTCGACGGCCTCGAGCAGGTCGGTGTTGAACCGCTTGCCCTTGTCCTGCACTGAGACCTGCGTGAACCGGTTGCGCAGCGCGTGGATCGTCTCGGTGACGCGGGCCAGCGACTCGTCGGTCCGGAACACCTGCGCGTTCTTGTCCATCTCCTCCTGCAGCTCCTTGCGGAGCGCGGAGACCCGCTCGGTCCCCGTGGAGGCCCGCAGCTGCTCGAGCATGCCGCGCACGTTCGCCGCGGGGTCCTCGGGCAGCGGCAGGAACTCGGCGGTCTGCACGTACTCGGCGGCGTTGTTGCCCGATCGCTTGCCGAACACGTTGATGTCGAGCAGCGAGTTCGTGCCGAGACGGTTCGAGCCGTGCACCGAGACACACGCGCACTCACCGGCGGCGTAGAGCCCGGGCACGACCGTGTCGTTGTCGGAGAGGACCTCGGCCTTGACGTTGGTCGGGATCCCACCCATCGCGTAGTGCGCGGTCGGCATCACCGGCACGGGCTCGACGACCGGGTCGACGCCGAGGTAGGTGCGGGCGAACTCGGTGATGTCCGGCAGCTTCGTCTCGAGCACCTCGGCACCGAGGTGCGTGCAGTCGAGGAGCACGTAGTCCTTGTTCGGGCCGGCGCCACGGCCCTCGGCGACCTCCTGCACCATGCACCGGGCGACGATGTCACGCGGCGCGAGGTCCTTGATCGTCGGGGCGTAGCGCTCCATGAACCGTTCACCGGAGGCGTTGCGGAGGATCGCGCCCTCACCGCGGGCACCCTCGGTGAGCAGGATGCCGAGCCCGGCGAGCCCGGTCGGGTGGAACTGGAAGAACTCCATGTCCTCGAGCGGCAGGCCGGTGCGCCAGACGATGCCCACGCCGTCGCCGGTCAGGGTGTGCGCGTTCGAGGTGGTCTTGAACATCTTGCCGAAGCCACCGGTCGCGAAGACCATCGCCTTGGCGTGGAAGACGTGCAGCTCACCGGTCGAGAGCTCGAAGGCGACGACGCCCGCGGGCTGCTTCCGCGTGACGCCGTCGTCGCCGACGACGTCGACCATGATGAGGTCGAGCGCGTAGAACTCGTTGAAGAAGTTCACCCCGAGCTTGACGCAGTTCTGGAACAGCGTCTGCAGGATCATGTGGCCGGTGCGGTCCGCGGCGTAGCAGGCGCGACGGACCGGGGCCTTGCCGTGGTCGCGCGTGTGCCCGCCGAACCGCCGCTGGTCGATCTTGCCCTCGGGTGTGCGGTTGAAGGGCAGGCCCATGTTCTCGAGGTCGATGACCGCGTCGATGGCCTCCTTCGCGAGGATCTCCGCGGCGTCCTGGTCGACGAGGTAGTCACCGCCCTTGACCGTGTCGAAGGTGTGCCACTCCCACGAGTCCTCTTCGACGTTCGCGAGCGCCGCGGCCATCCCGCCCTGCGCCGCCCCGGTGTGCGAACGCGTGGGGTAGAGCTTCGAGATGACGGCGGTGTTCGCCTTCGGCCCGGCCTCGATGGCGGCCCGCATGCCGGCGCCTCCCGCGCCGATGATGACGATGTCGAACTGGTGGTGGTGCACGGTGATGTCGGTCACAGGGGTCTTTCGATCAGGGGGAGGAGCGGTCGGCACGGGCGGCGGTCAGCGCGCGGGGCAGAACGACGGCAGGTCGGCGGCGGCGGCACCGGCCGGGCACGGGTCGAACGTCCAGCACACGAGCGTGCCGAGCACGATGAGCAGGACACAGGCGACGAGCACCGCGCCGAGCAGGGTCTTCCGGACGCCGGGCTTGCCCACGTAGTCGTTGATGATCGTGCGCATGCCGTTCGAGCCGTGGATGAGCGCGAGCCAGAGCATCAGCGTGTCCCAGACCTGCCAGAACGGGTTGGCCCACTTGCCGGCGACGAAGGCGAAGTCGATCTGCTTGACGCCTTCGCCCGCGACCATGTTCACGAAGAGGTGGCCGAAGATGAGCACGACGAGCAGGACGCCCGAGGCGCGCATGTAGATCCACCCCCACTTCTCCCAGTTGGTGGTCTTGCGTGCCGCTGCGGCGCTGCGGGGCGGCTCGATGGTCTGCGTGGTCATGCGAGGGCTCCTGCGGTCAGTGGAAGTCGGCGAACAGGTTCATGAGCTGGCGCGGCAGGAAGCCGGCGATCGCGACGACCCAGAGCGCCATCACGACCCAGAACATGGCCCGCTGGTACTTCGGACCCTTCGACCAGAAGTCGATGAGGATGATCCGCAGCCCGTTGAAGGCGTGGAAGACGATCGCCATCACGAGGGCGATCTCACCGAGGTTCATCAGCGGGGTCTTGTACGTGCCGATGACCGCGTTGTACGCCTCGGGCGAGAGCCGGACGAGCGCCGTGTCGAGGATGTGCACGAGCAGGAAGAAGTAGATCGCGACACCGGTGATCCGGTGCAGCACCCACGACCACATGCCGGTGGCACCGCGGTAGAGCGTGCCCTGCGGCACCCGCCCCCGCGCGGGTCCACCGCGTCCGGTGCTGCGTGGTGCGTCGATCGTCACCTGCGGGGCGGCTGTCGCCGTCCCGCCTGCGGTCTGCTCGGCCATGAGCTCGCCCTCCCGTGGGACCGGCACGCCGATGTGCGCGCCGTTGCGGTCGTGTTCGTGTGGAACTCGTCCATCCTACGACCGGGCACCGACGTTCTCGCTCCACGGGCTCCACGCCGAGCGCATCACGGTACCCGGCACGCCGATCGCGCGGGCGGTGTCGTGGTGAGCGAGGAGTTCGTCACCGACGGCCTCCCACGTCGTGCCCTCGACCCGGAGCCGTCCGGCGGAGCCCATCCGCGCCGCCCTGTCCCGGTCCGCGACCACCCGCAGCACGGCGGCGCGCAGGGCCTGCGGGACGTCGGGGTCGTACAGCTCGCCGTCGAGGCCCGGCGTGACGAGGTCCAGCGGGCCGCCGGCCGCCGGTGCGACGACGGGGAGGCCCGCCGCGTGCGCCTCCTGCAGGGTCTGCCCGAACGTCTCCCACGGCCCCGTGTGCACGAAGACGTCGAGCATCGCGTAGGCGTCCGCGAGCGCCTCGCCGTGCAGGGGCCCGGTGAACGTGACGTCGAGGTGCCGCAGCCGACGCTCGAGCAGCGCGCTGGACGGGCCACCGCCGGCGACCACGACCCGGATCCCGGGGACCCCGCCGAGCTCGGCGAGCCGGTCCACCTCCTTCTCCGGTGCGAGGCGTCCCACGTAGCCGACGACGACCTCGCCCCGCGGCGCGATCCGCCGTCGGGCAGCTCGGACCCGCGCCGACCGCGCCCGGTCGGGGTGGAACAGCGTCGTGTCGACGCCGCGCCCCCAGCGGGCGACGCGCGGGACGCCGTCGGCCGCGAGCATCGCCGCGGTGGCCGACGACGGCGCGAGCGTCAGCGAGGCGCCGGCGTGGATCCGCCCGAGCACCCGGCGCACCAGCGGCGCCGTCGCGGCCAGGCCGTTGCGCCGTGCGAACCCGGCCACGTCGGTCTGGAACACCGCGACGGAGGGGATGCCGAGCCTCCCGGCCGCCGTGATCGCGCGTCCGCCCAGGAGGAACGGACTGGCGGCGTGCAGGATGTCGGCGCCGGAGGCGGCGAGGATCGTGTCGAGCACCGGGTGCGGCAGGGCCACCGGGAACTGCCGGTAGGCGACCGCGGGGAGGCGGTGCACGTCGAAGCCGAGGTGTCGCTCCTGCTCGGAGCGGGACCGTCGCGCGGCGGTCCACGGGGTGTCCGGGGCGATGACGACGGCGCGGTGTCCGCGGCGCCGGAGGTGGTCGAGCACCGCGAGGACGCTCGTGGTGACACCGTTGCGGGTGGGCAGGAAGCTCTCGGTCACGACGGCGACGGTCCTGGTCGGACCGGTGCCGCGCTCCACGCTGCGTGCGTTCATGGCGCGTCCCATCGTCCGGCGGTGGCGTGACGGGAGGGGGTGCGCCACGTGAACGCCGGAGCAGCGGGCGGTGAACGACTCGGCTCCGGAGATCGTCCGCGTCTCGGGCCGCTCTGACCGATCACCCAGATCGCGTCCAGCCGCTCCACCGACGCACCGGTACGGTGGGCGCGTGACGGACGCACTCGAGGACTTCTACGCGATCATCCCGGCCGGTGGCATCGGCTCCCGGCTGTGGCCGCTGTCGCGCGCCGACGCGCCGAAGTTCCTGCACGACCTGACCGGCTCGGGGTCGTCGCTGCTGCGGCAGACCTGGGACCGACTCGCCCCGCTGGCGGGTGAGGACCGGATCATGGTCGTCACCGGCCGCGCGCACCGAGCCGCCGTGGAGGCCCAGCTGCCCGGCGTCCGGGACCACAACGTCGTGCTCGAGAGCGAGCCGAAGGACTCGACGGCGGCGATCGGGCTCGCGGCCGCGATCCTCCGACGCCGGATGCCGGACGTGGTGATCGGGTCGTTCGCGGCCGACCACGTCATCGGCGACGCGCGGGGCTTCCGCCGGTCGGTCCGTGAAGCGGTCGTCGCGGCGCGGGCCGGCTACGTCACCACCATCGGCATCACGCCGTCCGAGCCGGCGATCGGCTTCGGCTACATCCACGCCGCCGACGAGGGCCTCGGCGTCGAGGGTGCCCGGACGGCCCACGCGGTGCGCTCGTTCGTCGAGAAGCCCGACCTCGAGACCGCCCGGGGGTACCTCGCCGACGGCTCCTACCTCTGGAACGCCGGGATGTTCATCGCCCGGGCCGACGTGCTCCTCGCCGAGATCGGCAAGACCGAGCCCGAGCTGCTCGCCGGCATCGAGGAGCTCGCCGCCGCCTGGGACACCTCGGCGCGCGGGGTCGTGGTGGACCGGGTGTGGCCGGCGCTGAAGAAGATCGCGATCGACTACACGGTCGCCGAGCCCGCTGCCGCGGCCGGCCGCATGGCCGTGGTGCCCGGCGACTTCGACTGGGACGACGTGGGCGACTTCGCCTCGCTCGCGAAGCTGCAGTCCGGCGGACGCCAGAACAACCTCGCCGTGCTCGGCGACGGCGCGCGCATCCTCGCCGACTCGTCGAGCGGCATCGTGGTGTCGCACAGCCAGCGGCTCATCTCGCTCATCGGGGTCGAGGACATCGTCGTCGTCGACACCCCGGACGCCCTCCTGGTCACCACGGGCGCGAACGCCCAGCGGGTCAAGGGCGTGGTCGACGCGCTCAAGATCAGCGGTCGGGACGACGTGCTCTGAGGCGCGACGTCCGGCAGCCGGACGGGGAACGACCGCGCGGCCCGTCGGGCGGTACGGTCGGTATGGGGGAACTGCGAGCGGGGGAGCGAGCATGGCGGACATCGAGTACGACGCAGGGGACGCGTCCGCGTTGAGCCGTGCGTGCCGCAGCGCGTCGAAGGTCCTCCGGGGGCAGGCCGGGAAGCGCTCCACCGCGGTGTCGACGGGCATGCAGGACTTCTCCGGCGCGTACGCGACGCGGTTCCGGGACGCGGCGGTGACCGAGGCGGAGGACCGCGGCAAGCTCGCCGGGGTCCTCACCGACTTCGCGGACGACGTCGACGCCGTGAGTCGACAGGCCGCGGAGGAGCGGCAGCGGATCCGTGACCACGACGCGTGGGCGCAGCGTGAGGCGGACCGCAACGCCGCCCAGGCGACTGGCCTGACCGGCGTCGCCCTGCCCGTCTGGGAGTTCCTCACCGACCGAGAGCCGTCGACCACGCCGATCACCCCGAAGCCGTTGACCGCCGCCTTCCACGCGCGGCAGCGTCCGCACGCGGCCGGCGGTGAGGGCAGCGGGAAGAGCTCCGCGGACCCGAACCACCTGCGGACCTTCGTGTCCACGACCCGGACGGCCGACCACGACGCCGAGGCGGAGCTGCAGACGCTGAAGACGGCGTGGTCGGCCTTCAAAGCCTCGTGCTCGTGGGCCGTCGTGGACGGACAGAGCGCACTCAACGGGTTCGGGCAGTACCTGGAGCACAACGCCTCGGACTGCACCTGGAGCGAGCACGTCGCCACCGCCTTCGAGCAGGCCGGCGGCGCCGGGGCGCTGCCCGACCTCGTGCTCGCCGTGGCCACGAACGGCCGGACGCCGCCGGTGCTCGACGCGTTGTTCGCCGAGGGGCTGACCCCGGCCGAGGTGGCGGAGCGGTGGGCAGCCCTCGGGCTGACGAAGGCCGACGCCCCGGCACTGCGGGCACTCCCGCGGGCGGTGCTCGAGCAGCTGGGCAACCTCGAGGGCGTCGCCTACTGGGCGCGGGACACGGCCAACCGGACGGTCCTCGGGCTCCGCATCGACCAGGTCCAGGACCAGCTGGCCGTGGCGCAGACGGGGTCGGCCTGGGCGGGGCAGTACGGCACGCCCTTCCAGCAGCAGATCGCATCCCTCGACAAGGAGCTGAAGGCCCTGCTCAACATCGACGCGACCCTGGGGAAGAAGGGCGACGGCGCCCGGTCCCTCGTCTCCCTGACCGACGACGTCCCGCCGCTCGCCGCCGTCTCGATCGGCGACCTCGACACGGCGGACACCGTGACCTGGGCGGTGCCGGGGATGAACACGACGACGGCGGACATGTCGTCGTGGACGCGGGCGGCACAGAACATCCACGACGAGCAGCTCATCGCTGACCCCTCGGGCAACCACGCGGTGATCTCCTGGATCGGCTACGAGACCCCGGGGGAGACGACCGTCCTGCGGTCGGACAGAGCCGAGGCCGGTGCCGAGAAGCTCGAGGCCTCGGTGCGCGGCCTGGACGCGGTCCGGGCCGGCGACATGCCGACGACCAACATCGTGGCGCACTCCTACGGCACGACGACGGCAGGGGTGGCACTCTCCCGGTCCGACATCCACGTGGACCGGTTCGTCGCGCTGGCATCAGCCGGACTGCCGGACTCGGTCGACTCGGCCGCTGACCTGCACGCCGACGAGGTGTACGCCGGTCAGGCACGGAACGTCCTCCCCGACGAGGGCGGTCAGGGCGACGAACTGGCCTCCGTCGGTCGGAGCTTCAGCCGGGACCACCACGTCGACCCGTCGAAGCCGGACTTCGGGGCCACGACGTTCGGCGCGAACGGCGGCGAGGCGTCCGGGCGTGACCTCGGCGCGGTCCTCCACCACGACCCGCTGAACGCCGACGGCGGTGGTTACCTCGACTCCGACACGGAGACGCTGTACAACGTCGGTGCCGCGACCACCGGTCACGACGACGACCTGACGCCGTTCGACCCCATCCCGATGACGAAGCGTGACGAGTGGCTCCTCGGGTCCCAGGAACGCGGGAACGGAGACCGATGAACATCGATGCACGACTCCGACGGGCGACCGTCGGCCTCCTGGCCGTCGCAGCGGCCGCAGTCATGATCTCCGGTTGCGCCCAGCAGCGCGTCGAACAGCCAACACCCGGAAGGACGTCCTCCGTGGACCCCGATGCCGCGAAGCAGCAGATGATCGATGCCGTCCAGGAGACGACTGAGCGCCTCGGCGGCGACTGGGAGGCGCGCACCGGCCCGGACTACGCCGAGGAGTGCCAGCTCCCGGACGGGGGTCAGGGGGCGAAGTGGCGGTACCTCGTCACGCGCGGTGCGGCCGGCGACGTCGCCGCTGACGTCGCGGCGACGGAGGCCCGGTGGAAGGCACAGGGGATGTCGATCGACCGTTGGGGCACCGCGGACCGTCCGACGATCGTCGGCCGTGGCGGCGGGGTGACCGAGTCGATCAGGCTGACCGTCGCGGACGGCCAGTACGCGGTCCAGGGTGTCTCGCTGTGTTTCCCGGGCGACGCCGACGACCTGTGAGCGGATCGATCGGTCTTCCTCCGTCTGGTCACCGCACGCAGACGGGCCGATCGGTGCGGCGCCGGTCCGGGCCTCCAGGCCGACACCCGGGTGTAGCGCTCCACCGCGGACCCCCGCGAACTGGGGCCAGACCGTGACCATCGCGTTTCCGGCGCATTACGGCGCGGTCGCGATCGCGTAACCGATGCTGCAGGGGCTCCGGAGCGGTCCTGTACCGCCCGGTCGGTCGTGTACTGTCCTGACGATCGCCCGGTGCGCAGTGACTCCGGGCCGACTCCCGATCTCCCCGGAGGAACCCCCGTGTCATCTCGTACCCGTCGCGTCGCCATGAGCGGCCTCGCGCTCGTCGGCACCGTCGCCGTGCTCGCCGGTTGCTCGGCCGCGCCGTCCGACTCCGCCTCGTCCAAGAAGTCCGACTTCCTGCCCTGCATGGTGTCCGACGCCGGTGGCTTCGACGACAAGTCGTTCAACCAGCTCGGCTTCGAGGGCATGAAGGACGCCGCGTCCGACCTCGGTGCCTCGTACAAGTCGGCCGAGTCGAAGGACGCCACCGTCTACGACTCGAACATCCAGCAGCTCGTCGGCCAGAACTGCAAGCTCATCGTCACGGTCGGGTTCAACCTCGCCGCCGCGACGAAGAAGCAGGCCGCCGCGAACCCCGACACCGACTTCGCCATCATCGACGACAACTCGATCGACGCGAAGAACGTCAAGCCGATCACGTTCGACACCTCGCAGGCGGCGTTCCTCGCCGGCTACGCGGCCGCGTCCTACTCGAAGTCCGGCACGGTCGGCACCTTCGGTGGCATGCAGATCCCGACCGTCACCATCTTCATGGACGGCTTCGCGGACGGCGTGGCGTACTACAACGAGCAGAAGAAGAAGGACGTCAAGGTCGTCGGCTGGGACGTCGACAGCCAGAAGGGCTCCTTCACCGGTGGCTTCGAGGCCGGCACGCAGGCCAAGTCGGTCGCGCAGTCGCTGCTCGACCAGAACGCCGACGTGATCCTCCCCGTCGGTGGTCCGATCTACCAGTCCGCGGCAGAGGCGATCAAGGACGCCGGCAACGGTTCCGTGCTCGTCGGCGCGGACAGCGACCTCTACGAGGCCGACCCCCGTTACAAGGACATCGCGTTCACCTCGGTGGAGAAGGGCATGAAGCCCGCCACGAAGGACGTCGTCGAGCAGGCCGCCAAGGGTGACTTCTCGAACGAGCCCTACGTCGGCACGCTGAAGAACGACGGCGTCGGCATCGCGCCGTTCCACGACTACGAGTCCAAGGTCGACTCGGGTCTGCAGGGCGAGCTCGACAAGATCAAGTCCGGCATCATCGACGGCTCGATCAAGGTCGAGACGAAGGCAACCGTCAAGTAGCACGACCGACGCGGGCGGGGGATGATGATCTCCCGCCCGCGTTTCGTCGCGCGCCCGACACAGAAACGACATCCCCGGACATGAAGCTCGAACTCCGCGGCATCACGAAGCGGTTCGGATCCCTCGTCGCGAACGACCACATCTCCATCACGGTCGAGCCCGGCGAGGTGCACTGCCTCCTCGGTGAGAACGGCGCCGGCAAGTCGACGCTGATGAACGTCCTATACGGCATGTACCAGGCCGAGGAGGGCGAGATCCTGCTCGACGACGTCGTCCAGCACTTCGACGGCCCCGGTGACGCCATGCGCTCCGGCATCGGGATGGTGCACCAGCACTTCATGCTCGTCCCGGTGTTCACCGTCGCCGAGAACGTGATGCTCGGGCAGGAGGAGACCGCGTTCGGTGGTCGCCTCGACCTCGCGGGCGCCCGGAAGCGGGTCCGTGAGATCTCGGAGCGCTTCGGCTTCGACGTCGACCCGGACGCCAAGGTCGAGGACCTTCCGGTCGGCGTGCAGCAGCGCGTCGAGATCATCAAGGCGCTGTCCCGCGACGCCTCCGTGCTCGTGTTCGACGAGCCGACGGCCGTCCTCACCCCGCAGGAGACCGACGAGCTGATGGGCATCATGCGCCAGCTCCGCGAGGCCGGCACCGCCATCGTCTTCATCACACACAAGCTCCGCGAGGTGCGCGCCGTCGCCGACCGCATCACGGTCATCCGGCTCGGCAAGGTCGTCGGGGAGGCCCTGCCCACCGCCACCAACGGCGAGCTCGCCTCGCTCATGGTGGGCCGCAGCGTCGAGCTCGTCGTCGACAAGGCCCCGGCGGCGCCGGGTGAGGACGCGCTCGTCGTCGAGGACGTCACCGTCACCGACGCCGCGGGGATCGTGCTCGTCGACGACGTCTCGTTCAGCGTGCGACGTGGCGAGATCCTCGCGATCGCCGGCGTGCAGGGCAACGGCCAGACCGAGCTCACCGAGGCGATCATGGGCCTCGAGACGATCCGGTCCGGGCGCATCGTGCTCGACGGCCAGGACATCACCGGCCGCAGCGTCAAGCAGATCCTCGACGCCGGCGTCGGGTTCGTCCCCGAGGACCGCAAGGAGGACGGCCTGGTCGGCGAGTTCACCATCGCCGAGAACCTCATGCTCGACCGTGCCGACGCCGCCGAGTTCGTCCGCGGCGGCACCATCCGGGCCGCCGAGCGGGACGCCTTCGCAGACGCCAAGATCGCCGAGTTCGACATCCGCACGCCGGGCCGGACCACCGCGGCCGGCCGGCTCTCCGGCGGCAACCAGCAGAAGATCGTGCTGGCGCGCGAGCTCAGCCGGGACCTCCGGCTCTTCGTCGCCGCCCAGCCGACCCGCGGCATCGACGTCGGGTCGATCGAGTTCGTGCACAAGCGCATCGTCGAGACGCGTGACAGCGGCGTCCCGGTGATCGTCGTCTCGACCGAGCTCGACGAGGTCTTCGCCCTCGCCGACCGCATCGCCGTGATGTACCGCGGCACCATCGTCGGGATCGTGCCCGGGACGACCTCCCGGGACGTCCTCGGACTCATGATGGCGGGCGAACTGCCCGCAGGAACGGAGCTCGCCGCGTGAGCGACACCACGCCGCAGCACGGTGGCGGCACCCCGCCGGCCGACCGCAGCACGCCCACCGACGGCACCACGGGCCTCCCGACCGGAGGCGGCACGACCGCCACCGACGCGACGCCGGCGGTCGACGACCGCCTGCAGGAGGTCAGCGGTGCGCCCCACCTCATGACCGACTCCGCCACCGACAGCGAACGTCGCGAGGGTCGTTGGAGCGACGCGCTCCGGAGCATCGTCAACGGCTCGGTCCTGACGACCGTGCTCGCGGTCGTCCTCGCCCTCGTCGCGAGCGGCGTCCTCATCGCCCTCACCGACAAGGACGTCCAGGCGGCTGCCGGGTACTTCTTCGCCCGACCGCTCGACACGCTCCGTGCGGTCGGCAGCGCGGTCGGCGGGTCCTACTCGTCGCTGTTCCAGGGGTCCGTCATCAACTTCGGCGCGCCCTCGGCCGCCTCGGCGATCGTCCCGCTCACCCGCTCGGTCGACTACGCGGTCCCGCTCATCGCCGCCGGCCTCGGCGTCGCGGTGGCGTTCCGCACCGGCCTGTTCAACATCGGCGGCCAGGGGCAGGTCCTCATGGCGGCCGCGGCCGCCGGATGGGTCGGGTTCTCGTTCGACCTGCCCGCGGTCGTGCACATCCCGCTGACCATCCTCGCCGGCATCGTCGGCGGCGCGGTCTGGGCCGGGATCGTCGGGCTCGTCAAGGCCCGCACCGGCGCCAACGAGGTCGTGCTCACGATCATGCTCAACTACGTGGCGCTCTACCTGCTCAGCTTCATGCTCCGCACCCCGGGGCTCCTGCAGGCCGGCGGCAGCCCGAACCCGATCTCGCCGGCGACGAAGGACAGCGCCCTGCTGCCCGCGCTGTTCGGTCCGCGGTACGGCGTGAACCTCGGCTTCCTGGTCGCGCTCGTCGCCGTGGTCGTCGTGTGGTGGCTCATGAACAAGTCGTCGCTCGGCTTCCGGTTCCGCACCGTGGGGGAGAACCCCCGCGCCGCGCGGGTCGCCGGCATGAGCGTGCCCGCGCTGACCATCTGGGTGATGGTCATCTCCGGCGCGCTCATCGGCATCGCCGGTGCGTACCAGGTCGAGGGCGCCGTCACGACGGGCTTCACCTCGGGCATCGACGCCGGCATCGGCTTCGACGCGATCACCGTGGCCCTGCTCGGACGCTCGAAGCCGTGGGGCACCTTCTGGGCCGCGATCCTGTTCGGCGTGCTGAAGAACGGCGGCTACGCCATGCAGGCCGCCAACGGCATCCCGATCGACATCGTCGGCGTCATCCAGGCCCTCATCGTCCTGTTCATCGCGGCCCCGCCGCTCGTGCGCGCGGTCTTCCGGATCCCGCAGCCGGGCGCGCGTCGTCGCACCAAGCAGCGCAGCAAGCGGAAGGCGGTCGCCGCGTGACCACCACGACCCCCACCGCGGTCGCGGCGACCCCCGTCGCGGGCCGTCCGGTCGAGACCACCCGGAGCTGGAAGGCCCCGATCGCGTTCGCCGTCTTCACGGTCCTCGCGGTGGTCCTCTTCCTCGTCGCCGGGCGTTCCGGCACCACGACCTTCCGGCTCGCCAACACGGGCGACTTCGTGCAGCTGCCCGACGTCGGGCTGCCGTCGACCGCCACGAGCGTCGTGGTCGTCGTGCTGCTCGCCCTCGGCACCGTGTTCGCCTTCCTCGCGGTCGCCCGGCACCGCACGGTCCCGTTGTGGGTCACGAGCGTGTTCGCGGTCCTGTTCGTCGTCGGCTTCCTCACCTGGGCCGCCGCCGGCAAGACGATCCCGCTCCCCGGTCTGCTCGTCGGTGCGATCGGCCTCAGCGTCCCGCTCGTGTTCGGTGCGCTCGGCGGCGTGATCTCGGAACGCGTCGGCGTCGTGAACATCGCGATCGAGGGCCAGTTCCTCGCCGGCGCGTTCACCTCGGCGCTCATCGCCTCGATCACCGGTTCCGCTTGGGTCGGCCTCGTCGGCGCCCTCGTCGCCGGCGTGCTCGTCTCGTTCGTCCTCGCGGCGTTCAGCATCAAGTACCTCGTCGACCAGGTCATCGTCGGTGTCGTCATCAACGCGTTCATCTCCGGCCTGACCGGCTTCCTGTACTCGCAGGTGCTCTCGCCGTCGGAGACGACGCTGAACGTCGGCGTCCGGTTCCCGAAGGTCGAGATCCCGGTCCTGCACCAGATCCCGGTGATCGGCCCGGTCTTCTTCGAGCAGACCGTCATCGTCTACATCGCGTACGTCGCGGTCGCGGCGGTCACCTTCGCGCTCTTCAAGACCCGTTGGGGTCTCCGGCTCCGCGCGGTCGGCGAGCACCCGGAGGCCGCGGACACCGTCGGCATCAACGTCTCCGGCACGCGGTTCTGGAACGTCTCGCTCGCGGGCGCGATCGCCGGTCTCGGCGGCGCGTACTTCACACTCGACGCCGTCGGGCCCTTCACGAAGGACATGACCGCGGGTGCGGGCTACATCGCCCTGGCCGCCGTCATCTTCGGCCGCTGGGACCCGATCCGCGCGACGCTCGCGGCGCTGCTGTTCGGCTTCGCGTCGAACCTGCAGAACACCCTCGGCGCGATCAACTCGCCCGTCCCGAGCGAGTTCCTGCTCATGCTGCCCTACGTCGTCACGATCTTCGCGGTCGCCGGCCTGGTCGGCCAGTCGCGCGGCCCCGCCGCCGCGGGCAAGCCCTACATCAAGAGCTGACGCAGGGCACCGGTGTCCCACATCCACCGCTCGCACCACTCGCACCACCACGGCCTGGAGGCACGGCACATGACCGACACGAACGCTGCGGACCACGACGCGGTCGGCACCGACCCCGCGACCGGCGAGCCGGTCTGGACGGACCCGGCCACGAGCCTCCCGACCGACCCCGACGCGCCGATCGACGGGACGCCGGCGACCGACGCCGACGGCGACGTGGACTGGGACGCCCTCCGCGAGGCGGCGACCACCGCGATGGGGCGCGCCTACGTGCCCTACTCGTCGTTCCCGGTGGGCGCCGCGGCGCTCACCGACGACGGCCGGATCGTCTCCGGCTGCAACGTCGAGAACGCCTCGTACGGCGTCACCCTCTGCGCCGAGTGCTCGCTCGTCTCGCAGCTGTTCATGACCGGCGGCGGCAAGCTCGTCGCGTTCACGTGCGTGGACGGCGACGGCGCGACGCTCATGCCGTGTGGCCGCTGCCGCCAGCTGCTGTTCGAGCACTCGACCGAGGGCATGCTCCTCGAGACCGTCTCCGGCATCCGCACCATCGACGAGGTCCTCCCCGACGCCTTCGGCCCGCGGACCCTCGCCACCTACCAGCAGGAGCACTGACCATGGCAGTCGAGCCGTTCGACACCGTCGACCTCATCCGCACCAAGCGTTCCGGCGACGCCCTGAGCACGCCCGAGATCGACTGGCTGGTCGACGCCTACACGCGCGGCTACGTCGAGGACCCCCAGATGGCGGCCCTCGCGATGGCGGTCTTCCTGAACGGGATGGAGCGTCGGGAGATCAAGGACCTCACCCTCGCGATGATCGCGTCGGGGGAGCGGATGTCGTTCGACTCGCTCGGCAAGACCACGGTCGACAAGCACTCCACCGGCGGCGTCGGCGACAAGATCACGCTGCCGCTCGCACCCCTCGTCGCCACCTTCGGCGTCGCGGTGCCGCAGCTCTCCGGCCGCGGACTCGGCCACACCGGCGGCACGCTCGACAAGCTCGAGTCGATCCCGGGCTGGCAGGCGGCGGTCTCGAACGAGCGGATGGCCGAGATCCTGTCCGACGTCGGCGCGGTCATCTGCGCCGCCGGGTCGGGCCTCGCCCCCGCGGACAAGAAGCTCTACGCGCTCCGCGACATCACCGGGACGGTCGAGTGCATCCCGCTCATCGCGTCGAGCATCATGTCGAAGAAGATCGCTGAGGGCACGGCAGCGCTCGTGCTCGACGTCAAGTTCGGCTCCGGCGCATTCATGGCGGACTTCGAGCAGTCGAAGCTCCTCGCGCAGACGATGGTCGACCTCGGGAAGGACGCCGGGGTCGCGACCTCGGCCCTCCTCACCGACATGGAGGTCCCGCTCGGCCTGACGATCGGCAACGCCCTCGAGGTACGCGAGTCCGTCGAGGTCCTCGCCGGCGGCGGTCCCGCCGACGTGGTCGCGTTGACGGTCGCGCTGGCGTCGGAGATGCTCCGCCTCGCCGGGCAGCCGGACGCCGACCCGGCCGCCGCGCTGGCCGACGGCCGCGCGATGGACACCTGGCGCCGGATGATCGAGGCCCAGGGCGGCGACCCCACGGCGCCGCTGCCGGTCGCGGCCGAGTCGCACGTCGTCACCGCGACCGAGGCCGGCGTGCTCGCCACGCAGGAGGCCCTGCCGTTCGGCATCGCGGCCTGGCGCCTCGGCGCCGGGCGGGCACGCGCGCAGGACCCGGTGCAGGCCGGCGCCGGCATCGAACTGAACGTCAAGCCGGGCGACACGGTCACGGCGGGACAGCCGCTGTGGACGCTGCACACCGACGAGCCGGCGCGCTTCGAGCGGGCGCTCGAGTCGCTCGAGGGAGCCTGGTCGATCGGGGACGCCGCGCCGGAGCGCGGGCCGATCGTGCGCGAGCGCATCCAGTAGCGACGCGATCGACAAACGGACCGGAAGCTCCCCGCACGACGTGTGGGCCCGGCCTCGCAGGCTCGGCCGGCGCGTTCCGCAGATCGCTCCGCGATCCCGCTGAGCGGAACGCGCCAGTCCGTCCGGGAGTGCGTTGTCCACGGCCACCTGTCCGGGTGGGGTCACCAGCGCTAGCCTTGGCTGCATGAGCGACGCCGCCACGACCTACCGCCTGCCCGACGCCGGAGCGGTGATCAACGACCTGCCCAAGGTCTCCCTCCACGACCACCTGGACGGCGGGCTCCGGCCGGCCACGATCATCGAACTCGCCGCCCTGGACGGCGTCGAGCTGCCGACCACCGACGCCGCCGAACTGGCGCAGTGGTTCGCCGACCAGGCCGACTCGGGCTCGCTCGTCGAGTACCTCAAGACGTTCGACGTCACCACCGCCGTCATGCAGACCGCGCCCGGGCTCACGCGGGTCGCCCGCGAGTTCGTCGAGGACCTGGTCGCCGACGGCGTCGTCTACGGCGAGATCCGCTGGGCGCCGGAGCAGCACCTCCAGCGCGGGCTCACCCTGGACGAGACCGTCGAGGCGGTCCAGGCCGGCATCGAGGAAGCCGTCGACGCGGCCGGCGGCTCGATCCGCATCGGACAGCTCGTCACCGCGATGCGGCACGCCGACCGGTCGATGGAGATCGCGGAGCTCGCCGTCCGGCACCGTGACCACGGCGTCGTGGGCTTCGACATCGCGGGGGCGGAGGCCGGCTTCCCGGCGGCGAACCACCGCGCGGCGTTCGAGTACCTCGCGTCCGAGCTGTTCCCCGTCACCGTGCACGCCGGTGAGGCGGACGGGCTCGCATCGATCCGCTCGGCGCTCGTCGACGGCCGGGCGCTCCGGCTCGGCCACGGTGTCCGCGTGTTCGAGGACGTCACGCTCACCGACGGCGGCGACGGGTCCATGCTCGCGACGCTCGGCGAGGTCGCCTCCTGGGTGCGCGACCGCGAGATCCCGCTCGAGGTGGCACCGCAGTCGAACCTGCAGACCGGTGCGATCGCGGCCTGGGGCGACGACCTGGCCGACCACCCGTTCGACGTGCTCTACCAGCTCGGCTTCCGGGTGACGGTGAACACCGACAACCGCCTGATGAGCAACACCTCGCTGTCGAAGGAGCTCGCACTGCTCGCGGGCACGTTCGGCTACGACCTCGACGACCTCGCCGCGTTCCAGATCAACGCCGCGCTCGGCTCGTTCCTGCCGCTCGAGGACCGCGAGGAGATCATCGCCACCATCACCGCCGGGTACGCGGAGGCCTGAGCCGATGGGGCTGCCGCCGCTGCCGGACCCGGCCGTCGTGCTCGGGGCGTCCGCGCCCTCGTGGCGCGACGCGCTCCGGGCGGTCGGCGGCGCCCTCGTCGCGTCCGGGGCGACCACGGACGAGTACACCGAGGCGATGATCGCGATGGTGGACGAGCACGGCCCGTACATCGTGATCTCGCCCGGGCTGGCGTTCGCGCACGCCCGTCCCGGGGCGAGTGTGCTCCGGGACGGGCTGGCGGTCGTGACCCTGGCGTCGCCGGTCGCGTTCGGCCACCCGCACAACGACCCGGTGTCGGTCGTGCTCGGCCTCGCCGTGGCCGAGGTCGGGACGCACCTCGAGTCGATCGGCGCGATCGCGAACACCTTCAACGACGCCTCGGTCACCGGACGGCTCGCCGCCGCCACCACGGCCGACGAGGTCCGGACCATCATGGGAGTGACGACGGCATGAAGATCGTGACCATCTGCGGGGTCGGCATCGGCGCGAGCGCGATCCTGAAGGTGAACGCCGAGAAGGCCCTCGCCACGCTCGGGCTCGACGCCGAGGTGGTCGCGGCGGACGTCGCCTCGGTCCGGGCGGTGTCCGACGACGCCAACGTGATCCTCACGAGCCAGGAGTTCGTCGAGGCCATCGGGAGCACCTACGCCGAGGTCATCGTGATCCGCAACCACTTCGACCAGAGCGAGATCACCGCGGCTGTGGAGAAGGCGCTGGGCTAGGAGCCGGGCCGGTACGATCGGCGCATGGTCAGCACCGACAACCCCCTGAACGACCCCGCCGTCGACCCGTTCGACGTGGCCCGCGACGCCGCGGCCGTCATCGCGTCCCGGTCCGGCATCGAGCGGCACGACGTCGCCCTGACGCTCGGCTCCGGCTGGGGCAAGGCCGCCGACCTGCTCGGGGAGACCGTCTCCGAGATCCCCGCGGCGGACGTCCCCGGGTTCAGCGCCTCGGCGGTGCCCGGGCACTCCGGCACCGTGCGGTCGATCCGGCTCGCCGACGGGCGGCACGCGCTCGTCATCGGGGCCCGCACGCACTACTACGAGGGCCACGGCGTCCGTCGGGTCGTGCACAGCGTCCGCACCGCCGCGGCGACCGGCGCCTCGGTCATGGTGCTCACGAACGGCGCCGGCGGCATCAAGGAGACCTGGACGCCGGGCACGCCCGTGCTCATCAGCGACCACATCAACCTCACCGCGGACAGCCCGCTCGAGGGCGCGACGTTCATCGACCTGACGGACCTGTACTCGGCACGACTGCGTGCGGTCGCCAAGTCGGTCGACCCCTCCCTCGACGAGGGCGTCTACACGCAGTTCCGCGGCCCGCACTACGAGACCCCGGCCGAGGTGCAGATGGCCAAGACGATCGGCGGGCACATCGTCGGCATGTCCACCGCGCTCGAGGCGATCGCCGCACGGCAGGCGGGCATGGAGGTCCTCGGGTTCTCGCTCATCACGAACCTCGCCGCCGGCATCCAGAAGACGCCGCTGTCGCACACCGAGGTGCTCGAGGCCGGCAAGCAGGCCGAGCCGGTCATCGCGGACCTGCTGGCCCGCGTGGTGGCGGCCCTGTGAGCGCCGACCGCGGCGCCAGCGATGGCGCCATCGCGGACGGCGACCTCGGCGACACCACGGCCGCAACGGACGACGTGCTCGTCCGTGCCCGGGCGTGGGCGGCGCAGGACCCGGACGACGAGACGCGCGCCGAGCTCGAGCAGCTCATCGACGGCGACGCCGAGGAGCTCGCGGCGCGCTTCGCCGGCCGACTGCAGTTCGGCACCGCGGGGCTGCGCGCCGAACTCGGTGCCGGTCCGCTCCGGATGAACCGGGTCGTGGTGACCCAGGCCGCCGCGGGGCTCGCGCGGTTCCTCATCGACAGCGGGCGTGACCGCAGCGTGGTCATCGGGTACGACGGCCGGGTCAACTCGGACGTCTTCGCGCGTGACTCCGCCGAGGTGATGCGCGGGCTCGGCCTCGACGTCACCCTGCTGCCCCGTGCGCTGCCGACGCCGCTCGTCGCGTTCGCCGTCCGGCACCTCGACGTCGGCGCCGGCGTGATGGTCACCGCGAGCCACAACCCGCCGCGGGACAACGGGTACAAGGTGTACCTCGGCGGCGACGACGAAGGCTCGCAGATCGTCCCGCCGGTCGACGGCGAGATCGCCACGGCGATCGACGTGGTCGCGGCGGGGGACATCCGCACGCTCGACCGGGCGAACGACTACACCGTCGCCGACGAGTCGCTGGTGCGGGCGTACGTCGACGCGACGGCCGCGACCGTGCCAGCCCTGGGCCTCCCGGTCGACGCACAGCCGTCCGTCGTCTACACGGCCATGCACGGGGTCGGGTGGGAGACCGCACGCGCGGTCTTCGCCCGGGCCGGCTTCCGCGAGCCCGCGGTCGTCCCGGAGCAGATCGAGCCGGACGGGGCGTTCCCGACGGTGTCGTTCCCGAACCCGGAGGAGCCGGGGGCGATGGACCTGGCGATCGCCCGGGGCGTCGCGCTCGGCGCCGACCTCGTCATCGCGAACGACCCGGACGCCGACCGGCTCGCGCTCGCGATCCCGGACGGCAGCGGCTCGTTCCGTCGGCTGGCCGGCAACGAGGTCGGGTGGCTGCTCGGCTGGCGTGCCGCGGCCCGGGCGGCGGCGGCCGGGACGACCGGTGTGCTCGCCGCGTCGATCGTCAGTTCACCCGCACTCGCACGCGTCGCCGAGCAGTACGGCCTCGGGCACCGCGACACCCTCACCGGCTTCAAGTGGGTGTCCCGCGTACCCGACCTGCTGTTCGGGTACGAGGAGGCCCTGGGGTACCTCGTCGACCCGCAGGTGATCCGCGACAAGGACGGCATCTCCGCCGCGCTGGAGCTGCTGTCGCTCGCGGCCGAACTCGCGGCGGAGGGGAAGACCATCGCCGACCAGCTCGACGCGTTCGCCGCACGCTTCGGGTCGTTCGCGTCCGGTCAGGTGGCGACGCGGGTCGACGACCTGTCCCGGATCGGCGAGGTCATGGCGGCGTTGCGCTCCTCGGGGCCGACGGAGCTCGGCGGGATCGCGGTCACGGCGACGACGGACTTCCTCGACGGTGTCGAGGGCTTCCCGCCGTCCGACATCCTGCGCTTCGACCTCGACGGCGGCGCACGCGTCATCGTCCGCCCGAGCGGCACCGAGCCGAAGGTGAAGGTCTACATCGACACCGTCGCCGAGACCCCCGCGGCGGCGGCGGCCCTCGCCGACCGCCTCGCGGCCGCGGTGCGCCCCCTCGTGTCGTAGCGCGCCGCGCCGCCGGCGCCGCGCTCGCGCCGCGCACATCGCGCCCCGCTACGAACATCGCGCCCCGTCCCGACGGGGCGCGATGTTCGTTCCCGGGCGCGTGGCCGTCACGGCGGTCCTCCCCACCGGCGATCGAGCCGCCGTCCTCCACGGGCGACTGCGCGATGCTCCGGGACGGGGACGGGCTGCCGATGCTGGTCCCATGGACCTCGACGTGATCTCGACCGGCGCCGACCTCGATGCTGCAGCCGCTGTCCGGCTGCGGCGAGCCGCGGAGGCCGGTTCGCTCGTCCGCGTCGCGCGTGGAGCCTTCACGGAACGCACCACGTGGGACGCCGCTGACGCCGGAGAACGACACCGGGCGCTGATCAGGGCGGTGATGCCGAGGTGCGGGGACGGCCTCGTCCTCTCACACGCGTCGGCGGTCGCGATGCACGGGCTCCCGTGGATCGGGTCCTTCGGCCAGCGGGTGGTCGTCACCGACCCGGATCGGGACCGCGGCCAGGTGAAGGCGGCGATCCAGCGGGTGGGTGGGAGAGGCCGTTCCGTGACGAGCGTGGAGATCGACGGCAACCGGGTGACGGGCCTCGCCGCGACAGCCGTCGACGTGGCGATCCGGGAGCACCCGTGGCGAGCGATCGCCGTCCTGGACGCCGTTCTGCGCCGTGGCGTGTCCCGGGGCGACCTGTCCGTCGAGCTCGAAGGGCGCCGGGTCCGGAACCCGCGCGTCGTCCGTGCGCTCCTCGAGGCCGCAGACGAGCGCTCGGAGTCCGCCGGCGAGAGCATCACGCGGTGGGGTGCCGTCGTGCTCGGGGCGCCACCCTTCGAGCTGCAGCACGAGTTCCACCACGACGACGGTTCGATCGACCGGGTCGACCTCTGGCAGCCCGACCTCGGCGTGGTCATCGAGTTCGACGGCCTCGTGAAGTACTCGGACCCGAGCATGCGCAACGGGAAGCGTGCCCACGAGGTCGTCATCGACGAGAAGCGACGAGAGGACCGACTGCGACGCCGTCCCGACGTCACCGGGTTCGGCAGGGTGACGTGGCGGGAGGCGATGCCCGGCGGTGTCCTCCCGCGCATCCTGCTCGACGCGGGACTGCCCCTCGGCTCCGACTGGGCCGCAGCGTGGCGTGCGGCCGCCCTGCGCGCCCTCTGCCCAACAGCGCGCCCGGGCGAACCGGGGCGCGATGTTCGTAGCGGGGCGCGAGAGGCGCGGGCGCGGCGCGGCGCCGCCCGCGCCGCGCGGCGCCGCGCTACGCGAGCTCGAGGAGCACGTGGCCGGAGGAGACCGTCTGGCCGACGGGGGCGTTCAGGCCCGTGACGACGCCGTCCTTGTGCGCCTGGACCGGCTGTTCCATCTTCATCGCCTCGAGGACGACGAGCAGGTCGCCCTTGACGACGGTGTCGCCCTCGGCGACCGCGAGCTTCACGACGGTGGCCTGCATCGGTGAGGCGACCGACGACCCGGACGCCGCACGGCCGCCCTTGACCCCGGAGGACCGGCGCTTCGGGGGAGCGGACGGCGCCGACGGGCCCGAGGTACGACGGGCACCCGCGGCGGCACCACCACCGACGATCGACGGCATGGTGACCTCGATGCGCTTGCCCTGCACCTCGACCACGACGGTGTCGCGTTCGGCCGGCGCGGGCAGCTCCTCGGTCGCGCCGCTCCACGCGGGGATGTCGTTCTGGAAGTCGGTCTCGATCCACTGCGTGTAGATCGAGAACGGCGTCGCGTCGTCGGTGGCGAACGCCGGGTCGGACACGACCGCGCGGTGGAACGGGATGACGGTGGGCAGGCCCGCGACCTCGAACTCGGCGAGGGCGCGGCGGGAGCGCTCGAGCGCTTCCTCGCGGGTGGCGCCGGTGACGATGAGCTTCGCGAGCATCGAGTCGAACGAGCCGGAGACGACGTCGCCGGACACGACACCGGAGTCGACGCGGACGCCGGGGCCGGACGGGGCGCTGAAGACGTGCACGGGGCCGGGCGCCGGGAAGAAGTTGCGGCCCGGGTCCTCGCCGTTGATGCGGAACTCGAACGAGTGGCCCCGCGGCGTCGGGTCGGCGTAGTCCAGCGTGCCGCCCTCGGCGATCCGGAACTGCTCGCGGACGAGGTCGATGCCGGTGACCTCCTCGGAGACGCAGTGCTCGACCTGCAGGCGCGTGTTCACTTCGAGGAACGACACCGTGCCGTCGGCGCCGATGAGGAACTCGCAGGTGCCGGCACCGACGTAGCCGACCTCGCGGAGGATCGCCTTCGACGACTCGTACAGCGCCGTCTCCTGCGCAGCGGTGAGGTACGGCGCCGGTGCCTCCTCGACGAGCTTCTGGTGCCGGCGCTGCAGCGAGCAGTCGCGGGTGGAGACGACGACGACGTTGCCGTGCTCGTCGGCGAGGCACTGGGTCTCGACGTGGCGGGGCTTGTCCAGGTACTTCTCGACGAAGCACTCGCCGCGGCCGAAGGCGGCGATGGCCTCGCGCGTCGCGGACTCGAAGAGCTCCTCGATCGACTCGCGGTCGCGCACCACCTTGAGGCCACGACCACCGCCACCGAAGGCGGCCTTGATCGCGACGGGCAGGCCGACCTGGTCGACGAAGTCGACGACCTCGGACACGTCCTGCACCGGCTCGATGGTGCCGGGGGCGAGCGGTGCCCCGACCTTCTCGGCCACGTGCCGCGCGGAGACCTTGTCGCCGAGGCGCTCGATCGACTCCGGCGACGGGCCGATCCAGGTGAGTCCGGCGTCGATGACGGCCCGGGCGAAGTCGGCGTTCTCGGCGAGGAAGCCGTAGCCCGGGTGCACGGCGTCGGCGCCGGACCGTCGGGCGACGGAGATGATCTTCTCGATGACGAGGTACGTGTCGGCGCTCGTGGTGCCGTTCAACGCGTAGGCCTCGTCGGCGAGGCGGGCGTGCTGGGCGTCACGGTCCTGGTCGGCGTAGACCGCCACCGAGGCCTTGCCCGCGTCGCGGGCCGCTCGGATGATGCGGACGGCGATCTCGCCGCGGTTCGCGATGAGGACCTTGCTGATGCGGGGCATGGAACATCAGCGTATTCGTGTGTCCGAGTCGTGTTTTGAGCGCCGTCCACAAGAAACACTGCGGTGAGCAGGTGGATGTCTACAGAGCCCAGAGGTCGTGCCAGTCGATGCCGAAGCCGCGCAGGAGCATCGACCGCAGCACCGGGAGCGACAGCCCGACCACCGCGGAGGGCGCGCCGTCGATGCGCGTGATGTAGGCAGCGGCCCGCCCGTCGATCGTGAAGGCGCCGGCCACCTCGAGCGGTTCGCCGGTCGCGACGTACGCGTCGATCTCGGCGGCCGTCATGTCGTCGGCGAACGTGAGCACCGCGCTGTCGACCGCGACGACGCGGTCGCCGTCCACGACGAGCGCCGAGCCGCCGGGCGCCACTTCGCCGAGCGACGGCACCGCGTCGGTCGCCGCGGACGTGCCGCCCCCGGTCCGCTCCGGTGCTGCCTGCCGGACGGGAGGTTCGGCACCGGCCCGCCCCGCGCCTCCCGACCCTGCTCCGGCGGGCCCCGACGCGTCCGGCACCGCACCCGCGCGCCGGTCGATGACGCAGTGCCCGCTCCACAGCGTGCCGCCGCCGGCGGCGAGCATCTGCCGCCAGCGCTCCCGGGCGACCGCCGGGTCGTGCGGCTTGCCGTACAGCTGGCCGTCCACCTCGAACGCGGAGTCCCCGCCGAAGACGACCCCGTCGAGGGGCACCCCGTCGGGGACCGCCACCGAACCGTCGGCGACCGCGGTGGCCTTCGCGACCGCGAGGAGCACGACGAGCTCCGGACCGGTGAGGTCGCGGCCGAGCCGCTCGCGCTCCGCCGCCCCCACGGCGTCCTCGTCCACCCCGGGCGCGACGAGGACCGGGTCGATGCCGGACTGCGCCAGGAGTGCGCGACGGGCGGGGGAGGTGCTCGCGAGGTACAGACGCATGGGAACATCGAACCATGGGTGAATCGGTCGGCACACTGCTCGAACTCGACGTCACCGGGATCGCCCACGGCGGCATCTCGGTGGCCCGGCACGAGGGGCGCGTGGTGTTCGTCACGGACGCGGTCCCGGGGGAACGGGTCGTGGCACGGGTCACCGAGGACCGGAAGAAGTCGTTCTGGCGCGCCGACACGGTGCAGGTGCTCGAGCCGAGCGAACACCGCGTGGACCACGTCTGGGCCGAGGCTGGTCTCGACCGCGACCCGGCCGTCCGCCCGGGCGGCGCGGAGTTCGGGCACATCGCGCTCGACCACCAGCGGACCCTGAAGCGGGACGTGCTCGTCGACGCGTTCTCCCGCTTCGGGCACCTCGACCTCGACGCCGTCCTCGGTGCGCCGGTGGTCGTGGAGTCCGCGCCCGGCGACGACGAGGCGGACGGCCTCGGCTGGCGCACCCGGGTCCGCCTGCACGTCGACGCCGACGGCACCCCCGGCCCGTTCGCCGCGCGGTCACACACCGTCGTCCCCGTGACGGCGCTCCCGCTGGCCACCGCCGCCGTGCAGGACTCCGCACCGCTCGCGCGGATGTCGATGCCGGGCGCGGAGGTCGTCGACGTCCTCAGCCCGAGCGGTTCCGCCGCGGCACGGCTCGTCATCGACGCGCAGCGCCCGACCGTCGTGCACGAGGTCGTCGGCGAGCGGACGTTCGCGGTCGACGACACCGGCTTCTGGCAGGTGCACCGGCAGGCGCCCGCCGTGCTGACCGCCGCCGTGCAGGACCTGGTCGACCGCGACCGGCTCGACCCCGAGGGGCAGCACCTCGACCTCTACGGCGGCGTCGGGCTCCTCGCGGCGGCGCTCGCCGACGTCGTGGGTCCGCGTGCCCGGGTGACGAGCGTCGAGAGCGCGACCCGCGCCACCGAGCACGCGCTCGAGAACCTTTCCGAGTGGATCGGTGCCCGCGCCGAGACCGGTCGCGTCGACCGGTGGCTCGCCCGGGCGGTCGAGACGGCGTCCCGCCCGGAGCGGGAGCGGTTCCGCGCCGGCACGATCGTCCTCGACCCGCCGCGCTCGGGTGCCGGCCGGGACGTGGTCGTGTCGGTCGCGGCGCTGCAGCCGGCCCAGGTCGTCTACGTCGCCTGCGACCCGGTCGCGCTCGCCCGCGACGTCGCGACGTTCGCCGACCTCGGGTACCGCCTGGAGGCCCTCCGCGCGTTCGACCTGTTCCCGCACACGCACCACCTGGAGGCGGTGGCGCGCCTGGTTCCGTCCGCCTGACGCACTGCGGCCGTACCACGCCACGTGTTGCCCGTCGAGGGGGTACGGGCAGGCCGCTGTGCTCGGTATCCTTGGTGCGGACGGCAACCGGGATCAGGGCCCGGCGCGCCGTCGGGACGAGAGGGCACCGTGGCAGACACGAGCACCACACCAGCAGCCACCACTTCAGGGACGACCGGGCTCGGGACCCGCCCGGTCAGGGTCGCCGTCGTCGACGACCATGAGTCGGTCCGTCTGGGCATCCAGGCCGCCTGCCAGAACGAGGGCTTCGAGGTGGTCCTCACCGCCGCGAGCGTGCCCGAGTACGTCGAGCAGCTCGCGGGACGTGAGGTCGACGTCGTCGTCCTCGACCTCTCGCTCGGGGACGGCTCGACCGTCACCGAGAACGTCAAGGGCGTGCAGGGCACCGGCTCCGCGGTCCTCGTGCACAGCATCGCCGACCGCGTCGCGAGCGTGCGTGAGGCGCTCGCCGCCGGCGCCGCGGGCGTGATCCCGAAGTCCTCCGCGACGAAGACCGTCATGGCCGCCGTGGCGACGGTGGCGCGGGGCGACGTCCTCAACAACCTCGAGTGGGCCAGCGCGATCGACGCCGACCGCGACTTCGCGAAGGCGCAGCTCGGTCGCCGGGAGCGCGAGATCCTGCACCTGTACGCATCGGGCCTGCCGCTGAAGCTCGCGGCGCAGCAGCTCGGCATCGGGTACTCGACGGCGCGGGAGTACCTCGACCGCATCCGGGTGAAGTACGTCGAGGTCGGCCGCCCGGCCCCGACGAAGGTGGACCTGCTCCGTCGGGCCGTCGAGGACGGCATCCTGCCGGGGCTCGACTCCGGCATCGAACCCGACGCCGATGGCCGCTGACCACCCGAGGGGTGGTCGTCGTGAGCACTGAGCGCGTCGCGGCACCGTTCGGACCCGATCCGTCCCGGAGCGTCCGGGCGTCGATCACCCAGGGGTCGATGGAGCGCGTCTTCACGATCCTGCTCGCGGCCGCCGCGGTCGGCTTCGCCGTCGTGGACGCCCCGTCCGTCCTCGGTCAGCTCCGGTACCTCGATCCGCTGTGGGCACCGGTCATGGTCAGCGTGCTCGCGCTGGCGATCATCGCGACCGGGGTGGCCGCGTTCGTGCAGCGGCTCGCGCAGCCCACCCACATCGTGATCGCCCTGGTCGTCCTCGTCGCGCTCGTGACGTGGCCGATCACGGTCCACACGCCGATCCCGTCCGACGACCAGCCGTGGCCGTGGTGGTTCTGCAACGTCGGCACCATCACCGCCTCGCTCGGCTTCGCGACCTGGCGGGCCACGGTCTACAACGCGCTCGTGCCGGCCGTCTTCGCGCTGGTCCGGCTGACACCCGAGGCCGGCGGCGTCGGCCTCCGCACCGCCCTCCTCGACAGCGCCTACACGGCGATCCTCGGCGTCACGGCCCTGGTGCTCATCGTGGCGCTCCGGCGGGCGGCGGCGGCGGTGGACACCGCCCAGTCCACCGCGGTGCGCCGGTACGCGGACGCCATCCGGGAACACGCGACCGAGGTCGAACGGGTGCGGGTCGACGCCATCGTGCACGACAGCGTCCTGACGACGCTCCTCTCCGCCGCCCGCGCCGACACCCCCGCCGCCCAGACGCTCGCGGCCCGCATGGCCCGCAACGCGATCGACCACCTCGCGGCCGCCGCGGACGCGCCCGACGACGAGCGGTCGATGCCCTTCGCGGTGCTCCACCGGCAGATCGACGAGTCCGTGGCGGCGCTCGACGCACGGGTCGAGGTGCGGTGCGCCGTGGCCGACGGTCCGTCCGTCCCCGCCGGCGCGGCCGACGCCATCGCCTCGGCGACCCTGCAGGCCGTGGTGAACAGCGTGCAGCACGCCGGCGACGGCCCGGTCAGTCGCTCGGTCCGTCTCGGCACCGACACCGACGGGCGGGTGCACGTCGAGGTCGTCGACGACGGCGTCGGGTTCGACCGCTCGGCGGTGCCCGCGGAGCGCCTCGGCGTCCGGCGTTCGATCATCGAGCGCATGGCCGCCGTCGACGGGGCAGCCGAGGTGCTCTCCGCGCCGGGTGACGGCACGCGGGTGATGCTCGTCTGGCCGGCCCTGGTCCGCAGGTCGGCGCCACGGCACGACGAGCCGGTCGACGTGGTCGCGGCAGGACCGGCCGAGCCGTCCGTGGACGGGAGCGCACGGTGAGGGTCTCGGTCCGCGCGGGCATCGCCGTCGGGCTGGCGGCGCTGTTCTCCCTGTACCACCTCGTCCTCGCGGCGACGACGCTCCCCACCACGCACGCGTTCGGCGCCGTCGTGGCCACGATGGTCCTCTACGCAGTCGCGACCGGCATCGCGCTGTTCGTCCGCGGGACGGTGCTGCCGGTGTGGGCCGCCTGCTTCGCCCTCGCGACCGCGGTGATGATCCCGCTCGTGTCGGCCTCGGTCGTCGGCATCCCCCGTCCGCCCGGGTACACCACGTGGTGGGTCGCCGCGATCGGGACGCTCATGGTGATCCTCGTCGTCCGGCAGCGCGGTGCGTTCGCCTGGGCCGGCACCGCCTTCCTCACGGTGCACGGCCTCGTCGTGGCCGGCTTCGGGTCCCTCGGGGAACTGGGCGTGCTCGGCAGCGTCGTGTGGGTCACGGTCGCGACGGGCTTCGCGGTGGCGATGGCCCGGGCGACCCGGATCACGCGCGAGTTCATCCGGGCCGAGCAGGAGACCGCGGACTGGCAGGCGGCGCAGGACGCTCACGTGCACGAGCGGCAGTTCCGCCTCGGTCAGACGACGCGGATGGCCCTCCCGATGCTCCAGCGCATCATCGACACCTGTGGTGCCCTCGACCCGGAGGAGCGCACCGAGAGCCTGCACCTGGAGCAGGCCATCCGCGACGAGATCCGCGGGCGGTCGCTGCTGTCCGACGACGTGCGCGCCGAGGTGATGGCGCTCCGACGCCGCGGGGCCACGGTGCAGCTCCACGACGACGGCGGTCTCGACGAGCTCGACGCGGGCGAACTCGCGCGGGTCCACGCCGAACTCGCGGACGCCCTGCGGCGAGCAGCCGATGCGGACAACGTGATCGTCCGGACCGTGCCGGAGGGCGCCGACATGGCCGTCACGGTCGTGGGACTCCGCCTCGACCCCGCGGCGAGCGAGTCAGCGGCGCTCGGTGCCGGCCTCGACGACGACGACGATGACGACGCGGCGGACGCGGTCGCGCTCTGGCTCGAGATCCCCCGACACGCGGTGGTCTGAGCGCTCCGAGCAGTCGGACGACCCCGGGAACGGGGAACGGGCCGGCCGGAGATCCGACCGGCCCGTTCACGACCCGAGTCAGAGCGACAACCCGAATGTCGCCCTGACTCGTTTCAGCGGTGGCTTCGTACCCTAGTCGGCCACCGGCTGGTGATGCTCTCCGGGGAGAACACCGAACACCACAATCATGCCCACGCCCCGACGAGGTGTCAGTCGTCATTTCGGGGGACAATTCCGGCATGCTCGTCGCCCCAGCACGATCCGTACCCCCCGTGCGAGGGGCGACCGGTCGGTCCCGTCCCGCCGGACGGTGGTGACCCCGCCGCTGGCGGAGGGGTACAGCGCGGGGGACACCCGTCAGCGCAGCGAGCGCGCCCAGCCCCCGCGGGCAGCAGACAGGTCGTCGCGGATCCCACGCGCTGATGCCGTCCACCCGGCACGGGGGGACACCGCGGTGGTGGCCCGACCCGCGGCGGCGACCTCGTCGGCCTGCCGCTGCAGCACCGCGATCACGGCGGCGAGTTCCTCCGGCGAGGGCGCACCGGCGACCACCCGGACGTCGGCGACCGCCGCCGGTTCGTCGGACGGGACCGCTGCGGCGTGCTTCGGGCTCACAGCGGGATGTTCCCGTGCTTCTTCGGCGGCAGGCTGGCCCGCTTGCCGCGGAGCGCCCGGAGCGCCTTGATGACGGAGACGCGGGTCGCGTGCGGCTGGATGATGCCGTCGAGTTCACCGCGCTCGGCCGCGAGGTACGGCGACGCCACGTTGTAGGTGTACTCGTTCGCGAGCTTCGTGCGGACGGCGGCGACGTCCTCGCCGGCCTCCTCCGCGCGCTTGATCTCGCTCCGGTAGAGGATGTTGACCGCGCCCTGACCGCCCATGACGGCGATCTCGGCGGTCGGCCACGCGAGGTTGATGTCCGCGCCGAGCTGCTTCGACCCCATCACGATGTACGCGCCGCCGTACGCCTTGCGGGTGATGACGGTGACGAGCGGCACGGTCGCCTCGGCGTACGCGTAGAGGAGCTTCGCGCCACGACGGATCACACCCGTCCACTCCTGATCGGTGCCGGGCAGGTAGCCCGGCACGTCGACGAGGGTGAGGATCGGGATGCCGAACGCGTCGCAGAACCGGACGAAGCGCGCGGCCTTCTCACCGGCGTCGATGTTCAGCGTCCCCGCCATCGCCTGCGGCTGGTTCGCGATGATGCCGACCGTGCGGCCCTCGACCCGGCCGAAGCCGATCATGATGTTCGGTGCGAAGAGCGGCTGGACCTCGAGGAACTCGCCGTCGTCGACGACGTGCTCGATGATCGTCGTCACGTCGTAGGGCTGGTTCGTCGAGTCCGGGATCACGACGTCGAGCTCGCGGTCGGCGTCGGTGGTCTCCATCTCCGGGCCGACGTCGTACGACGGCGGGTCGGAGAGGTTGTTGTCCGGCAGGAACCCGATGAGGGACCGGGCGTAGTCGAGCGCGTCGGTCTCGTCCTCGGCCAGGTAGTGCGCGACGCCGGAGACCGCGTTGTGCGTCTGGGCACCGCCGAGCTCCTCGAAGCCGACGTCCTCGCCGGTGACGGTCTTGATGACGTCCGGGCCCGTGACGAACATGTGGCTCGTCTTGTCGACCATGATGACGAAGTCGGTGAGGGCGGGGGAGTACACCGCGCCACCGGCAGCCGGCCCCATCACGATGGAGATCTGCGGGATGACCCCGGAGGCCGCCGTGTTGAGTCGGAAGATCTCGCCGTACTTGCCGAGGGCGACGACGCCCTCCTGGATGCGCGCGCCGCCGGAGTCGAGGATGCCGATGATCGGCACACCGGTCTTCAGCGCGTGCTGCATGACCTTGACGATCTTCTCGCCGGCGACCTCGCCGAGGGAGCCGCCGAAGACGGTGAAGTCCTGCGCGTAGACCGCGACCTGCCGGCCGTGGATCGTGCCGTGGCCGGTGACGACCGCGTCGCCGTAGGGCCGCTTCGACTCCATGCCGAACGCGTGCGTGCGGTGCCGCACGAACTCGTCGAGCTCGACGAAGGAGTTGTCGTCGAGCAGCTGCTCGATGCGCTCCCGGGCGGTCATCTTGCCCTTGGCGTGCTGCTTGGCGATGGCGGCCTCGCCCGCGGCGGTCACGGCTTCGTGATACCGCTCGCGGAGGTCGGCCAGGCGGCCGGCGGTCGTCGAGAGATCGGGGGTGTCTCCTGGGGTCACCCGCTCACCCTACCGGCGTGCCCGGCAGCCCCGGTTGGAGGACGTCCACGGTTCCGGCCCGTAGGTTTGCGTGCATGTCCACACCCGTCCCGACCTCGTTCCCGCGGTCCGGCGCGCTGCTCGCCGCCGCCGGTGCCTCCCTGGACGTCCGGCCGAGCACCGGGTCGACGAACGCCGACCTGCTCGCCGTCGCCGTGGACAGCACGCCGTTCAGCGCTGTGGTGACGCTCGACCAGACCGCCGGTCGCGGCCGACTCGACCGCGCGTGGACCGCCCCGGCCGGTCAGACCCTCGCGGCGAGCGTGCTCGTCCGCGCCGACCTCGCCGAGCGGGAGCGCGGCTGGTTGCCGCTCATCGCCGGCGCCGCGGTACGGGACGCGGTCGTGGCGGTCCTGACGGGCACGGCGGGGCCGGACCGGGCCTCCAGACCGACCGCCGACACGGCCGACGCCGCGGACCGGGTCACCGTCAAGTGGCCGAACGACGTCCTCGTCGACGGCCGCAAGGTGTCCGGCATCCTCTGCCAGGTGGCGACGGACGGTTCCGTCGTCGTCGGCGCCGGCGTCAACCTCACGATCCCCGCCGAGCTCCTGCCGACCCCGACCGCGACGTCGCTGCGCGTCGCCGGTGCCGCCGGCTCGGCCGAGGCGCTCGCCGACGCGGTCCTCGCCCACACCTGGGCGGCCCTCCGGGAGGCCGTGGTCGCCCTCGCCACGGGCGGCGCGGTCGCGCAGGCGGCCCGCGACCACGTCCGTGCGGTGTGCGGCACCGTCGGCCGACCGGTCCGGGTGGAACTGCCGGACGGGGACGTCCTCGACGGCGACGCCCTCGGGGTCGACGACGACGGTCGCATCACGATCCGGGATCGGGACGGTCGCACCAGGGGCGTCGCGGTGGGGGACGTCACCCACCTGCGACATGCTTGAGGCATGACCGACGAGCCGCTGCCCGAGCGCGTCATCGCACGACTGCGGCCGCATGCCCGGGTCCTCGTGCGACCGGCGGTGTTCGTCGTGCTCGTCGCAGCGGCCGGCGGCTTCGGGTTCGGCGTCTTCCAGGCCGGACTCGCCTGGCTGAACGTCGTCGTCCTGGTCGTCGTGGCCGTGCTCGTGCTGTTCGGCGGTCTCGTGCCGCTGCTGCGGTGGTCGTCGCGGCGCTACGTCGTGACCACCCGGCGGCTCGTCGTGGTGCACGGCCTCGGGACGCGGACCCGGCAGGAACTGCTGCACTCCCGGGGGTACGACGTGACGGTCCGCCGCCGGGGCCTGCAGGGGCTGTTCCGCTCGGGCGACGTCCTCGTCTTCCCCGGGGACGACCCGGCGCTCGTGCTCGTCGACGTGCCGCACGCCGACCTCGTGGTGGCGGTGCTGCACGACCTCGTCGAGACGTATGAGGCGCGTCGCCGGCACCGCGAACCGGACTGGGACGACATCGTCGGGGGTCGCTGACCGGGAATGCCCCTGCCCGCATCTGCCGTGCGGGTCGGACACGGTAGCGTCGTGCCGTGCGCATCTCCGTCATCGGCTGCGGGTACCTCGGTGCCGTGCACGCCGCCTCCATGGCCAAGCTCGGACACGACGTCGTCGCAGTGGACGTCGACCCAGCCCGGATCGAGCAGCTCGCCGCCGGTACCGCGCCCTTCTTCGAACCCGGTCTGCCCGAGGTGCTCGGCGAGGCGCTCGCGTCCGGACGCATCCGGTTCACCACCGAGATGGCGGACGTCGCCGGGTCCCGTGTGCACTTCCTCGCGGTCGGGACGCCGCAGGGGCCGACCGGGGCCGCCGACCTCCGGTACGTGGACGCGGCGATGGCCTCGCTCGCGCAGTACGTGTCCGCCGGCGAGTTCGTCGTGGGCAAGTCCACCGTGCCCGTCGGCACGGCCGCCCGGCTCGGTGCCGAGCTGACCGCCGCGGTGCCCGGTGCGACGCTCGTCTGGAACCCGGAGTTCCTCCGGGAGGGCTTCGCCGTGCAGGACACCATCTCGCCCGACCGCTTCGTCTACGGCGTCCCGGAGGGCTCCGACGGCGAGCGGGCCGTCGCCGCGCTCGACGAGGTGTACGCCGCCGCGCTCGCCGAGGGCACCCCGCGTCTGGTCGTCGACCTCCCGACCGCCGAACTCGTCAAGATCAGCGCGAACGCCTTCCTCGCGACGAAGATCTCCTTCATCAACGCGATGGCCGAGATCGCCGAGGTCGTCGGTGCCGACGTCACGGCGCTCGCCGACGCGATCGGGCACGACGCCCGGATCGGCCGGAAGTTCCTGAACGCCGGGCTCGGGTTCGGCGGCGGCTGCCTGCCGAAGGACATCCGCGCGTTCCAGGCCCGGGCGGACGAGCTCGGGGTCGGGGAGTCCCTCGCGTTCCTCGGCGAGGTCGACGCGATCAACCTCCGCCGCCGTGCCCACGTCGTGACCCTCGCCGCGGAGCTGCTCGACGGCGACGTGACCGGCAAGCGCATCGGGGTGCTCGGACTCGCCTTCAAGCCGAACTCCGACGACGTCCGCGACTCGCCCGCCCTCGACATCGCCGCCCAGCTCCGCGAGCACGGTGCCACCGTCAGCGCCTACGACCCCGAGGCGAACCGGACCGCCGCGCGCCTCCGACCGGAGCTGGACTACGTCGACTCCGCCGTCGACGCCGTCCGTGACGCGGACCTCGTCCTCGTGCTCACCGAGTGGTCGGAGTTCCGGGACCTCGACCCGACCGCGGTGGCCGCCCTCGTGGCGCGTCCGGTCGTCGTCGACGGCCGCAACTGCCTGGATCGCGACGCCTGGACGGCTGCCGGCTTCACCGTGCGGGGCATGGGCCGCTAGCCCCGGCGTGCCCCCGTGGTCGCTGCCGGCCCGAGTCGGCGCGGACGGACGTGCCGGACGGGGCGGCAGGCCGGTGGCGACCTGGGGGATCCGTAGAGTTGGCGCGTGACCGCCCGGCCGGGCGGCGACGTTCAGGTACGGAAGGGACGACCAGCATGACGTTGCGCGTGGGCGTGATCGGGGGCGGGCAGCTCGCCCGGATGATGGTGCCGGCGGCGGTGGAGCTCGGGATCGACATCCGGGTCCTCGCCGAGGGTCCGGGCATGTCCGCGGCCATCGCCGCGACGGCCGAGGGCGACTACCACGACGTCGACACCGTCCTGGCCTTCGCGCGGGACGTCGACGTCGTCACGTTCGACCACGAGCACGTCCCGCAGCACGTCCTGCGGGCGCTCGTCGACGCCGGCGTCGCCGTGCGGCCCGGCCCGGAGCCGCTCGCGGTCGCGCAGGACAAGACCGTGATGCGGCGGCGTCTGACCGAGCTGGGCCTCCCCGTGCCGGACTGGGCTGCCGTGCACGACCCCGACGAACTCGCGGCGTTCCTCGCCGAGCACGGCGGACGGGCGGTCGTGAAGACCCCGCGCGGCGGCTACGACGGCAAGGGCGTCCGCGTCGTGTCCGACCCCGCCGACGTGGCGGACTGGTTCGCCGCCCTCCCCGACGCCGACGGGGAGCCGGTGCTCCTCGTCGAGGAACTCGTCGCCTTCACCCGTGAACTCGCGCAGTCCGTGGCCCGCCGTCCCTCCGGCGAGATCGTGGCGTGGCCGCTCGTGGAGACGGTGCAGCGGGACGGGGTGTGCGCCGAGGTGCTCGCCCCGGCGCCCTCGAGTGCCGGACGGGTCGCCGACGTCGCCGAGTCGATCGCCGTCCGCGTGGCCGAGGCGCTCGGCGTGACCGGCGTCCTCGCGGTGGAGCTGTTCCAGACCGCCGACGACCGCATCCTGGTCAACGAGCTGGCGATGCGGCCGCACAACACCGGGCACTGGACGATCGACGGGGCGACCACGAGCCAGTTCGAACAGCACCTGCGGGCCGTGCTCGACCTCCCGCTCGGCGCCACCGGCATGCACGCGCCGCACGCGGTGATGGTGAACGTGCTCGGCGGTCCGGCCGACGGCGACCTGGCCGGCCGGTACCCGGGCGCGCTCGCGGCGTTCCCCGAGGCGAAGTACCACTTCTACGGCAAGGCACCGCGCCCCGGACGGAAGATCGGACACGTGACGGTGACGGGTGACGACGTCGACGACGTCGTTGCCCGTGCGCGGTCGGCGGCCTCGCACTTCGACGACTGACCTCGCCGAAGACTGACCTCGCCGGCGACTGACCGCGCAGGCGGGTGCCACCCCGAGGGGTGGCACCCGGACTGGCGGCTGGTCACCGCCGCCCGGGGGTGGTGCCATGGAACGGTGAGGACACCGAACACCCGGGGCGGCCGCCGGATGCGCACCGTGCTGGCCACCGCCGCCGCGACGGCGCTCGTCGCGGTGGTCGCCGGCGTGCTCGCCCCGGCGACCGCCGACGCCGCCACCACCACCCCGGAGGCGATGCGCTCCCGGACGGCGGCGCAGCTCTTCGGCGACGGCCAGTACCGGTCGCCCACGAGTGAGGCCGCGCGGGCCGCCTCCGCGCTCGCCGCCACCGACCCGTCGGGCGCGGACGCAGCGGCGACGATCGCCCGGTACCCGGTCGCCACCTGGCTCGGCGAGTGGACGACGGGCGACACGCTGACGAAGACCATCGACGCGGCCACCGCCGGTGCCGCCGCGACGGACACCACCGCGGTCTTCGTCACCTACGCGATCCCGGACCGCGACTGCGGCGGGTACTCGGCGGGTGGGTTCGACGAGACGACCTACGCCGCCTGGATCGACCAGATCGTCCGCGCCACCGCCGGCAAGCGCGCCGCCGTCGTCGTCGAGCCGGACTCGCTCGCGATGCTCAGCGACTCCCGGTGCACCGCGGCGCTCGGCCAGCAGCGCTTCCGCATCCTGGGCCACGAGGTCGCGGCGTTCACCGCCGCAGGCGTGCCCGCGTACCTGGACGCGGGGAACTCCAACTGGGTCACCCCGACGGTCATGGCGCAGCGTCTCGACGCCGCCGGTGTCCGCGATGCCCGCGGCTTCTTCACGAACGTCGCGAACTACTACCCCACAGCCAAGGAGCAGTCCTACGCCGAGCAGGTGTCGGCGCTGACGGGTGGCTCGCACTACGTCATCGACACCTCGCGGAACGGCACCGGATGGCGCGGCACGTGGTGCAACGCCCCCGGCGCCGGACTCGGGACGACCCCGCGCGTCGTCGACGACGGCTCGGCCCTGGACGCGCTGCTCTGGGTGAAGACCCCCGGTGCCAGCGACGGCACCTGCAACGGGGGTCCCGCGGCCGGGACGTGGTGGTCGGCGTACGCGCAGGCGCTGGTCCGTTCGGCCCGACTCGACCCGCCCGCACCCGCAGCCGGCGGCACCGCCTCGGCTGCTCCGGCGCACACCCCCGTCCTGGCGTTCCAGCGCGCCGGCGTCACCCGCACGGGCATCGCCGTCTCCGGGTGGAGCGTGGACGCGGACGAGCCGACCGCCGCCGTCCAGGTCGCGGTCTCCGTGGACGGGGGACCAGCCACGATGCTGGCGGCCGACCGACGCCGGGCGGGCCTGGTCGGCCTCCCGTCCGGCGCCGGGACCGCACACGGGTGGTCCATGACGGTCCCCGAGAGTGCCGGGTCGCACGACGTCTGCGTCGTCGCGATGAACCTCGGCGCCGGCGTCGACGGCACCGCCGTCTGCCGCACCGTGACCGTCCCCGCGCGTACGCCGTCCGGCGCCGTCCGCGCCGTGTCCGCAGCCTCGGAGGGCCGGGTGGACGTCTCCGGCAGGGTCGTCGACCGCGACCACGCCGGCTCCGCCGTGACGGTCACGGTCCTGGTCGACGGTGCGCGGACGGCCCGGTTCGCCGCCGATGCGGCAGGGACCGACGCCGCATCCGGGGCGGATGCGTCGTCGTACCGGTTCGCCGCCCAGGTCGACAGCCCGTCGGGGTCGCACCGGGTGTGCGTGACGGCGACGGGGCTCAGCGCTCCCGGTGACGCGGTGATCGGGTGCCGCACGGTCGCGGTCCGCTGACACCGGGGCGTGCACACGCTCGCCGCTAGGCTCGACGGGTGACCGACACCACCGCTCCCGCACCGCTCGTCTCGATCATCATGGGCTCGGACTCGGACTGGCCCACCATGCGTGCCGCCGCCGACCTGCTGACGGAACTCGGCATCCCCTTCGAGGCCGACGTCGTCTCCGCGCACCGGACGCCGGACAAGATGATCGCCTTCGGGCGGAGCGCTGCCGGGCGCGGCATCCGGGTCGTCATCGCCGGTGCGGGCGGGGCCGCACACCTGCCCGGCATGGTCGCGTCGGTGACCACGCTGCCGGTGATCGGGGTCCCGGTGCAGCTGGCCCGGCTCGACGGTCTCGACTCGCTGCTGTCGATCGTGCAGATGCCCGCGGGCGTGCCCGTCGCGACGATGGCGATCAACGGTGCCGCGAACGCCGGGCTCTTCGCCGCCCGCATCATCGGCAGCACGGACCCGGCCGTGGCGGAGCGGTTGGCGCAGTACGCCGCCGCCCTCGAGCAGGTCGTCGAGGGCAAGGCGCAGGCCCTGCGCGACGCGCTCTGAGCGGACCGCAGGCAGACGCGCTGCCGGACGGACCGGTCAGGAGGCGGTGGCGGCGCCCGTCCGACCGTCGACCGTCACCGTCGTGGTCGCGCCCGCCGCGTTGACCGACGCCGTCCACACCGGTGCGTCAGCCGGTCCGCCGAGCACGAGCGACGCCAGCCTGCCGCCGGTGACGGCCCGCTCCGCCGCGGCTGCTGCCGCTGCGGCGTCCGTCGTGGCGGTCGTCGTCCGGGCGAGGTCCGCGGCGCTCGTGGCGCCGTCGACGGCCTTCGGGAACGGCCCGGAGGTCACGCGGCCGAGGGTCGCCGACACGACGGACTGGGTCTCGGTGCCGTCCGGTCCGCCGACGACGACGACCGTCCAGGTGTCACCGGACCCCGTGAGGGACACGACGGCACCACCGCCGGCCGCCGCGATGCCCTGCTTCGTGACGGTCGACCAGTCCACCGTGCTCGGGTCGTCGACCCCGCTGCCGTTGCCGGTGCCCGGACCGGTGCCGTCGTCGGGGGCGCCGGTCTGGTCGTCGGTGGGCTTCGCGGTCGGAGCCGCTGCCCCGCCGCCACCCGACGGAGCGGCCGACGCGCTGCGGGTGGGCGTCGCGGAGGCGCTCGACGACGATGACGACGAGGGGGCCGGCGCCTGCCCGTCGGAGCACGCGCTGAGCACGACGGTGAGCCCGACGGCGACGACGAGCGAGGCGGTCAGGACCGGGGCGTGGTGTCGGCGAGCCATGGCTCGATGATCGCAGGCCGGGCGATCAGTGGCGGCAGCCGACACACGGGCCTCCGCGTGATCGATGCCGTCCCGTGACACCGGGGGTGCTCAGAGGTCGGCGTGCAGCTGCCAGGTCTCGAGCGCCGAGTCGTGCCAGTCGAACATCCGGGCCCGGTCCGGCCCGGCGATCGCGAGCTGGCTGGCCAGGTGTGCGTCGTTGACCACCTGGTAGGCGGCCTGGGCGAGCCGCTCCGGGTAGCTGGCGCGGGGCTCGCGGGCGACACTGACACCGGCGTCCGACGCCACCTCGCGGAGTGCTTCGTCGTCCGAGTGGATCACGGGCGTGCCGAACGACATCGCCTCGACGACCGGCAGACCGAAGCCCTCGGCGAGGCTCGGGAAGACGAAGACGGTCGCCCGGTCGTAGACGACGGCGAGGTCGGCGTCCTCGACCCGGCCGAGCACCTGTACGCGGTCGGCGGCGAGTCCGGCGCGCTCGGCGGTGCCGACCACGTCAACGTCCCCCCACCCGTCCGGACCCGCGATGACCAGCGGGACGTCCTGCGGCGCGTCCGGGTGCGCCATCGCCTGGATGAGCGCGGTGAGGCCCTTGCGGGGTTCGAGCGTGCCGACGGCCAGCACGTACCGCTCGGGCAGGCCGAGCCGTTCCGCGCGGAGGTCCGCGTCGACGGGGACGCGCAGGCGCCCGCTCGGCGCTCCGCCGATGACGCGCAGCCGGTCGTCGAACCGGTGGATGTCGTTCAGCTGCGCCGCGACCGCGTGCGTGGGGACCACCACGGCGTCGGCGTGCTTGAACGCCCGCTTCACCATGGCCTTGTGGAAGTGCACGCCGCGGGGGGTGAGTGTCTCCGGGTGCGTCCACGGCACCGTGTCGTGCACGGTGACCACGGTCTGGCGGCCCGGCTCCTGGAAGCGGTCGTGCGCCACGAGCGGCGCCAGGACGCTCGGGGCGTGCACCATCCCCTGCGAGGCGCCCCGGGCCATGCCGGCCTGCCAGGCGAGGGCCAGCTCCCGACGGGGGAGTGCGAGGCGCTCGAGCCCCGCCAGCCCCGGCAGCAGCGTCCGCAGGTGCGCGAGGTCGGCGGCCGGAGCGGCGGAGACGACCGCCTCGACATCACACCCGGCGGGTGCCGTCGCGATGAGCTGCCGCGTGAGTTCCTCCGCGTAACGACCGATCCCGCCGGGGACCGGCGCGATCACCTGGTCCACGATCACGCGGAGAGTGGTCATCTGGGAGGGCTCCTCGAGGTGCTCGGGCGGGGAGGTCCCCGGGAAGGTCGTCAGCGACGTTACCAGTGGCGGCGGACGACGCCCCGGGGACCGTGCCGTCAGGAGGCGAGGACGCCGGCCTGCGCCGCGGCGTGCAGTGCCTCGCGCCAGTCGCGCATCGGCGCCATGCCGGCACGCGCCCAGCCGTCGTGCCCCAGGACGCTGTACGCCGGTCGGGGTGCCGGTCGGACGAACGCGGCGCTGTCGGTCGGCAGGACCCGCTCGGGGTCGAGCCCCACCTCGGTGAAGATCGCCTTCGTGAAGTCGAGCCACGATCCCTGGCCCGCGTTCGTGCCGTGGTAGATCCCGGCCGGGGCGTCGGCGTCGAGCATGGCGACGATCTGTCGTGCCAGGTCGCCGGTCCACGTCGGCTGGCCGATCTGGTCCGTGACGACGCTGACCGTCTCGTGGGACCCGGCCAGGCGGATCATCGTCTTCGCGAAGTTCGGGCCGCCCGCCCCGTAGAGCCAGGCCGCCCGCACCACGTACGACGAGTCCGGGGCGTTCGCCAGCACCGCGGCCTCACCGGCTGCCTTCGTCCGGCCGTAGGCCCCGATCGGGTCCGTCGGCTCGTCCTCGGCGTACGGCGCGGTGCCGTTGCCGTCGAAGACGTAGTCCGTCGAGACGTGCACGAGCCGAGCACCGGCGGCTGCCGTGGCGCGGGCCAGGACCTCCGGGCCGCGCGCGTTCACCGCGAACGCGGCGTCCTCGTCCGACTCGGCGTCGTCCACCTTGGTGTACGCGGCCGCGTTGACGACGACGTCGTGGCCGGCGACCGCCGCGGTGACCGCGTCCGGGTCCGTGATGTCGAGGTCGGCGCGGGTCAGCGCCGTGACGTCCCGGCCGGCGAGGGCCTGCTGGAGGTCCTGGCCGAGCATGCCGCCGGCACCGGTGATCAGGTAGCGGGTCATGCGAGCGCCGCACGCTCCTTCAGGGGCTCCCACCACGAGCGGTTGTCGCGGTACCACTGCACGACGTCGGCGAGGCCCTGCTCGAACGGCACCTGCGGCTCGTAGCCGAGCTCGGCCTGGATCTTCGAGATGTCGACCGAGTAGCGGAGGTCGTGGCCGAGGCGGTCCTGGACGCGGTCGACGTACGACCAGTCCTTGCCGGTGGCGTCGAGGAGCAGCTGGGTGAGCTCCTTGTTCGTCAGCTCGGTGCCGCCGCCGATGTTGTAGATCTCGCCCGCGCGGCCCTTGACGAGCACCATCGCGATGCCGCGGGTGTGGTCGTCGACGTGCAGCCAGTCGCGGATGTTGTTGCCCTCGCCGTAGAGCGGCACGTGCCGGTCGTCGATGAGGTTCGTCACGAACAGCGGGATGACCTTCTCCGGGAAGTGGTACGGCCCGTAGTTGTTCGAGCAGCGCGTGATCGAGAGGTTCAGCCCGTGCGTGCGGTGGTAGCTGCGGGCGAGCAGGTCGCTGCCCGCCTTCGATGCCGAGTACGGCGAGTTCGGCTCGAGCGGGCGCTCCTCGTCCCACGAGCCCTCGCTGATCGAGCCGTAGACCTCGTCGGTGGAGACGTGCACGAAGCGCTCGGTGCCGTGGCGGAGCGCCGCGTCGAGCAGGCGCTGGGTGCCGACGACGTTCGTCTCGACGAAGATGCCGGAGTCACGGACCGAGCGGTCGACGTGCGACTCGGCGGCGAAGTGCACGATCGCGTCGATGCCCGGGATGACCTCGTCGAGCTTCGCCGCGTCGGTGATGTCGCCCTGCACGAAGGTGTAGCGCGGTGAGTCCGCCACCGGCGCGAGGTTCTCGAGGTTGCCCGAGTAGGTCAGCGCGTCGTAGACGACGACGTCGGCGCCTTCGAGGCCGGGGTAGGCGTCCTGCAGCGTGCGGCGGACGAAGTTCGAGCCGATGAAGCCGGCCCCTCCGGTGACGAGGATCTTCACGCGTTGTTCCTTCTGGTCGGTTCGACGGTCGGCGGAGAGTCTAGCGGGGCGTGGTCCGCGGGCGAGCGGTGGCCTCGCCGTGTCAGGATGCCCCGGTGTCGTCCGTCCGCGCCCGTGTCGCCCGTCTGCTCGGCCGCGGTCCGGTGCCGGACCCGGTGGTGCCCGCGCCGCCGCCCCCGCTCGTCGGGTTCGTGGTCCACGGTGCCGGCGGCGTGCACCCGGCGTCCGCGCACATCCGCGTGACGGGCCGGATGTCCGCGCTCGCCGCGTCCGGGCTGGCCCGGGTGACCCAGGTCGACCCGGTGCGCTGGGCCGACGGCACGGACACGGCCCACCTGGACGCGCTCCTCGTGCAGCGCGACGCGTTCCCCCTCGCGTCGCTCGACGCGGCCTTCGCCCGTGCGGCTGCCGAGGGCACCAGGATCGTCGCGGACGTCGACGACGACTTCTTCAGCCGGGAGGCCCGTGCCCGGCTCGCGCACGCCGAGTACGACCCGGCGCGGCTCGCCGCCGTCGACCGGCTGGTCCGGTCCGCGGACGCGGTGGTCGTGTCGACGCCGGTCCTCCAGCGCGTCCTCGCCGACGAGGGCGTCGCGTCCGTCGTCGTGCCGAACGCCGTGCAGCCCGCGATGTGGTCGACGGGGACGGTCGTGCCTGACGTCAGCGGCGTCCGTCGGGTGCTGTACATGGGGACCGCGACGCACGGCGGCGACCTCGCACTGCTCCGGGCGGCCTTCGACGGGTTCGTCGACGACGACGGCCGCCCGGTCCGCCTCGAGGTGGTCGGCGTGTCCGCGGAGGACGACGGCTGGTACGACCGCCTGCCGCTGCCCGAGGGCAGCACCCACTACCCGGAGTTCGTCGCGTTCCTGCGTCGGAACGCGCACCGGTGGTCAGCGGGGGTGGCCCCGCTCACCGACGACCGGTTCAACGACGCCAAGAGCGACCTGAAGTTCCTGGAGTACACGATGCTCGGGCTGCCCTTCGTGGGGTCGGACCGGCCGTCCTACGCCGGGGTGACGGCCCACGGCGGGCTCCTCGCCGACGACTCGGTCGACGCCTGGCGCACCGCACTGCGGAGGGCGTTCCGTGCGCCCGCGCCCCGGGTCGCGCGCGCCCGGGCGCACGTCCTGGCGGAGCGCACGGTCCGTGCCGGAGCCGAACCGCAGTGGCGAGCAGCGCTCGGGCTGGGGACGCCGCCGGGGCCGTCATCGGGCCTCGGTCAGTAGACGACCCAGACCCAGGTCACGGCTGCGACGACCAACGACCCGATCGTGACACCGGAGAACGTGATCGCGGCGGCGCGCTCGGTCATCCGGACCTGCATCGGCAGCAGCATGCCGAGACCAGCTCCCAGGGGCACGAACAGCGGGAGCCAGTACCGCCCCTGCACGCCGTTCGCGTTCGGTGCCCCGACGGTGGAGAAGGTCAGGTAGAGCGTCGTGATGACCGCGACGAACGAGACCGCGGCGACGAGGACGAAGACCGTCCCGGCGAGGGGAGCCCGCCCATCCCCACGGAGTGCGGCGAGGACCAGGACGACGATGAGCGCGACCGCGATCGGCTGCGGGATGAACACCGAGTTCGTCCCGAGCATCGTGATCGACCCCTCGACCCAGGACGACCCGTACTGGACCACCGTGCGCATGACGACGCCGACGATGTCGAGCGGGTGGCTGAGGAGCCCGGCGAGCTGCAGATGCCGGTCCACGCTCGGCCAGTCCGGCACCTGCGTCCGGATCGCGTCGGCGATCGCCGAGGCGCCCGACGAGAGCGCGGCACCGACGCCGGCGACGACGAGGAACACCGCGGCCTCGACCGCGAGCGCCCACCATCGCCGGAGCCCCAGCGCGGCCGCCGGCACCGTGAAGAGCAACGGCAACAGGAGGACGTACGTCGGCTTGGTGGAGACGACGCCGAACGCGGCGACGACGGTCAGGGCGAGCAGCGGCCAGCTCGCGCGGACGGTGCTCCGGCGGAGTGCCAACACCGTCCCCACCAGGAGCAGCGCGGCACCGTTCGACAGGGTGTCGGCGGTGATGATCGAGGCCTGGAACACGCTCTGCGGGAGGAGCGCGACCACCGCGACCAGCCAGCGCCACCGGGAGCGCCGGAGTGCGAACGCGGCGGCGGAGACGAGGACCACGTAGGCGAGCCCGCTCGCCGCCTTCCCGAGCAGGACGACACCCGCGACGTCGAGTCCGAGCACCGTGCCGACGCGCATGCCGAGCGCGGCCGGCGCGTACGCGACGAAGCTCGACGCGCCCGCGTTGGTGAAGTCCTCGAGCTCGGTCGGGCTGTCGGGCCGCAGGTGCACCGCACCGAAGCGCTCGAGGTCGGGCCCGAGGGCGACGTCGTGGCGCTGCCAGAACTGCCCCGAGGTGCGGCCGGCGTTCGACGCGTCCGTGCCCTCGAGCTCGTAGTCCACCAGGGCGGTCGGGATCTGCCCGCCGTACTGGAGCTTCGGTGTGATCGTGTCGACCTCGAGCTGTCCGCGGGACACCTGCCAGGCGCGGAACGTGTGGTGCATCTCGTCGAGCCCGAAGCCCGCGGGGACGACCGCGACGAAGACCCCGACGAACAGCGACGCCACGAGCGTGAAGAGCACCGGGAACGACAGCACTGCACGGAGCACCCGTCGCGGTCGCCGCTGCCGCTCCGGCTCCGTGCTGGAGGCCGTGCTGGCCTCCGTCGTGTCGCTCTCGTCGAGTTCGTGCTGGTGCACCGCGCCCCCATCATCCGGACGCCGGCTTCGGGATCGGCGCGCGGACGAGCATACCCAAGCGGTATCGTCGTCCGGGTTGCCCGAGGCGCCGGTCGAGCGCGCCTCCCGTTCGAGGAGACCCCCGTGTCCGACACCGCACCCACGCCTGCGGCGGCGCCGCTGCCGCCCGTCGGGCAGCCGTCGTCCCCTCCGGAGGCACCGGCGCCGGATGCACGCGTCACGGACGCGATCGACCGGGCCCCAGAGACCGGCCCTGCGTCCCCCACCGGTCCCACGCCGGTGGCAGCCCACCGGGCCGGACACCCCCGTCGCCGGGACGCCCGGGGGAGCGGCTTCACCGGCCCCGGCGCCCTGTGGCAGTACATCGCGTTCCTCCTCCTCTTCGTGCTCGGCGGCGCGACGTTCATCGCGGTGACGCCGCCGGGGTTGAACCCGGACGAGCCCGCCCACGTCTTCCGCGCCTACCAGGTGGCCCACGGCGGTCTGGTGGCGCAGGAGGCCGAGGACATCCCCGGGATCAGCGACGGCGACCCCGGCGGGTACGTCCCGAAGGCCTGGTCGGAGCTGTTCGACGAGGCGCACTTCACGCGGGGCTTCGACGACGACCCCTCGTTCCGTGACCTCGACTGGCCCGCGCTCGCCGCGATCCACGACGACGGCACCACCGGGTGGCAGACGTTCACGAACACCGTGCAGTACCCGCCGGTGGCCTACGTGCCCCAGGTCGTGGCGATCCGTGTCGGCGAGGGCCTCGGGCTCGGGGTCCTCGCGCAACTCGAGCTCGGACGGGCCTTCGGGTTGCTCGCGGTCGCCGGGTTGCTGCTCGCCGCGGCACGGCTGACGCCCGTCGGGCGGTTGGCGTTCTTCGCCGTCGGGCTGCTGCCGTCCGTGGTCGGACAGGCGGCGGCGTTCAGTGCCGACGGGGTCACGATCGGCCTCTGCTTCCTGGCGACGGCGCTGGCGCTCCGGTGGGGTCTCCGCGTGGGGGCCCCGACCTGGTGGCGCTGGGTCGGGCTCGGGCTGCTCTTCGTCGCCGTCGCGCTCGTGAAGCCGACCTACGCGCCCATCGCCGTGGTCGCCGCGGTGATCCCCGTCCTGAACCCGGCGGCCCGACGTCTGTGGCACCTGGTCGGTGCCGGCGCGGTGATCGCGATCGCTGCCGGTGTGACGCTCGGGTGGTTGCGTGCCACGTCGTGGGTCACCCAGGGCGTGAACCCCCTGAACCACCCGGACCAGCAGCGCGCGTTCCTGCTCGGGCACCCGCTGGTGTTCGTCAAGGCGGTGTTCCGGTCGGTCGTCCTCGACTACCCGACCGGGCTCACCACCGAGAAGGGCGAGATCTGGCGCGGCGTGTTCGGGTCGTTCTCCTGGCTGCGGGCACCGCTGCCGATGGCGTTCGTCGTGCTCCTCGTGATCGCGCTCGTGCTGTCGATGCTCGTCACCGAGCGCCATGAACGCCTCGCGGTCACGACGCTGCGGCGCGGCGTGCTGTGGCGGGTCGTGGTCGCGGTCGCGATCGCGATCGTCGTCGTCGGCGTGTGCCTCGCGCTGTACATCTACTACACGGTCGACCGCGGTCAGTGGCTCCAGGGGCTGCAGGGGCGGTACTTCCTCCCGGTGGTGCCGGCGCTGATGCTGCTGTTCGTCGGTGGGCGCCTGGTGTCCACGCGTGGGGTCCGCACGTTCGTGTTCGCCGCCGCCGCCGTGTCGCTCGTCGCCGCCGTCGTGACGATCGACCTGCACTTCTACGAGTCGGTCCTCCCGTTCTTCGGCTGAACCCACCCCACGCCGCCCGTGGTGTCCACCGTGTCCGGCGTGACCGGGTTGCTAGGCTTCCCCGGTGCAGATCCGCGAACTGAAGATCCGAGGCGCGTGGGAGTTCACGCCCGTCCAGCACGGTGACGCCCGGGGGGCCTTCCTCGAGGCGTACCGCGCCGACGTGCTCGAGGAGACCGTCGGCCACCCGCTCGACCTCCGCCAGGTGAACATGTCGATCTCCGCGAAGGGCGTCGCCCGCGGGATCCACTACGCCCTCGTCGCGCCGAGCCAGGCGAAGTACGTCACCGCCGTCCGCGGTGCGTTCATCGACTACATCGTCGACATCCGCGTCGGTTCGCCGACGTTCGGGCAGTGGGACTCGGTCCGGATCGACGACGTCGACCGCCGTGCCGTCTACCTCTCCGAGGGCCTCGGCCACGCGATCGTCGCGCTCGAGGACCGGTCGACCGTCAACTACCTCGTCAGCGCGCACTACGACCCGCAGCGCGAGAAGGGGATCAGCATCCTCGACCCCACCGTGGGCCTGGAGCTCCCGGACGGCATCGGCGAACCCGTGCTGTCCGAGAAGGACACGACCGCACCGACCCTCGAGCAGGCCGCGGAGCAGGGCCTCCTCCCGACGTACGAGGAGTGCATCGCCTACACCGAGTCACTCCGCACGCACCACTGAACAAGGAGCTCCGATGAAGGGCATCATCCTCGCCGATGGAATCGGCGCCCGATCTGTGGAGGCAGTCCGATCATGAAGGGCATCATCCTCGCCGGCGGTTCCGGCACGCGCCTCTGGCCGATCACCAAGGGCATCAGCAAGCAGCTCATGCCGATCTACGACAAGCCGATGGTCTACTACCCGCTGTCGACGCTCATGATGGCCGGCATCCGCGAGGTCCTCGTGATCACGACGCCGGAGTACAACGACCAGTTCCGCGCCCTGCTCGGTGACGGTACCGCGCTCGGCATGACGATCGAGTACGCGGTGCAGCCGAGCCCGGACGGCCTCGCGCAGGCGTTCGTCATCGGCGAGGAGTTCATCGGCGACGACAGCGTCGCCCTCGTGCTCGGCGACAACATCTTCCACGGCACCGGCCTCGGCACGAGCCTGACGAAGAACACCGAGGTGCAGGGCGCGACGATCTTCGCCTACCACGTCGCCGACCCGAAGGCCTACGGCGTCGTCGAGTTCGACGACGACTTCACCGCGGTCTCCATCGAGGAGAAGCCCGCGGAGCCGAAGTCGAACTACGCCGTGCCGGGCCTGTACTTCTACGACAACGACGTGGTCGAGATCGCGAAGACGATCGAGCCGAGCGCGCGCGGCGAGCTCGAGATCTCCACGGTCAACGAGCGGTACCTCGAGGCCGGCTCGCTCGGCGTCGAGGTCCTCGACCGCGGCACCGCGTGGCTCGACACCGGCACGTTCGAGTCGATGATGCAGGCGTCCGAGTACGTCAAGGTCATCGAGGACCGCCAGGGCCACAAGATCGGCTGCATCGAGGAGATCGCCTGGCGCAACGGGTGGATCGACGACGCCGCGCTCGCCGCCCTCGCGGCCCCGCTCGCGAAGAGCGGCTACGGGGTGTACCTGCAGAACCTGCTGCGCGGCTGACATGTCCCGGTCGGGGTTGCGTCGGCTCCTCGGCCGGGGCACGACGTCTGCGGACGCATCCCCGTCCGGATCGGCGGCCGCCGCCCCGGCCGCGACGCGCCTCCCGGTCGACACGTCGCTCGTGACCGACGCACCGGTGCCGGGCAGCGACGGGGTGGACGTCGTGATCACGGTGCCGGAGTCCGCGTACCGGGATGGCGCACACCACGCCGTCGTCGGCGCCGCCCGCGCGGCCGGCGCCGCGGCGGTCGTCGTCAGCGTCTACGACGTGCACGCCGGCCCGACGAGCACCTACCCGCCGGTCGTCGCCGACCACGACGACCACGTCGTCGCCCGCCCGACCGTCGCGGCCACCTGGGGCGGCGCGGTCGCCGCGGCGCGACCGCTGCTGCGCAGTGCCGTCGTCCTGGTGCAGGACACGTCGATCGCGGTGCCCCCGGCGGCGTCGGCATCCCTCGTGGCGGCCCTCGGCCGGGAGGCCCGGGTCGCCCTGCCCGTCGTCCGCACCGGCGACGACGTGGTCGCGAGTGCCGGCGCCGCACTCGTCCGACCCACCGCGCCGGTCGCCTCACTGCTGCGCGGCCACCCGGCGGAGGACGCCGAGCTGCTCTCCGGCGCCCCGGTCTTCGCGGGCGACGAACCCTGCTTCGCCGCGTGGACCGCGGACCTCGCTCTGCCCGTCCGGACCGTCGACACGCGCACGGCCGTGGCACGGTTGACCCGGGACACGGCCGACGCCGGCGGCGGGACCTGCGTGGTCGTGTCGGTCGGCCGCGTGTACCGCACGGGCACGCTCCGCGAGCGGCGGACGGACACCGACGCCGCCGACGCCCTCGTGGTCTGGCGGGAGCGGACCGACGACACCGTCCCGACCGCGCTCGACCGGGCCGGCTTCGTCCCGGCGGTCCCCGGTGCCGACCCGGCGGGTGCCCCGGTCGCGCTCCGGGAACCCGTGGTCCGCGCCGAACGGGGGCCGGAGCGGATCGCACTCCGCGACCGCGGCGAGCGACTGCGCTGGTCCGTCCGGATCGCCGCGCACCCCGGCCCGCGCGGCGACGACTGGGGCGACACGTACTTCGCGTGCGACGTCGCCACCGCCCTGCGTGCCCTCGGCCAGGAGGTCGTCGTCGACCACCGCGAGTCGCACGTCCGACCGCTGTCCGAGCACCTCGACGACGTGGCGCTCACCCTCCGCGGACTCGACGACACCCCGGTGCACCCGACCGCGACGAACGTCCTCTGGGTGATCTCGCACCCCGACCTCGTGACGGCCGCCGAGCTCGCGCGCTACGACCTGCGGTTCGCCGCCGGGCCCGCGTGGGCGGCGCGGGTGTCCGCGGCGACCGGGCTGCCCGTCGAGCCGCTGCTCCAGGCGACGGACCCGGCGCGGTTCCACCCCGGTGCCGTCGAGCCCGCGTACGCCGGGGTCGACACCGCGTTCGTCGGCAAGACCCGTGCCGTCGTCCGGCCGGTGGTGCGCGACGCGATCGCCGCTGGGCTCGACCTCGCGGTGTGGGGTGAGGGCTGGGAGGGGCTGCTCCCGGCCGGTGTGCACCGCGGCCGGTTCGTGGCGAACGACCGACTGCCGTCGTTGTACCGGAGCGCCCGGGTGGTGCTCAACGACCACTGGGCCGACATGGCTCGGAACGGCTTCGTGTCGAACCGACTGTTCGACGCGGCAGCGTCGGGCGCCCTCGTCGTCAGCGACCCGGTGCCCGGCGTCGAGGACCTGTTCGCGGGCGCGGTCCGGACCTACGACTCGGTCGAGGAGCTCCGCGACCTCGTCCGGGCAGGGGAGCGCACGCCCGGTGCCGAGCGTGCGGAACGCGGGAACCGGATCGGGGCGGCGCACGCGTTCGTCCGGCGCGCCGAGGTGCTCCTCGACGCGGTCCGGCGCCTGCGGGCTGCCGGGTAGGGGCGAGGACGCGGAGGACCGGGTCCTGGGTCCCCGCGGACTCAGCGGGTGCGGAACCGCCGGACGGCCTCTCCGGCGCGGTCGGCGAGCCGGACGACCCGCCGGGCGTGCAACGCGGCGAGTTCGGCGTCGCGCGCGGCGATGTCCCGGAGTGCCGCCTGCACGCGGTCGCGCTCGAACTGGACCGTGGCCCGCAGCGTGTTCGCCGTGGCCTCACCGGCCCGGACGGCGTCCTCGAGCTCGACGATCCGGCGGTCACGGGCGACCACGGCACGCCCGACGGCCTGGAGCCGCCGGAGTTCGGCCTCGGGCACGACGGGCTCCGGGGTGCCGTCGAGCACGGACGAGCCGGCGCGCCGGAGGGCCTCGGCGATCCCGTCGTCGCGGGTGAAGGGCCCGGCTGCGGCGTCCTCGTCGGTGACGAAGCGCAGGGCGAACGTCCCCTCCAGCACACCCTCGCGGAGCCGGTGGAGGTCGCGCATGCCGTGGTGCCGGGGACTCGGGGTCAGGTCGGGGTTCGCCTCGTACGCACGGCCGCTCACGTCGACGCGGTGCTCGTACTGCGCCCACGAGCGCCACGGCAGGTGCAGGACCTCGAGCTCGAGGCCCGCGGGGACGGGTGCACCGTTCGCGACGCTGACCTGGTGGTTGCCCTGCACCACGACGACGTCCGGGTCACCCACGTGCACGGCGTTCGTGCTCGGCGGGCCGATCAGGCCGATCGCCTCGAGCTCCGCCAGCGACCGCTCGTCGCGCCAGTGCAGCCGCTCGATCCCGCCGCCGGACTCGGCGAGCATGCCGGTGAGGTTCACGACCGGGACGGTGAACGCGCCGATCGCCGGGTCGAGCTGCGCGAAGACCTCCCGGACGGTCAGCGTGCGGTCGACCGGCAGGATGAACTCGTCCGCGTCGGCGTTGACGACCCAGTCCGCGCCGTGGGTGGTCGCCGCGTCGCGGGCCATGCCGGTGACGACGACCCCCTGCTGCTTCCGGTGCACCGGGTCGTGGCGCAGGTCGACCGTGACGTCGTCCCGCTCGGCGAAGGCGGTGAGCAGTTCGGTGGTGCCGTCGACCGATCCGTTGTCGGTGATGACGAAGACGTCGAACCCCTGCGCCACGTGGTGGTCGAGCCAGGCGGGGATGACGTCCGCTTCGTCGCGGACCATCAGGGTGACGGCGAGGATCATGGTCGGGCTCCCGGTTCGGGTTCGGGTTCGGGTTCGGCTGGGCGGGTCGAGCGACGGTACCGTGTCAGCGCGTGTGCGTCGCGTGGGCGCGCACGGCGAGGGCGGTCCGCAGCGCGATCCGGAGTGGCCAGAGCCACCAGGCCGGGTACTTCTGCGCGAGGAACCGGTAGGCGCTCTCGTGGTGGGCGCGGCGCATCCGCTCCGACGCGCCCTGCGTGGCCGTGCCACCGATGTGGGTCGCGGTGGCAGCCGGTTCGTACACGTTGCGGCGGCCCGTGCGGCCGATCCGCCACCCGAGGTCGACGTCCTCGAAGTACATGAAGTAGCCCTCGTCGAAGCCGCCGAGTTCCTCGAACACGTCGCGCCGGACGAGGACGCAGGCACCGGACAGCCACCCGGTGTCGCGGCGTCCGTCGTGGTCGCCGTCCTGGCGGTACCGCCGGGTCCAGGGGTTGTCCGGCCAGACGTTCGCGAACACCGCGTGGCCGAGTCCGGTGCGCAGCGACGGCACGAGCCGCGCGGACGGGTAGACCTCGCCCGTCGGCTCGAGCAGACGCGGGCCGACGGCACCGATGGTCGGGTCGGCCTCGGCGGTCGCGACGAGGCGGTCGAGCGCGCCGGGCTCGAGGACGACGTCCGGGTTCGACACCAGGACCCAGCGGACATCCGGCCCGAGCGTGGCCACGGCGCGGTTGACCGCGGCGCCGTAGCCGCGGTTCTCGCCGAGGGGGAGGAACACCGCGCCTGCCGACTCGGTCAGGGCACGGAGGCCCTCGGCGTCGCTCGAGGCGTTGTCGGCGACCACCACCGGGACCTCGTCCGCGCTCGCGGCCGCGACGGAGGCGAGGAACGCGGGCAGGACGTCGGCCGAGTTGTACGAGACGGTGACGATCGCGGCGCCGCTCCGTCCCGCGGTGGCGCTCACCGGTAGACCCCGAGGTGCGCCTCGGCGCAGGCTGCCCAGGTGAACGTGTCGGCACGGCGCCGAGCGCGCGCCACCCGGTCGTCACGGTGGGCGGCGCTGCCGTCCAGCAGCCGGGCGAGGGCGTCGTGGATCGGCTCGGCGTCCGGGTCGGTGTAGGTCACGGCGTCACCGCCGACCTCGGGGATCGCCAGGCGGTCCGTCGTCAGGACGTCCGCCCCCGAGGCCATCGCCTCGAGCACCGGCAGCCCGAAGCCCTCGGCGATGCTCGGGTAGGCCACGACGCGGGCACCGCCGAGGAACGCGCGGAGCTCGTCGACCGGCAGGTAGCCGAGGTACCGGAGCGGGGCTCCGGGCTCGTCGCCCACGGCGGTGAGCTCGTGCGCCGCCGCGTCGTCCCAGCCGAGGCCGCCCGCCACGAGCAGCGCCGGGACGTCCGTGCGCTCGGCGGTCAGCGCACGGTGCGCCGCGATGAGCGCCGGGACGCGCTTGCGCGGCTCGACCGTACCGAGGAACGCGATCCAGTCGTCGTCGGCGAGCCCGTGCGCTGCCCGGAACGCGGCCACGTCGGCGTCCGACGGCGGGTGGAACAGGGCTCGGTCGACACCGAGGTGCGCGACGACGGTCGCCCGGCGGGAGCGGCCGGCGAGCCGGTCGAGCTCGCGGACCGTCGCGGCGCTCGGTGCCACCGTCGCGCGGGCGGCCCTGCGGGCGAGCCGCGTCCAGGCGCGGAAGAACCGCACCTTGAGCGCCGAGTGCGCCTCCGGGTCGCTGAAGAACGTCGCGTCGTGCAGCGTGACGACCGTCCGGGAGGCCCGGACCACCGGGAACGTGTAGTGCGGGCTGTGCAGGACCGCGGCCCCGACACGTCGGGTCAGGGCGGCGAGTCCGGTCTGCTCCCACACCAGGCGCAGCGGACGCGATGCCGTCCAGCTCGGCGCGGCGTGGTACCGGTGCGTCGGCGCGAGCCCGCGGAGCCAGGCGACGTCGCCGGGCTTCGCGACCACGTCGACGCGGAGGTCGAGATCGACGAGCCCGGCGAGGAGGCCCGAGATGTACCGGGCCACGCCACCGCGGTTCGGCGGGATCGACGTCGCGTCGACCAGCACCGGCAGGTCCTGCAACGTCAGCCCTTGATCTGGCGCTCGGCGGTCTGCGTCCAGGCGATGCCCGACTGCGTGTCCTCGTCGACGACCACGAACCGTGCGGCCTCGCGTTCGATGACGATGTGCTCCCCGTTGGGCTTGGCGAGGAAGACGTGCACGAAGTACTGGCCGCCGCCGAGCCGCAGGTCGGTCAGGCGCCACTCGATCGTGGCGGACCCGTCGAGCGGCTCGTGGACCGTCTTGAGCATGCGGCTGTCCACGCCGAATGCGGGGTGCCCGAGGTGGTTCTCGATCTTGATGCCGCAGTGCCACGCCGGCAGGACGTCGGTGTGCGAGAAGGTGGCACGCACGACGAGGTCGTCGCCGTGGTGGTGCTCGGCACCCGGCGCCCGGCCCGGGATCTCGAGCTCGACGCGCTCGACCTTCCCGGGGTTGGCGTCCTCCTCCGGGTGCGCGGCCTCGGCCTCGGCCACGCGGCGCCCCTCGAGGATCTCGCGGAAGTTCTTCACCGCGAGTCGGGCCGACCCCTGGAACTTGACCTCGCCGTGGTGCAGCACCACCGCCGAGTCGCAGAGCTCCTGCACCTGGCCGAGCGAGTGCGACACCAGGATGATCGTCCGACCCTGCGCCTGGAACTCACGGATCTTGTCGAGGCACTTCTTCTGGAACTGCTCGTCACCGACGGCCAGGACCTCGTCGACGAGCAGCACGTCCGGATCGGTGTTGATCGCGACCGCGAAGGCGAGTCGCACGTACATGCCGGATGAGTAGAACTTCACCTGGGTGTCGATGAAGTCGCCGATGCCGGAGAACTGCAGGATGTCGTCGAAGCGCTCCTCGGTCTCCTCCTGCGTCTGGCCGAGGATCGCGGCGTTCAGGTAGACGTTCTCGCGCCCGGTGAGGTCGGGGTGGAACCCGGCGCCGAGCTCGATGAGGGCCGCCAGACGACCGCGGCGCTCGACGGACCCGGTCGTCGGCTCGAGGATGCCGCCGATGGTCTTGAGCAGGGTCGACTTGCCGGAGCCGTTCGGCCCGAGCAGCCCGATGGTCGTGCCGGCGGGGATGTCGAGGCTGATGTCCTTCAGCGCCCAGAAGTCCTCGCTGTGCCGGCGTCCGGCGCGACCCAGGGTGACGACCCGCTCCTTGAGCGAGTTGTCCTTCCGGATCGTGAAGCGCTTCGAGACGTTCTTCACCGTGACGACGGCGGGGGCGCCCGAGAAGGGGGAGCGGGTCTCCTGGCTGGTGTCCATGTCGATGCTCATCGGGTCAGATCTCCTGGGCGAAGTTGCCCTGCAGCTTGGCGAACACGCGCTGGCAGAGCAGGAGGGCGACGAGTCCGATCACGCCGACGACGACGAGTCGCAGCAGCAGGTGCGCGGGGTACTCGGAGTCGGGGCCGGCGGTCCAGAACGCCCGGTGGAAGCCGAGGACGGCGAGGGTGATCGGGTTGGCCGTGTAGATGTTCAGCAGCCACTGCGGCGCGGCGTTCGCGACCTGCTGCCAGCTGTAGACGATGGGGGAGGCCCACATGAGCAGGAGCACGAGGACCTCGACGAGGTACTGCATGTCGCGCAGGTAGACGTTCGCGGCCGCGAGGAGCAGCGCCAGCGCCGTCGCCCAGATGAGGATGACGAGCGTCGACGGGAAGAAGTAGAGCAGGTCGGGACGGATCCACGCCGTACCGCTCTGCAGGACCGTCGCGACGAGGAGCACGACGAGCTGCACACCGAAGTTGAACAGCGCCGCACCGACGCTCGCCAGGGGGTAGATCTCCCGCGGCAGGTAGATCTTCTTGATCAGGCCGGCGTTCGAGACGATCGACGCCGTCCCCGCGGCCACGATCTCGCTGAAGAGCCCGTAGAGGGTCAGCCCGGCGAACACGTAGACGGCGAACTCGGGGATGTTCCGGGAGGCGCCGAGGATCTTGCCGAGCACGAAGTAGTAGATCGCCAGCTGCACGAGCGGCCGGATCAGGGTCCAGGCGAACCCGAGGGCGCTGTCCTTGTACCGGGACTTCAGGTCGCGGCGGATCAGCAGGTCGAGCAGCTGCCGGTGCGCGACGATCTCGCGGAGCGATCCGACGACGGCCGTGGCTGGGCGACCGGCCGGGACCATCCGTTCCTGCCGGAGGCGCTCGAACCGCTCGGTGACGATGTTGCTCAAAGGTGGTCCTCACATTCGACGCGGGCGACGGACAACTGTACAACGGTGGCCGTGACCGGCCGCCGGACGTCAGCGCCCGTTCTTGCTCTCCCGCATGATGCGCACGCGGTTCTGCACCTTGTCGCGGAGCCCGGACACGCCGTTCTCGCGGAGGTACCACGTGGCGAGGCGGACGTCGCGGGAGATGCCGTGGCGGCTGTTCGCGATCTGGTGGAACTGCAGTTCACGCTGCCGCGCCGGGCTGAGCTGGACGCGGGTGCGCCCGGCAGCGGCGACGGAGCCCGACGGCACCGCGACCTGGTGTGCCCGGTCGGCGGCGACGTGCGGGTCCTTGCAGAACTCGACGAGCGGCGCGAGGGCCTTCTCCCAGGTGAAGTCGGCGCGGACACGGCTCACCGCGTCGCGGGCGGCCTGCGCGGCCTCGGGGTCGTACAGCATCGACTCGAGGGCCGCGGCGAGGCCGTCGACGTCCCGCTCCTTCACGGCCACGCCCATGCCCTCGGCGGCCACGAGGTCGCCGAAGCTGTCGCCGTCCGTGGTGACGATGGGCAGGTTGGCCCACATGTAGTCGAGGATGCGCGTGCGGAACGAGAAGGTGGTCTCGATGTGCGCGAAGTGCGTGCTCACGCCGGCGTCCGCCTCGAGCAGGTAGTTCTGGCGGTCGTCGAGCGCGACCCACTGCTCGTTGAAGAACACGTGCTTGTTCGTCAGGCCGAGCTGGTCGCTGATCCGACGGGTCTCCGAGACGATCGCCATCTCGGGCACGTCCGGGTTCGGGTGCGCCACTCCGAGGAAGAACAGGCGGATGTCGTCGTGCGTCTCGGCGACCTTGGCGACCGCACGGACGAGCGACGGGGTGTCGAACCAGTTGTAGATGCCGCCGCCCCAGATGACGACCTTGTCGTCCTCGCCGATGCCCGGCGTGACACCGCGGATCGCCTTGCGCTGGTGCTCCGGCGGCGTCGAGTCCATGCCGAACGGCGCGATCGCGATGAGCTTGCCGAGGTTGTCGTCGGCGAGGTAGTTGTCCGGGTTCACCCGGCCGACGCCGGCGAGCTGACCGAGCCAGAACAGGCGCTGCCGCTCGGAGGCGCAGAGGAAGAAGTCGCCGCGCTCGAGCTGGCGGTTGATGACCTCGGTGGTGCTGGTCACCTGGTTGCGCCAGCCGACGTCGCCGTTGTCCCGCGCCTGCTCGAGCTGCTCGAGGTGCATCGGGTCGTAGAGGTCGACGACCATGGTCTTGTTCGACTGCTGCAGCGTCTGGAAGTGGTGGAGCGCGTAGCCCTGGAAGAAGATGACGTCGGCCCACTCCTCGTGCTCGCGCATCGCGCGCTCGTGCTGGAGCGGGACGCGGGACACCTCGAAGCGGTCGGTCTTGCGGTTCGCGACGTTCCACGTGACGAGGCGGACGTCGTTGTGCTCGCTGAGCGCCTCCGCGATCTTCCAGGCCCGCATGCCCGGCCCGGCCATCTTCTCGCCGAGCGCGTCGCCGGTGATGACGAGCACACGCGTGCGGTGCATCGGCTGCTCGACGTCGAAGGCCTCGATGATCGCCTGGTACCCCTCGAGGAAGTAGCCGTCCTCGAAGAGCGGCTTGAAGGCGTCGCCGAACAGGCGGAACACCTCCTTGTCGGTCTTCACGCGCTGCCCCTGGATGCGGCGGCGCTCCTCCGACAGGCGGGGGAGGTCGGAGACGAACTGGTCGAGTGCGTAGAGCCCGGCCACCGCCTCCTTCGACATCGGCGTCGTCGGGTCGAACTCGTCCGGCGCCCCGGTGAAGCGGCGGATGTCGAACTCCTCGGAGTCGCGACCGCTCTTCGCGACGGCGCGACGGGCGAGCAGCGCGAGCGCCGCGGGCAGGAAGGTGCCGAGGTTCTCGTCGGACAGGTTCTTGTAGAGCAGGTGCAGGGCATTCCGCTCGAGCAGGTACATCTCGCGGTGGTCGCCGAACGACTTCATCGAGCCGTGGTGCTTGTGGTAGACGACCGAGCGCGGGGCGAACCGGACGCGGTAGCCGAGCAGGTTGAGTCGCCAGCCGAGGTCCACGTCGTCGTAGAACATGAACAGGCCCTCGTCGAAGCCGCCGACCTCGAGGAAGACCTCACGACGGACGAAGAGCGCGGAGCCGGTGCCGAACAGCAGGTCCTGCGGGGCGTCGAAGCGTCCGTCGTCGAGCTCGGCGATGTGGTTCTTGTAGCCCATGCCGAACCAGGAGAGCCCGGACTCGACGAAGTCGATCGTCTTGCCCTCCCAGTCGAGCACCTTGCTGGCGACCGCGGCGACCCGGGGGCTCGGCGCGAACCCGGCGATGCCCTCCTTCACCCAGTTGACGTCCGGCTTGGCGTCGTTGTTGAGGAACGCGACGACGTCGCCGCTGGCCTCGCGGGCGCCGAGGTTGCTGCCACCGGTGAACCCGAGGTTCTCCGCGGAGACGATGATCTTCACGTTCTGCTGGGTGCCGAGCGCGGCGCGGAGTCGCTGCTCGCTGTCGTCGCCGGAGCCGTTCTCGACGACGACGATCTCGAGGCGGTCAGCCGGCCAGTCGACCTCGCTCAGCCGGGCGATGCACTCGAGCGTGTCGTCCGTGCCACGGAAGTTGATGACCACGACGGAAACGCGGGGAGCAGAGGTGGACACGGATGGGACTCCATACGTCGGCTGGCGGTGGTGCCTCGGAAGGCGGGGCCAACTATACCGACGCGGCCTCCCCGGTCCGGGCGACCTGGGAGACTGGCGTCGTGGACGTCTCCGTCATCATCGTCGACTGGCACCAGCCCGAGCTCACCCGCCGGGCCCTCGCGTCCGTGCTCTCCCAGCGCGTCGACGCGTCGGTCGAGGTGGTCCTCGTCGTGAACGAGGCGGACGACCGGACGGTCGCCGCCTACCGTGCCGACCACCCCGACGTGGTCGTCGTCGCCGAGCCGACCAACGCCGGGTTCGCGGGCGGGGTCGCACGGGGGATCGCCGCGGCGACGGGCGAGGTGCTCGTGCTCGTGAACAACGACGCCGTCGCCGACCACGGCTTCCTCGACCGCGGGCTCGCCGTCCTCGCCGCCGGCGGTCCCCGGGTCGCCGCCGTCGCCGCGACCGTCGTCCTCGAGGGGCGGTTCGTCCCGGTGGCACCGGGGGAGTCCCGGTCGGCGGACGACCTCGTCGCGGCGGACGGCCTGCGCTGGCGCCGGGCCGAGACCGGTCAGACGCTCGTCAACGGCACGGGCGTGGTGCTCGACCGGTCCGGCAACGGCCGTGACCGCGACTGGCTCCGACCGCTGGACGACGCGCCCGAGTCCGCGCCGCTGTTCGGGTTCTCCGGCGGCGCGGCGTTCCTCCGGCGCGGTCCGCTCGCCGAGGTGGGTGGGTTCGACCCCTCGCTCTTCATGTACTACGAGGACCTCGACCTCGCGTGGCGCCTACGGCTCGCGGGCCACGAGGTCCGGTACGCCCCGGACGCCGTCGTGGTGCACCGGCACGCGGCGAGTTCCGGCAGCGACTCCCCGCTGGTGCGCTACCAGAGCATGCGCAACCGCCTCGCGGTCGTCGCGCGCAACGGGTCGGCCGGGCTCGTCGCCCGGGTCGCCGGACGCACCGCGGCCCGGCTGGCGCGCGACCTCCTCCGACCGCGGGCGGCGCAGCTCTCGCCCGGTGCGTGGCGACGCCTCGTCCGGGAGGCCCCTGCCGTCCTCCGCCACGCCCGCCGGCTTCGTCGGTCGGACGCCGCCGACGCGGCGGCACGCCGTCGGGTCGAGACCCTGCTCGCCACCGACTGAGCGGTCACCGGGCGCCCGGCGTGGGGACGGTGCGCCGCGCGACGGCGGTGAGCGTGCCTCCCGTTCGGGGGCAGCGGTGGGGGCTGTGTGGCCACTGTGATCCAGGTAGCCTTCCGGTACACGTGTGACCCGGTCAGGACAGGGCCCGACCGACCGCGCGCCGCAGGCCGCGTGCCAACCACACCGACCCGCCGCCCAGGAGGCCCCCGTCGTGCAGAAGGCCATCGCCGTCCTCTCGAGCGTGCTCGCCGTCGCGAGCATCCTCGTCGGGTTCCAGATCGCGGGGCCGCAGGCCTCCCAAGACCGGGCGTCCGCACTCAGCGGATCGCAGTTCGACCCGGGCAACATCATCCCGGACGCCGAGTTCTACAACGGGTCCGGGATGAACGAGTCCCAGATCCAGACGTTCCTCGACGCCCAGATCGGGACCTGCTCGAACAGCTCCTGCCTCAACGTCGGACGCTTCTCCCTGAACAGCCACGGCGCCGACGCCATGTGCAACGCCGTCACCGGTGGGTCGTCGCTCTCCGCCGCGCAGGTCATCGCCCGCGTGGGCGCCGCGTGCGGGATCAACCCGAAGGTCATCATCGTCACGCTCCAGAAGGAGCAGACCCTCGTGAACGGCTCCACCGCGCGCGGCCCGTCGGCCGGACGGCTGGACCGTGCCATGGGCTACGCCTGCCCGGACAGCGCCAACGGCGGGTGCGACCCGGCCTACGGCGGCGTCGGCAACCAGGTGTACTGGGCGTCGTGGCAGTGGAAGCGCTACGGCAACCCCGCCGGCACGAGCAACTACTTCACCTGGTTCGGCCCCGGTGCGAACCGTGCCGTGCAGTACAACCCGAACGCCGGGTGCGGCACGAAGACCGTGTACATCCAGAACAAGGCGACCGCCGCGCTGTACTACTACACGCCGTACACGCCGAACCAGGCCGCGCTGACCAACCTCTACGGCACCGGCGACTCCTGCTCCGCGTACGGCAACCGCAACTTCTGGCGCCTCTACAACGACTGGTTCGGGGTCTCGACGGCGGACAACCCCTTCGGCGCCATCGACGCCGTGCAGTACGGCCCGGGGTACGTGCAGGTCAGCGGCTGGGCGATCGACCCGAACGCGAAGACCCAGACCGTGCAGGTGCAGTGGTACTCCGACGGCAAGCTGCTCGGCACCCTGCCCGCGAACGCCTCCCGCCCCGACGTCGGACAGCAGTACGCAGGGGCCGGGAACGACCACGGCATCCTCAGCACCCTGACCGTCGGCGGCGGCACCCACTCGATCTGCGCCGTCGGCATCAACGTCGGCTCCGGGTCCAACGCCCAGATCGGGTCCTGCCGGACGGTGGCCGTGTCCACCGGGTCCCCGTTCGGCGGCATGGACGCCTCCTCGACCACCGCGGGGAAGATCACCGTGAACGGGTGGTCCATCGACCCGGACACCGCGGCACCCGTCGTGGTCGACGTCTACGTCGACGACGTGCTGGCCAGCCGCTCGAACGCCGACGCGTCCCGGCCCGACGTCGCGCGCCACTACGTGAACTACGGCGACCGGCACGGCATCGCGACCACCGTCGCCGCCACCGGTGGCACCCACCAGGTGTGCGCGTACGGCCTGGACATGGTCGCCCCGGGCGGTCCGACCCGACTCGGCTGCGCCACCGTCACCGTCGCGGACACCTCGCCCTTCGGTGGCATGGACGTCACGACGAGCGGTTCGACCGCGACCGTGAACGGCTGGACGATCGACCCCGACACCGCGGCCCCGCTGCAGGTCCGGGTCGCCGTCGACGGCGTCCAGGTCGGCACCTCGACGGCGAACAGCCTGCGCAGCGACGTCGGTCGGGTGTACCCGGCGGCGGGACCGAACCACGGGATCAACGCGGTCTACGACCTCACCCCCGGGTCCCACACCATCTGCGTCACCGCGGTGAACGTCGCCGGCGGTTCGGACACCGCCCTCGGCTGCTCGACCGTGACGATCGCCGCCAGCTCCTCGCCGTCCGGCGGGATGGACGCGGCGTCGCCGGCGGCGGGCCGTGTGCAGGTGAACGGGTGGACGATCGACCCGGACCAGCAGACGACAGCGCTGCGCGTCGACACCTACCTCGACGGCGCGGGCGTCGCATCCGGCCCTGCGAACGCCGCACGGTCGGACATCGCCCGGGTCTTCCCCGCCGCGGGGGCGGCGCACGGGATCAACCAGTCGTTCACCGCGCGAGCCGGTTCGCACACCGTGTGCTCGTATGCGATAAATGTCGGGGCCGGGAAGAACGTCCTGCTCGGCTGCCAGGCCGTCACCGTCCGGTGAGGGCGGGGGTCGTCGTCGATCCGCGCCGTCCCGTCCGTGCGACGCCGGGGGTCGGCGACGACCACCGAACCCGAACCGAGAGACCCGCCGCGTGAGCCGTACCACCGCCGACCGATCCCGATCCGACCACCGCGTGGTCGCCGCGTGGGTGCGCGCGGAGGCCGCCTGGCAGCGGGTGGTCGCACCGCGGCCATCCGGCATGCCGAACCCCGTCGTGCTCCTCGGCTTCCCGGTCGTGGCGCTGCTGATCGTCGTGGTCCTCGTCGCGCTCGGCATCTCGGGGAACTCCAGCGGCGTGTACTGGCAGTCCTTCGGGTCCGGCGGCCACGACCCGGACCTGCTCGCCGGGCAACCCCGCGGCATCCGCAGTGACGAGTGGCTCGTGCAGTCGAGCTGGGTCCTCTCGCAGATCCGCGAGGGCTTCCCGGTCGTGAACCAGTCGTTCCCGGGCGGCATGGACGCCACCATCCAGAACGACCTGCCCACCTGGGACTGGTCCAGCGTCTTCCGACCGCACGTCCTCGGCTTCCTCTTCCTGCCGCTCGACCAGGGCATGGCGGTGCGCTGGTGGCTGCCGGTGCTGGCCGCGCTGGTCGCCGCCTACGTCTTCGCGGTGACGGTCATGCCGCGCCGCCCCGCGACCGCCGCGTTCCTGGCGATCGCCCTCTGCCTGTCGCCGATGGTCCAGTGGTGGTTCCTGCCGACGACCATCTGGCCGGTGGCCTGGGCGTTCAGCGGGCTCACCGCGGTGCTGTGGGCCTTCCGGTCCCGGCGGCGCTGGCCCGTCGTGGTCGCCGCCGCGGTCACCGGGTACCTCACCGTCACGATGGTGATGAGCATCTACGTCCCGTACATGGTCCCCGCCGCGGTCGTCCTGGTCGCCCTGGCGGTCGGGTTCCTCATCGAGCGGCTGCGCACGCCGGGCACGACCTGGCGACGGACGCTCGGTCGCCTCGTCCCGCTCGCCCTCGCAGCCGTCGGGTCGGTGGCCGTCATCGGCGTGTGGGCGCTCACGCGACTCGACACGATCACGGCCGTGCTCGGGACCGTGTACCCGGGGCAGCGTCTCGAACGCACCGGTGCCACGAGCGTCGAGGGGTTGAGCGCGCTGTTCAGCGGGCCCTTCCAGCGGTCGCTGCAGTACGGCGCGGTCGGCGGCCTGTCGGTGAACCAGTCCGAGGCGGCCGCGCCGCTGATGGTCGTCGTGTTCCTGGTGCCCGCCCTGCTCTGGGTCCTGTGGGCCGGACTCCGGCGGCGCCGCGCGCTGGACTGGCCGGTGCTCGCGACCGTCGTGGTGCTCGGGGTCCTCTTCGCCTTCCTGCTGGTACCGCACTGGGACGCGCTCGCCCACCTGCTGCTGCTCGACCGCAGCACGGACGCCCGCCTCCGCCTCGCGTTCGACCTGCTCGGGCTCGTCGGGGTGGTCCTCGTCGCGTCGCGCCTCGACGCCGGGGTGGGAACCCGTCCGGCCGACGAGCCGGCGCGCGACGACCAGGACCCCGAGGTCCGGACCGCCGTCGTGCCGACGCGCTCCCGGACGCCGTGGGGCATCGCCGGGTACGGGCCGGTCCTCGTGCTCGGGAGCGCCGGCTTCGTCTACATCGGCCTGCGCATCGGCGGGGCGGACGTGCTCGGCGCCTCGCACGCCTGGCGGCTCGTCGTGGTGGTGCTCGCCGTCGCCGTCCTGCTCATCGCGCGCCGGTGGGTGGCCCCGGGTGCCCTGCTGCTGCTCGCGGCGGCGGTCGTGGTCGGCGGCGGGACGAACCCGCTGTACCGCGGTGTGTTCGACCTGGCGACGCAGACCGACGCCGGGGTCGCCGTGGGCGAGATCGTCGACCGACAGCCGGATGCCCGGTGGGTCGGGATCGGCGGGTACGTGCCGACGGCGATGCTCCTGGAGACCGGGGCGCACTCCTACAACGGCGTGCAGACGTACCCGCCGGAGGAGATGTGGCACGAGATCGACCCCTCGGGCCGCTTCGAGGAGATCTGGAACCGTCTCGCGAACGTGAACTGGCGTGACGGGGACGGCGCCCCGCAGCTGTCGCTGCCGGTCCGTGACCAGATCCAGGTGTCGTTCGACGGCTGCAGCCGGTTCGCCCAGCAGAACGTGCAGTACGTGCTGTCCGACCAGCCCGTCACCGACAGCTGCATCTCCGAGGTGCGCGAGGTGACCCAGGGCCAGCAGTCGCTCTGGATCTACCGGGTCGACGAGCGCTGACCGTCGGCGCGGCGGACCGGGCCCGGCCCGGCCGTCGCGTCGCGGTGCCCGTCAGACGACGTCGGCGACGGCTTCGTCCGCGGCGTCCTCGTCGTCCGGGAAGACGAACCGGCCGTACGCGACGTAGCGGAACACCGTGGCCACCGCCTGCCCGACGAGGGTGCCGGAGACGTTGTCGGCCAGCGGCGAGTCGAGGTGCAGCAGGTACCGCGATACCGCGAGGCAGCCGAGCTGCAGGACGATCGCGATCACGTTGAGGAGCGCGAACACGAGGAAGCTCCGCAGGGTCTGGCCGCCGGAGCGGTCGCGGTAGGTCCAGAGCCGGCTGCCGAAGTAGGTCACGACGCTCGCCGAGGCGACGGCGATGACCTTCCCGACCAGGGGGAGTGCGAACAGCGGCCCGTGCCCGCCCCAGAACACCAGGGCGTTGTAGACGAGCGCGTCGACCACGAAGCCGATCCCGCCGACGACGAGGAACGAGCCCCCGCGCCGCAGGTGCCCGACGATCCGCTCCGCTGCTGTCTCCACGCTGTCCTCTCCGCCCGGGGTGTGGCGCCGCCGACCACCCGGGGAACTGTTAGCCTCTCGCAGGGGTTCCGCGACCTGGGCCCCAGCCGCTCGACGGATCCGCGACCGCTGAAGGACCCTATCCCGTGACTCCCGACGACCTCGTCATCGCTGCGATCGTTCCCTGCCACAACGAGGCACCCGCGATCCACAAGGTGGTGACGGACCTCAAGGCCGCCGTGCCGGGGATCCACGTCTACGTGTACGACAACAACAGCAGCGACGGCACGGACGAGGAAGCCCGTCGCGCCGGCGCCGAGGTGCGCTACGAGCACACCAAGGGCAAGGGCAACGTCATCCGCCGCGCGTTCGGTGACATCGACGCCGACGTCTACCTGATGATCGACGGCGACGACACCTACGACGCCGCGGCGGCGCCGGAGATGATCCGCACCCTCCTCGAGGGACCGTACGACCACATCCTCGGCGTGCGCCAGGACGACCCCTCGTCGACGGCCTACCGCCCGGGGCACGAGGCCGGCAACCGCGCGTTCAACCGCGTCGTCGGTCGGCTCTTCGGCACGCCGGTCTCCGACATGCTCAGCGGCTACCGCGTGATGTCCCGCCGCTTCGTCAAGTCGTTCCCGGCGCTCTCGCGCGAGTTCGAGACCGAGACCGAGCTGACCGTGCACGTGATGAACCTGCGTGTCCCGCACACCGAGGTCCCCGTCGGCTTCCGCGACCGCGCGGAGGGCACCGAGTCGAAGCTCAACACCTACAGCGACGGCTTCAAGATCCTGTCGCTCATCGCGCACCTGATCCGCTTCGAGCGTCCGGTGCTGTTCCACGGCCTCATCGGCGCCGTGTTCGCGCTCGTGGCCCTGGTGCTCGCGATCCCGCTGTTCGTCGAGTACGGCGAGACCGGACTCGTGCCGCGGTTCCCGACCGCGTTCCTGGCGGCGTCGCTCATGGTGATCGCGTTCCTGACCTGGATCCTCGGGTTCATCCTCGAGGGCATCACCCGGCTGCGTCGGGAGACCAGTCGCCTCAACTACCTGACCTACTCGGCGCCCGGCCGCTCGGAGCGACGGCTCCCGCTCGACCACTCCGCGCCCGAGCAGGGCACCCCCGAGGACGTCGCCAGCCGCGTCCTGCCCGCCCGCGACGCATCCGACGGGTCCTCCGCACGATGACCGCGGCGCGCCCGCTGGTCGTCATCCCGACCTACGACGAGGCCGAGAACGTCCGCACGATCCTCGACGTCGTCCTGCAGGCGGTCCCGACCGCGAACGTGCTCGTCGTCGACGACGGGAGCCCCGACGGCACCGGTGACCTCGTCGCCACGATCGCAGCCCAGGACGAGCGCGTGCACCTGCTCCGCCGCACGGGGAAGCTCGGGCTCGGCACCGCGTACGTCGCCGGCTTCCGGTGGGGACTCGAGCGGGGGTTCGACCTGCTCGTCGAGATGGACGCCGACGGCTCGCACCCCGCCGACCGCCTGCCCGCGCTCATCGCCGCGGTGGTCGACGCGGACCCGGCCGACGACGTGCAGCTCGCCATCGGTTCCCGGTGGACGCCCGGCGGCTCGGTCGTCGACTGGCCGCGGCACCGTGAGTTCCTCAGCCGTGGGGGCAACGCCTACGCGCGGGTCGTCCTCGGACTCGACGTGCGGGACATCACCGCCGGCTTCCGGGTCTACCGCGCCGAGGCGATCGCGCGGATGGACCTCGACGCGGTCGACTCGAAGGGCTACTGCTTCCAGGTCGACATGACGCTCCGCGTGCACGACCTCGGGGGCCGCATCGTCGAGGTCCCCATCCGCTTCCGCGACCGGGTACACGGGGTGTCGAAGATGAGCCAGGCGATCGTCGTCGAGGCCATGCTCCGCACGACCCTGTGGGGAGTGCAGCGCCGGCTCCGCCTGCAGCGCTCCTGACCCAGGTCCGTCGGGGTCCCCGGCAGCGGCTCAGAGGTGCGGCAGACGCCGCCGCCACGACCGCCGCCGGGCGGACACCACGAGCACGGTGACGAACACCATGAGGCCGGCACCGTGCAGCAGCGTGCTCTCGGCCGTGCTCGTCACGCCGAGGAGCACGAGCACGGCGGCGGGCCAGACGTACGCGACACCCGGGTAGGTCGTCGCGGTGACCCAGGAGCGGGCGAAGGCGAGCGCGGCGGCGGCCACCAGCAGGAGCATCCCCGCGAGGCCGATCTGCAGCCAGGCGTCGACGACGACGTCGAGCCCGGAGGTGAAGCGGGCGCCGGACGGGTCGATGAACGTGACGTAGGGGACGACCGGCTCGCTCGGCCAGGTGCCCACCCAGCCCCAGCCCTGGACCGGGTGCTGCTCGATGAAGACGCGGATCTGCGCCCACAGGGCGAGCCGGGTCGACGTGCCGCCCGCGGCACCGATCTCGGGCAGGACGCGGTCCCGGGCGATGACGAGCACCGCGCCGATCGCGACGACGGCCGCGCCGAGCACCGTGTTGACGACCGGGCGTGCGGTCGGTCGCGCGTGCCGCAGGGACCACATCGCGAGGGCGGCGACCGCGAGGGCGATCATCGCGAGCCCGGTGATCGGCGACTGCACGAGCATGAGCGTGACCACCGCGAGGGCGGTGGACCCGATGGCCCGCCAACGCGGGACCGACCGGGTGAGGTACTCGACGACGAAGGTGACGAGCGCCGTCGCCGCGACGAACCCCATCACGTTGCGCGTCCCGCCGATGCCCTGGATCGGGCCGCCGTAGGCGATGTCGCCGTGGATGCCGAACGCGGGGAAGGGGACGTCGAGCACGAGCCCGGCGAGCACCTCGAGCCCGAGGGCGACGACGAGCAGGACCCGGAAGGCGTCTCCGCACGCGCGGATCACCTGGACGAGGTCCCGGCCGAGCGCGAGGTACAGCCCGAGTCCGACGAAGCCGACGGTCTCGGCGAAGCCGCGGAGCGCGACCCAGGAGTACTCGCTCCAGAGCACGCTGAGCGCGCAGTAGCCGACGAAGGCGAGCAGGGACAGCGGCAGGACGCCGTGCCACTCGATCCGGTACCGCTGGCCGAGCAGACTGAGGCCGGCGAGGACGACGAGCGTGACGAGCACCGCCCACGTGCCCGCGGTGCCGACGAGGACCCGCACGGTCGGCTCCCCGAACGCGAACAGCACGATCGCCGTGGCCAGCGCCTGGCTGAACCGTCCGCCGGCCGAGAACCCGATCCACGCGGACAGGTACCGGCGCGCGAGCACGCGTCGCGTCGTCCGGGCGTCCGTCATCCGTCCATACTGGCGCACCGCGCCGGACGCGACCTGCGCCGTCGCGGAGCGGCGACATCGCGGATCGTGCATGGCGCACTACCGTCTGGCGCGATGGGACGGACACGGGACGGCATCGGGACGGCCCCCGCCGCGGCGGTGGTCGGGCTCCTCGCCGCCTGGGTCGCCTGGGGTCGGCTCGGTCCGGTCGCCCGGGGCACGGTCTGGGCCGAGGACGGGGAGGTGTTCCTCCGCGAGCGGCTCGCCCTCGGACCGGTGGAGGCGCTCCTGCACCCCTACGCCGGCTACCTGCACCTGGTGCCGCGGCTCGTCGTCGACGTCGCGCTCGTGCCCCCGGTCCGCGAGTACGCGCTCGTCGTGTCGGCGACCTGCTGCCTCCTGACCGGCGCGGTGTGCGCCGCGGTGTTCCTCCTGGCACGCGACGTCGTGCCGTCCTGGCCGCTCCGCCTCCTGCTCGCCGCCGTCCCCGTGCTGCTGCCGACGGCACCGTGGGAGGTGTCCGGCAACGCCGCGAACCTGCACACCTCCGGACTCGTCCTCGCGCCGTGGCTCTTCGCGTACCGAGCCCGCTCGTGGTGGGGTGCCGGCACCCTCGCCGGCGTGGCGGTCCTGGTCGGTCTGACCGAGGTGCAGGCGGTGTTCGCCCTGCCGCTCCTCGTGCTCGCCTGGGTCCCGGTCCGGGCCGGTCGGGCACCCGACGGGCAGCGCGTCCGCGGCCACCGCCTCCTCGCCCTGCCCGTGACGGTCGCCGCGCTCGGGTCGGGCGCCGCACAGGTCGTCACCGCCCTCACCACCGACCGTGCCTCGACCCCCGGGGACCCGGCCGCCGCCGACGTCGTCGCCGGCTGGGCGCTGCAGACCGTCGGCGGCCTCTGGGACGCGGACGTCGCCGCCGTCGCGCGCGCCGTCGTCGCACACGGGTGGGCGGTGGTCGCCGTGCCGGCCGTGCTGGTGGTCGGTCTCGTGCTCCTCGGCGTGGTCGTGGCGGTCCACGAGGGCCGGTGGCGCGCGGCCGCGCTCACCCTGGTGCTCGCCGCGGGCTCCGCCGCCGTCTGGACCGCGGCCCTCCTCGCCAACGCCTCGGGCGACGGTCGGTGGTCGCAGGCCGCTCCCGCGGTGCTCGTCACGGCGACGCCGTCCCGGTACGCGGCGGCCGCGGGCATGCTGCTCAGCGCCGCGGTCCTGGTCGCGGCGGCGGTCCTCGTCGACCGGCCGTCCCGAGCCGGCCGCAGCGGGCGTCGGGCGGCGGTCCGGGCCTCCAGGCCGGGAGGCGCGCTCCGCGTGGTCCTGTCGGCCGTCGGCTGGTGCGTGGTCACGGTGGTCGTCGCCACGTGGGTGGGGAACCTGCCCGGCGTCGCCCAGCGGAGCACCGGGCCGGAGTGGGCGCCGCAGGTCACGCGGGCCGAGGCGACCTGCCGGGCGGACCGGTCCGCCGTCGTCGTCGTGCGGACCCAGCCGGGGTCGTGGACCGCGGACGTCCCGTGCGCGCTCGTGCTCCGCGACCGCTGACGACGGTCCGGCGCGCGGTCAGCGACGCGCGGCGACCGGGACGCGCGGCCCGTCGTCGACCGACGGGGGCTCCTCGGTCACCAGGACGATGCGCGACTTGACCGCGAGCAGGGCGAAGAGGACCCAGTTGCCCTGGTAGAGCAGGCGCGACTCGGCGACCGCCTGCACCAGGAGCGCGACGACCACGAGGAGCGGGAACAGCCCCACCGGGTCGAACGGCCGCGGGGCGAGGTCGGGGCCGAAGCCCACCCGGGTGGCACCGGCCCAGGACCGGCTGAGCGTGGTGACGACGTACACCGCGAAGAGCACGAGCCCGATGAGCCCGGTCTGCATCCAGACGTCGAGGGCGGCGTCGTGCGCCTGGAGGTAGGTGACGCCGTTGCGCGGAGCGAGGTGCGCCAGCAGCGGGATGTCCGGCCACCAGTACCCGATCCAGCCGAACCCGAGCACCGGGTGCTGCTCGACGAGCCCCCAGACGGCCTTCCAGATCGTCCCGCGGCCGGTGAGGTCCGGGGACCGGCCCAGCACGGCGACGAGCGTGTCCCGCAGCAGCACGACCCCGACCACCACGACCACCACGCCGCCGGCGATCGCCGCGTACCGCGGTGCCCGTCGCTCGGTGGGCACGCGGCGCATCCACAGCGCGAGGGCCAGGACGACGAGGACGACGAGGGCGGCGACGAGCACCGTGCTCGAGCGGGTCAGGGCGGTCACGACCCCGGCGACGACGAGCCAGCCGATCGCCCGTGTCCGGCGCATCCGGCCCTCGGCGAGCTGGACGGCCACGACGATCGCCGCGAGCAGGGCGACCATCGCCAGGAGGTTCGCGTTGCCCGGCAGCCCCTGGATCCGGCCGCCGGTGAGGAGCTCGGCGCGGGAGGAGTAGAACGCGTCCGGGACCCGACGGTCGCCGTAGTCGGTCCAGATCGGTGCGATCGGGTGGCGGACGACCACGGCGACGACGGCCTCGAAGAGCAGCGAGAGCCCGAGCACCCACCGGAACGCCAGGCTGAGGGCGTCGAGGACCCGACGCCAGGTGAGGGTGGACGCGATGGCGAAGGCCACGAGGGCGCAGACCACCTGGGCGACGATGCTCGCGAGGGTCGCCGGCCGCCAGTGCGACCAGACCACGGAGAGCAGGCACCACGCGAGGAACAGCCAGAGCGCCCGCGGGGTCCGGGCGAACGACGGGCGGGCCCGCACCAGCACGCTGATGCCCCACGCGCCCTCGAGCGCCCAGACGAGCGCTGCGCCGTACCAGGTGATCGTGTTCGGCACGGCGTCGCCGGCGGACAGGGTCAGCAGGACGGTGGCCGCGAGGGCGAACGCCTCCCGTTCGGCCACGGGGCCGCGCGCCAGGGGCCAGGTGTTCGTCACGAGAGGACACGTTAGTGCCGGTGGCCCCGGAACCGCCCCGATCCGGCTCCGGAGGGACGCCGTCGCGCGGCCGGATACGCTCGGGGCATGTTCCTCGGCATCACGAACACCCCGCGCGACTACGCCTGGGGCTCGACCACGGCCATCCCCGAGCTCCTCGGCCGGACGGTGACGGGCGCCCCGCAGGCGGAGCTCTGGCTCGGCGCGCACCCCGGCAGCCCGAGCGTCGTCGTCAACCCGGCGACGGTCGGCGGTGCGGACACCGTCCTCGACTGGATCGCCGCCGAGCCGACGACCGCGCTCGGCGCCGGCCGGACCGGGCTGCCGTTCCTGCTCAAGGTCCTCGCCGCGGCGGCGCCGCTGTCCCTGCAGGCGCACCCGACGCCGGAGCAGGCGCGCGAGGGGTTCGACCGTGAGGAGGCGGCCGGCATCCCGGTCGACGACCCGGCGCGCAACTACAAGGACCCGTTCCCGAAGCCCGAGCTCGTCGTCGCGCTGAGCGAGCGCTTCGAGGCCCTCAGCGGCTTCCGCCCGGTGGACGAGGTCCGCGTCGACGTGGACGCGCTCGACGCCGGCACGGGCCGACTCGGTCCGCTCGTGGTGCACCTGCAGCAGGGCCTCGAGGACACCGTGCGCTGGCTCGAGGACACCGATGACTCCGCGCGGGCGGTCATCGCGGCGGTCGGCGACCTCGCGCAGCAGGCCGTGGCGGGGGACACCGACGTCGCCCCCGCCGTCGCGACCGCCGCCGACCTGGCCCGGTCCTACGCCGGCGACCCGGGTGTGGTGGTCTCGTTGCTCATGCACCGCGTGACGCTGGCCCGCGGCGAGGCGATGTACCTGCCGGCCGGGAACATCCACGCCTACCTGGACGGCCTCGGCATCGAGCTCATGGCGCCGTCGGACAACGTGCTGCGCGGGGGGCTCACCCCGAAGCACGTCGACGTCCCGGAGCTGCTCCGCGTGCTCGACTTCACGGCCCACCCGGTCCCGCTGCTCGCGCCCGAGCACCTCGCACCGTCCGTCGACCGGTTCGCGCCCGAGGGCGTCGGGTTCGCACTCGTCCGGGTCAGTGGGGACGGCCGTCCGGCCGGCACCGGTGCCGGCGGGGTCGCACCGCTGTCCGGCCCGTCGATCGCGATCTGCACCGAGGGCGTCGTGACGCTCGTCGGTGCCACCGGGGCGACGCTGCTGCGGCAGGGCGAGAGCTGCTTCATCACGCCCGACGAGGGCGACGTCACGGTCGAGGCGGACTCCGGCACCGGGCTCACCTCGACGGTGTTCATCGCGACGGGGGCGGAGTCGGCCGTCCGCTAGCGTGGCGGCATGAGTTGGCTGGTCACCGGCGGTGCCGGGTACATCGGGTCCCACGTCGTCCGGGCGCTGCGTGCGGCCGGCATCGACACCGTCGCGTTCGACGACCTCTCGAGCGGCTTCCGGGCCTTCGTGCCGTCGGACGTCCCGTTCGTCGAGGGCACGGTCCTCGACGGGGCGCTCCTCGAGCGGACGATCCGTGAGCACGGCGTCACCGGCGTCGTGCACGTCGCGGGGTTCAAGTACGCCGGGGTGTCGGTCGAGCGGCCGCTGCACACCTACGAGCAGAACGTGACCGGCATGGCGACGCTCCTCGGGGCGATGGCCGCATGCGACGTCGACAAGGTGGTCTTCTCGTCGAGCGCCGCGGTGTACGGCACCCCGGACGTCGAACTCGTCGTGGAGGACACCCCGAAGGCACCGGCGTCACCGTACGGCGAGTCGAAGCTCATCGGCGAGTGGCTGCTGCGGGACATGGAGGTCGCCGCCGGCTTCACCACGACGAGCCTCCGGTACTTCAACGTCGTCGGCTCGGGTGAGCCCGACCTGTACGACGCGAGCCCGCACAACCTGTTCCCGCTCGTGTTCGACGCGCTGCTCGCCGGCCGCACGCCGCGCATCAACGGCGTCGACTACGCGACGCCGGACGGCACGTGCGTCCGGGACTACGTGCACGTCGCCGACCTCGCGCACTCGCACGCGGTCGCGGCACGGAAGCTCGAGGCCGGGGAGCCGCTCGAGCGCGCCTACAACCTCGGCAGCGGCGACGGGGTGAGCGTCCGGCAAATCATGGACGCCATGGCCCGGGGGACCGGCATCGCCTTCGAACCCGAGGTCGGTCCGCGTCGTCCCGGTGACCCGGACCGCATCGTCGCGACGGGGGAGGCCGCCGGCCGGGACCTCGAGTGGCGCATGCGGCACTCGCTCGACGACATGGTCGCCAGCGCGTGGGAAGCACGTCGCCACGCCGGGTGAGCCCGGAACGCGACCGGGATCGGACAGTGGTTGTCCCCCGGCGCGTGGACAGACACCCGGCGACACGCCCGTACGGGGGACATGACACGCCGGATCGGGTGGTCGCTTCTATGATCCGCGACTTGACTCTCGGGAATCACACCGGTGTAATTACTCCGGCGGCACTCGTCGCCGGAGTCCCGCAACCGAGACGTCAAGGGGTGATCAGGGTGAGCGCATCCGACTTCGAAGCCGGAGTGCCCGAGGACTGGCACGTCGATCCCGTGGCCCTCGGCGTCCCCGGGGTGCGGCGCGCGACCGAGGCCGACGAGGAGAACCCGCTCTCGTGGCAGGTCGACTCGCTCTGCGCACAGACCGACCCCGAGGCGTTCTTCCCCGAGAAGGGCGGCTCGACGCGGGAGGCGAAGAAGATCTGCACCTCGTGCGAGGTCCGGTCGCAGTGCCTCGAGTACGCCCTCGAGAACGACGAGCGCTTCGGCATCTGGGGCGGCCTCTCCGAGCGCGAGCGTCGGAAGCTGCGCAAGCGCGCCTGACCCCGCCGTCGGCCCGCGGAGCGCATCCACAGGATCGCAACGCGCCGCCGTGCGGGACCGACACTGCGCCTCCCGGCCCGTAGAGTCGCTCCCGTCATGCAGCCCAGTGCCTCAACGCCCCGTGTCACCGCGATCCTCGTCGCTGCCGACGGGGCGGACCACCTCGACCGCACCCTGACCGCCCTCGCGGCCCAGACGCGGCCGCCGGAGGCCCTCGTGGTGGTGGACGTCGGCTCGACCGACGGGTCCACCGCCGAGCTCTCCTTCGGGGGCAGCGCCCAGCTCTCCCGGATCCCCGCCGGTCGCCCGTTCGGCGAGGCGGTCCGGCACGGGGAGCAGGTCGCCCCGCGTCCCGCCGCCGACGAGGTCGTCGAGGAGTGGCTCTGGCTCGTCGGGCACGACAACGCCCCGGCCCCCACCGCGCTCGCGGAACTCCTCGCCGCCGTCGAGATCGCCCCCTCGGTCGCCGTCGCCGGGCCCAAGCTCGTCGCGGTCGACGCCCCGGGACGCATCGTCTCGTTCGGTGAGAGCACGACACGCACCGGTCGGTCACTGACGCTCGTGCAGGACGAACTCGACCAGGGACAGCACGACCGCAACACCGACGTGATGGGCGTCGCCGCCGGCGGCATGCTCGTCCGCCGGGCGGTCTGGACGGCGCTCGGCGGGTTCGACCCGGGGCTGCCCGACGTCGACGCCGCCCTCGACTTCTCGATCCGCGCACGGCTCGCCGGGCACCGCGTCGCCGTCGTGCCCGACGCCCGGGCGACCAGCGCCGGCCCGATCGAGGAGTTCGGCCGCGGCCGCCTCTCCGAGCGGCGCCGCGTGCGGATGCACCGGCAGGCACAGCTGCACCGCCGCTTGACCTACGCCCCGGCCGGGCTCGTCTGGCTGCACTGGCTGACCCTCGTGCCCTTCGCCCTCGGGCGTGCGGTGGGCCACCTCGTCGCGAAGCACCCGGCCGCGGTCGGCGGGGAGGTCGCCGCCGCGTTCGCCGTCGCCACCGGCCGTGGTGTCCACCGAGCCCGGAAGGTCCTGGCGCAGCAGCGCGTGCTCGGCTGGGCCGCGATCGAGCCCCTCCGTGTCAGCTGGCGACGGGTGCACGAGCGGCGCACGACCTCACGCGACGTGGAGCTCGCGCGGGTCGAGGACGCCCCCGTCGCCCGGGCCTCCTTCCTCGCCGACGGCGGGATCTGGGTCGTGCTCGCGGCCGCGGTGCTCAGCGTCGTCACGCTCTTCCCGCTGCTCGGCTCGCCCGCCCTGACCGGTGGCGGCCTCCTGCCGCTCAGCACGGACGTCGGCCGGCTGTGGCAGAACGTCGGCTACGGCTGGCACGCGATCGGCACGGGCTCCGTCGGACCGTCGGACCCGTTCGCCGCGGTGCTCGCGGTGCTCGGTTCGGTCGTCGCCTGGTCCCCGTCCACCTCCGTCGTGGTCGTGATGCTGCTGGCCTTCCCGCTGTCCGCCCTCGGCGCCTGGCACGCGGTGCGGAAGGTCACGACGCGGACCTGGGTGCCGGTGGTCGGTGCGGCGCTCTACACGCTCGCCCCCGCACTCGTCGGCGCGGTGACGACGGGCCACCTCGGCGCGGTCATCGCGCACGTGCTGCTCCCGTGGCTGTTCCTGACGCTCGTCGAGGCGCACCGCTCCTGGGCCTCCGCGTCGGCCGCGTCCCTGCTCTTCGCGGTCGTCGCCGCGTCGACGCCGTCCCTGATCCCGCTGTTGCTCGTCGGCTGGCTCGTCGCGCTCGCCGCCGGCTGGCGGCACGCCCACCGCCGCGTCTTCGTCCCGGTCCCCGCCGCGGTGCTGTTCGTCCCGCTCGTGCTCGCGCAGGTCGCCCGGGGCAACCCGCTCGCGGTGTTCGCCGACCCCGGGGTGCCCTCCGCGACGCGGGCGCCGAGCGCCCTGCAGCTCGCCGTCGGGCAGCCGCTGCCGGACTGGGACGGGTGGCTCTCCGCGACCCAGCCCCTCGGCCTCGCCCTCGCCGTGCTGCCGATCGTGATGGCCGTGCTCGCGCTCCCGGTCGTGGCGAGTGCGATCGGCGCGGTCCTCGGGCACCGCTGGAGTGTGGCGGGGACCGCCCTGCTCGCGGCGCTCCTCGGCTACGCGACGGCCTTCGGGGCGACGCACCTCGCCGTCACCGGCGTCGGGAGCACGACAACGATCGTCTGGCCGGGCAGCGGTCTGTCGGTGCTCGCACTCGCGCTGGTGGTCGCGGCGTGCATCGGGATCGACACGGTGCCGCGCGCCGCCCCGGTCGTCGGGGTCGTCGGCACCCTGTTCGCCGCGGTCGCGGTCGCGCCGGCGTTCGCGGCCTCGTACCTCGGGCGGGCCGCGATCGAGCCGACCTCGGGTCGGGTCCTGAGCGCCTACGTGAACGCCGAGGCGCAGGCCAACCCGGACGTCGGCACGCTCGTCGTCGAGCCGCAGACCGACGGCTCCCTCGGGGTGTCCCTCGAACGCGGACAGGGCTCGACCCTCGACGACCAGTCCACGCTCGACGCCACCGCGCTCGCGCTGAGCCCGGCCGGGGAACGTCTCGCCGTCCTCGCCGGCAACCTCGCGAGCCGGAGCGGCTACGACCCGGCGCCCGCGCTCCGCGACCTCGGCATCAGCTTCGTCCTGCTCGACGACGCCCCCGACGACGCCGAGGCCCGCGCGGTGCACGACCGCGCCGCCGGAGCGATCGGCCAGGACGCGCGCTTCACGAGCATCGGTGCGACGGCGAACGGTGCCCTCTTCCACTACGAGGGCGACGTCGACCGCGTCGGCTCCGGCCCGGCGTCCGCGCACGCGGCCCACGTCCTCGACCTGGGAGTGCTCGGCGTCGTGTTCGGCGCCGCCGCCCTGCTGGCCGTCCCGACCGCGCCGCGTCGCCGTCGTGCGACGTCGAACGTCATCGAGGCCGACGAACCCGCCACCACCTTCGACGAGGAGCGCGACGAATGAGCTCGAGCACCGCCCGCCGCTGGGCGCTCCGCGGCACCGCGACCGCCGTCGCCGTGGTCGTCGCCGCCGGCACGATCGCGGCGGCCCACACCATCGGTACGTCGACTCCGCCGGGCCACCCGGCCGGGCGGACGGTCACACCCGTGCCCGCCGCCGCCGAGCGGGTCTGCGCCGGCAGCGCCCTGCGGCTCGCCGACGCCTCCGGCGCCGACGCGACCCAGGCGAGCACCGTCGGCACCCCGGCGGTCGCGACGGCCACCACGGGCGACCGCGTCGACCGGTCCGACCTCGCCGGCTCGTCGACCGGCGGCAGCGACCCGACCCTCCTCACCGCACCCCCGGACGACACGACGCCGCAGGTCGCGGGCAGCACCTACCAGCGCGTCTCCGACGGGGACCTCGTCGGCGTCGGGGCGGCGTCGTGCGACGACCCCTCGCAGTCGACCTGGCTGGTCGGTGGCTCGACGGAGACCGGACGCACCACCCTGGTGACGCTCTCGAACCCGACGGACGTCAACGCCACGGTCGACCTCGACGTCTGGGACGCCGACGGCCAGGTGAGCGCGCCGGGCACGACGGGCATCGTCGTCGCGCCGAACGCGCAGAAGGTGGTGCCGCTGTCCGGGTTCGTCACGGACCAGGGCTCCACCGTGGTGCACGTGACGTCGTCCGGCGGCCAGGTGGTCGCACACATGCAGGAGACGATCGTGCGCACCCTCACCCCGGGCGGCTACGACGTCGTCTCCGGCGGTGCGGCGCCGTCCCGGACGCAGGTCGTCCCGGCGGTGGTGCTCGACGGTGCCGACGAGGCGCAGCGGGGCGAGGACACCGCGGACGCCGTGCCGGTCGTGCGGCTGTTCGTCCCCGGCGACGTGTCCGCCCGCGTGACCCTCGGCATCACGACGGCGGACGGCGGCGGCACGACCGTGGACGCGACGGCGGAGCCGGGGGTGGTCACGGACGTCCCCCTCGACGAGTTCCCCGACGGCCGGTACTCCTTCACGGTCGACTCGACCGTGCCGCTCGTGGCCGCGGTCCGCACCACGTCGCCGACCGAGGACGGCCGGTCCGACCTCGGCTGGTTCGCCTCGGCCGAACCCCTGACCGGCTCGACCGTGACCGCGGTCGCCGCGGGCGACGGCGCCCGCATGACCCTCGTCAACCCGACCCGGTCGGACGCGACCGTGCGCATCCGCTCCGGTGACGACTCCCGTCGGGTGACGGTGCCGTCGGGCTCGACCGCGACCGTGTCCGTGCCGAGCGCCCAGCAGCTGACGCTCTCCGGCGCACGCGGCATCGTGGCGGGCGTCTCCTACTCGGGGACCGACGGGATCGCCGGGTTCCCGGTGCGGCCGTCGACCGAGGTCTCCAGCCCGGTGCGCGTCTACCCCTGACCGTCCCGGTGGCCGGCGCGCCCCGCTCGGCTCACCAGTGCCGGTAGCGGTCCGGAGCGAGGTCCCACGGGTCCTTGTCGAGCAGTTCGGCGACGGCCCGGAAGACCGCCGTCTCGACGGCGATCCGGCGGTCGACGTCGTCCTTCTCCGGGCTGTGCGTGACCCGCTCGACGGGGATCCGGAACACGGTGACGCGCTGCTCGTCCGCCTGCACCCGCCACCGGGGGAGCCGGTCGGGGAGCGCCTGGTCGGTGGGCATGTCCGCCACCTGGAAGACGACGCCCCGGAGCTCCTCGGGCCAGAGCCCGACGAGGTAGTGCGCGGTGTCGCCGACGATGCGGTCGAACGCCTCAGCGCGGGTGATCACCGGCGCCAGGTCCGGCCCGGTGACACTCGAGCGGTACCCGCGTCCGTGCCGGGAGCGTCCTCGTGCGCGGTCGACCGGCGGGACGAGACGGGGCTTGCGTCGCATCGGGCCATCGTACGCGGCGGTCTCGCGGGCGGTGGCCGGTAGGGTCGACCGCGGTATGGACGTCCGCATCTGCTGCAAGGTCGCGTGTGGCGCGAGCGCCTCGTCGACCCTGACGTACGACTACGGCGACTCGATGGTCGTCGTCGGCCCGCTCTCCACACGGGTCGAGCCGCACGGGTACGACCTCTGCGCGCGGCACGCCGCGTCGCTCCGCGTCCCGCGCGGGTGGCAGGTCGTCCGGCGGGAGCCGTTGCGACGGCCGGACCGCACCGGCGACTGACCGGCGCCGACCCACCGGGGTCGGGTCTGGCCTCCCGTCCGGCAGGTCGGGTCGAGCCGGGAGGCGCGCTCCAGGTCCGCCACGGGCCCCGCGTGGAAGACTGGCCGACATGCCCACCGAAGCCAGCACCACCGTGCCGTTCCGCGTCGCCGACCTCGGACTCGCCGAAGCCGGCCGCCACCAGATCCGCCTCGCCGAGAACGAGATGCCGGGCCTGATGGCCCTCCGTGCGGAGTTCGGTCCGTCGCAGCCGCTCGCCGGTGCGCGGATCGCCGGGTCGCTGCACATGACCGTGCAGACCGCCGTGCTCATCGAGACGCTCACCGCCCTCGGCGCGCAGGTGCGCTGGGCCAGCTGCAACATCTTCTCCACGCAGGACGAGGCCGCCGCCGCGGTGGCCGTCGGTCCGACCGGGACCCCGGACGCCCCCGCCGGCGTCCCGGTGTTCGCGTGGAAGGGCGAGACGCTCGAGCAGTACTGGTGGTGCACCGACCAGGTGTTCGACTGGAGTGCCGAGGCGGCCGCTGCCGGGGCGGACTGGACGGGCCCGAACCTCATCCTCGACGACGGTGGGGACGCGACCATGCTCGTGCACACCGGCGCGGACGCCGAGGCTGCCGGCCGTGTCCCCGAGGCCGGTGCGGATGCGAGCGCCGAGTGGCGGATCGTGCTCGCGACGGTGGCCTCCTCGCTCGAGCGCTCGACCGACCGCTGGACCCGGATCGCCGCGGACATCGAGGGCGTCACCGAGGAGACGACCACGGGTGTGCACCGGCTCTACGAGCTGTCGCGCACCGGTGACCTGAAGTTCCCGGCGATCAACGTGAACGACTCGGTGACGAAGTCGAAGTTCGACAACAAGTACGGCATCCGGCACTCGCTGCCCGACGGGCTGAACCGCGCGACCGACGTCCTCATCGGCGGCAAGGTCGCGTTCGTCGTCGGCTACGGCGACGTCGGCAAGGGCGCGGCGGAGGCCCTGCGCGGCCAGGGTGCGCGGGTCATCGTCAGCGAGGTCGACCCGATCTGCGCGCTCCAGGCCGCCATGGACGGGTACCAGGTGGCACGGCTCGCGGACGTCGTCGGCGAGGTCGACATCGTCGTCACGTGCACGGGCAACCTCGGCGTGGTCGGCGTGGACGAGATGCTCGGGCTCAAGCACCTCGCCGTCGTGGCGAACGTCGGCCACTTCGACAACGAGATCGACATGGCCGGGCTCGAGGCGCTGCCCGGGGTCGAGAAGGTCGAGATCAAGCCGCAGGTGCACGAGTGGCGGCTGCCCACCGGCCGGTCGGTCCTCGTGCTCAGCGAAGGGCGGCTGATGAACCTCGGCAACGCGACCGGGCACCCGTCCTTCGTGATGAGCAACTCGTTCACCAACCAGGTGCTGGCGCAGATCGAGCTGCACACCCGGCGCGACGCGTACCCGACCGGCGTGTACGTGCTGCCGAAGCACCTCGACGAGAAGGTGGCGCGTCTGCACCTGGAGGCGCTCGGCGTCCAGCTCACGACGCTCCGGCCCGAGCAGGCGGCCTACATCGGCGTGCCGGTCGAGGGGCCGTACAAGACGGACCAGTACCGGTACTGAGCCGCACCACGTCGCCACACGGCCCGGACCCCGCTGCTGCGGCGTCCGGGCCGTGTTGCATCCGGGCCGTGCCCGTGCGCCTGCGCTACGGGACGATGACCGCGCGCCCGCGGATCGTGCTCGCGGCGAGGTCGGCGTAGGCCTGCGGGCCGTCGTCGAGCGAGTAGGTCTGCGTCTCGACGTCGATCTTGCCGGCGCGGGCGAGGTCGAGCACCTCGATGAGCTCGCTGCGCGATCCCCAGTACGGCACGCGGACCGCGGCGTCGTAGGCGATCGTGCCGAAGCCGATCGTCGCGGTGCCACCGCCGATGCCGACGATCGTGACGTCCGCGTCGATGCCGGCCACGGCGACGGCGGTGGCGATCGTCGGGTCGGCGCCGACGAAGTCGAACACGGCGTCCGCGCCGAGCCCTCCGGTATGCTCCCGGATCGCGGCGGCGGCGTCGGCGTCGCTGATCAGCGTGACGTCGGCGCCGACGTGGCGGGCCAGCTCGAGCTTCTCCTCCGAGACGTCGAGCACGATCACCGTGGCACCTGAGAGGGCCTTGAGGATCTGGATGCCGACGTGCCCGAGCCCACCGGAGCCGATGACGACCGCGGACGTACCCGCGCCGAGCTTCGGCAGGGAGCGCTTGATCGCGTGGTACGGCGTCAGGCCCGCGTCGGTCAGCGAGACGTTCTGCACCGGGTCGAGGTCGCCGAGCGGGACGAGGTGGCGCGGGTCGTCGACGATCATGTACTCGGCCATGGACCCCTGGGCGCCGAGGCCGGGCGGACGGATGCCGAGCGCGGCCGCGTTCGTGCAGTAGTTCTCCCAGCCCTTCGCGCAGTTGTGGCACGTCCCGCAGCCCCACGGCCCGTAGACCGCGACGGCGTCCCCGACCTGCAGGGTGGTCTCGACGCCGGCGCCGAGCTGGTGGACGACCCCGGCGCCCTCGTGGCCGAGGGTCATCGGCAGCGGGTAGCCGGCGGCGGTGTACTCCTCCTCCGACAGACCCATGACGTAGTCGTCGGAGTGGCAGACGCCGCCCGCCGTGACCTTGAGCAGCACCTGCCCGGGGCCCGGTTCGGGGACGGGGACGTCGACGACCACGGGGGGTTCGCCGATCTGGACGTAGCGGAGCGCCTTCATGGTGCGGCCTTCCTGCGCACGGAGGCGGGTGTGCGAGATGCACGACACATGTCGCTCTTCGTCCGCCGTCCCAGTGTGCTCCCTCGTCCTGTGACGTCCTCGGCTATCGTGAGCGGGAGCGACCGCCCGGGTCGCCGCTGCCCGCACCACGGAAGTCCCGATCCCATGACACCGCGCATCCTCGTCGTCGACGACGACCAGGCCCTCGCCGAGATGATCGGCATCGTCCTCCGCTCCGAGGGCTACGACGCCGACTTCAGCGCGGACGGCAACGACGCCGTGGACGCCTTCCACGCCACGAAGCCGGACCTGGTGCTGCTCGACGTCATGCTGCCCGGGATCGACGGCATCGAGGTCTGCCGACGGATCCGCGCCGACAGCGGGACGCCCATCATCATGCTCACGGCCAAGAGCGACACCGCAGACGTGGTGGCCGGACTGGAGAACGGTGCCGACGACTACGTCGTCAAGCCGTTCAACCCGAAGGAGCTCGTCGCGCGGATCAAGACCCGGCTGCGGCCGACCGCGTCCGACGCCACCGTCCTGCACGTCGGCGACCTCGTCGTGGACGTCCCGGGCCACGAGGTCCGCCGCGGGGACGCCCCGATCGCGCTGACGCCGCTCGAGTTCGACCTGCTCCGCGCGCTCGCCGAGAAGCCGAACCAGGTGTTCACCCGCGAGATGCTCCTCGAGCAGGTGTGGGGCTACCACTACAAGGCGGACACCCGGCTGGTGAACGTGCACGTGCAGCGGTTGCGCGCGAAGATCGAGCACGACCCGGACAACCCGCGCATCGTCACGACGGTCCGCGGCGTGGGGTACCGGGCCGGCGCCCAGGGCTGACCCGACGTGCCGTCGTCGTCCTCGGGACCGATGTCGTCCCGCCGGGTCCGCCGACGGGTCCGCACCGCTGCCCGCCGGACATGGCGCGGCGTGGCCTACCTCTGGCGCCGGTCGCTCATGGTCCGCTCGGTGGCCATCACGATGGCGACCACCGGTCTCGCGGTCGTCATCATCGGCACCGCGGTGATGGTCAGCATCTCGACGAACGTCTACTCCCAGCGGCGCGACCAGATCGAGGCCGAGTCGGCCCGTGCGACGGTGGTGGCGCAGAGCATCTTCGACGCCGCGACGGCCGCCGAGGACAACAACCAGTCCGAACTCGAGACCCTGCAGAACCAGGCGCAGCAGGCGATCCTGTCGAACACGACGAGCCCCGGCGGGACCGCGATCGCGATCGAGCGGACCCCCGGACGCTCGTCGCCGCAGTCCCTGCAGAACTCCGCGAGCCGCGGGTTCCCGGACGCGGTGATCACCGACGCGCTCCGCCGTGAGGTCGCCCGCGACACCGGCAAGCTCAGCCTCCAGCCCGTGCTGCTCGTCCGGGACGGCAGCCGGACCCCCGGCCTCGCCGTCGGTTCGACGCTCCAGGTGCCCTCGGCCGGGCAGTACGAGCTGTACCTGGTCTACGACCTGTCCGACGCGCAGAAGACCCTCGACTTCGTGTCCCAGACCCTGGCGATCGGCGGCGTCGCGCTCGTCGTGCTCATCGCCCTCGTGACCTCGCTCGTGGTCCGGCTCGTGGTCGTGCCGATCCGCGGTGCGGCGGAGACGAGTCGGAAGATCGCCGCCGGCCGGCTCGATGAGCGCATCCCGGTGCGCGGCGACGACGACATCGCCACCCTGGCCAGGAGCTTCAACGACATGGCCGACGCGGTCAGCCGGCAGATCACGCAGCTCGCCGAGCTGTCGCGCGTGCAGCAGCGCTTCGTGTCCGACGTGTCCCACGAGCTCCGGACACCGCTGACGACCATCCGGCTCGCCGGCGACCTGCTCTACGACGCCCGGCACGCCTTCGAGCCGGCCGCCAGCCGGTCCGCCGAGCTCCTGCACGCGCAGGTCGACCGCTTCGAGCTGCTCCTCGCCGACCTCCTCGAGATCTCGCGGTACGACGCGCAGGCGGTCGAACTCGAGACCGAGCCGGTCGTGCCGGCAGCGCTCGCCGCCGACATCGTCGACGAGTTCCGACCGCTCGCCGAGCGCATGGGGGTCGACCTGCGGCTGAGCACGCCGGGCGGGCACACCACGATGCAGCTGGACGCCCGGCGGATCCGGCGGATCCTCCGGAACCTCGTGGGGAACGCCGTCGAGCACGGGGAGGCCCGCCCGGTCGACGTCGTGGTGGACAGCGACGCCCGGTCCGTCGCCGTGGCCGTCCGCGACCGCGGTGTCGGCATGCCGCCGGAGGACGCCGCCCGCGTGTTCGACCGGTTCTGGCGGGCCGACCCGAGCCGCAAGCGCACCATCGGCGGCACCGGACTCGGGCTCGCGATCAGCCTGGGTGACGCGCAGCTGCACGGCGGACGCATCGACGTGTGGTCCCGTGCCGGGGAGGGATCGGCGTTCGTGCTCACGCTGCCGCGGCGTCACGAGGACGCCACCCCGACCTCCGCGATCCCGCTGCCCGAGCTCGGGGAACCCTACGACGGACCGTCCGTGACGTGAGGACCGACATGACCCGCATCCGCACCCTGCTGGCGACGGCGCTCGCCGCCCTCACCCTCGTCGCGACGACGGCGTGCGCCGCGATCCCGGTGTCCGGCGACGTGCACGCCGGCCGGTCGATCATCGACCAGTCCCAGGGCGGCGGGGTCGACCTCCGCCCCTCCGGCCCCGAGCGGGGAGCGTCGCAGGAGCAGATCCTCGCGGCGTTCGTGGAGGCCGCCACGGGCGCCCAGAACGACTACGCCGTCGCGCGGGAGTTCCTCAGCAGCGGCTTCGCGCAGAAGTGGAACCCACGGCAGAGCGTCACGGTGCGCGACGGCGAGGGCGCCGTGGAGCGGGCGGGCAGCCGGGAGCTCACGTACACGTTGACGGCGAGCGCCGCGCTGGACAGCGACGGCGAGTACACGCAGGCGGTGCGCCCGACCTCCTCGACGCTGACCTACCAGTTCACCCGGCAGGACGGGCAGTGGCGGATCTCGTACGCCCCGGACGGCATCATCCTGTCGCCGCCGCGCTTCACCCAGCTGTTCACCGCCCACGCCCTGTACTTCTACGACCCGACCTACCGGTACCTCGTGCCGGACGAGCGGTGGTTCCTGGACCGGTCGTCGACGAGCACCCGTGTGGTCAGTGCCCTGCTCGCGGGCCCCTCCGAGTGGTTGAAGGGCGCGGTCGTCTCGTCGTTCCCGGAGGGCACGCAACTGTCGTTGAACGCCGTCACGATCGACAACGGCAGCGCCCAGGTCGACCTCTCCGCCGACGCGTTCCGCGCCAACACGGTCGAGAAGGTCCGGATGCGGGAGCAGCTCTCGACGTCCCTGTCGTCGATCGCGACCGTGTCCTCGGTCGACCTGACGGTGGAGGGTGCGCCGCTCGCCCTGCCGGACTCGAGCGGCACGAGCGCGCAGCGGGACCCGGACGTCGACGTCCGGCCGCTCGTGGTGCAGGACGGCGCCGTCGGCTTCGTGACGCCGTCCTCCGGGGACCTCGACCGGCTCGGCAGCGGCCTGAGCGACGCGGTCGCGAAGCTCGACCCGGACTCGCTGTCGCTCTCGGCGTCGGGCACCGTCGCCGCTGTGGGCACGGCGGACGGCGTGCACGTCGTCCGGAGCGGCAAGAGCGACGTCTACCTGGACACCCGGACCGGTCTCGTCCCGCCGTCGGTGGACGACCAGGGCTTCGTCTGGGTGGCGTCGAGCGCGGAGACGAGCACGGTCACGGCGTACGGCTTCGGCGGCGACCCGCACCCACTCCGCTCGCCGCTGCCCGCGGGGCGGCTGGTGTCCTTCGAGGTGTCCCGCGACTCGACCCGTGCGCTCGCCCTCGTCGACACCGCGGACGGTGCCGCCCTGTACGTGATGGCGATCACCCGCGGGTCGGACCGCGTGCCGACGGCGCTCGGTGCGCCGATCCGCGTGCAGGCGGCCGACGGCGACCCGGTCGGAGCCGCCTGGACCGACGACCTCGACGTCGCGTCCGTCGGGACGACGCCCACGGGGACGAGCGTCGTCCGCACGACGGTCGGCGGTCAGCCGACGACCCTCACGCGTCCGGACGGCCGTGCCACGACGATCGCCGGCGGCAGTGGGGGTGCGCTGCTCGTCCGGACCGCGGACGGTTCGGTCCTCCAGTCCACGAACGTCGGCTGGGAGACGACCGGGGTCCAGGCCGCGGTGCTCGGCGTCCAGCGCTGACCCGACGGGTCGGCTGCGGCCCGCCCTGCACCGCCGGCCGTCCAGGAGGCCGGTCCACCGTTCCTGCGTCCCGCCTCCGTCCGTGGGGTGGCCGGGTCATGCTCGACGCGTGGACGACCGACCGACCCCGTGGCGCGATGCCGCCTGCGCCCTCCTCGGTCTGGTCCTGCCCGTCGCGTGCCTCGGATGCGGCGCTCCGGACCGGGCCGTGTGTCGCAGCTGCCGGAGCCGGCTCGCCGCGCTCCCGCCGAGCACCCGGCTCGTCGCGGGCATCCGGCTCGACGCGGGCTGGGAGTACGGCGGGCTCGTCCGGACGCTCCTGCTCGAGCTGAAGCTCCGCGGACGCGTCGACGTCGTCGCACCGCTCGCGCTCCGGACCGGCGCGGCGGTCCGTGCCGCACTCGCCGCCGCACCGCCGGGCTGCGTCGTCGTGCGGGTGCCGCCGTCGGCGCGTGGACAACGGCGTCGGGGCTTCGACCCGGTGGTGCTCGTGCTCGCGCGGGGCGGTGTCCGGCACACCCGCGTGCTGCGACGGCACGGCGGCCCCGGTGGCGGGCGCGGCGGCGGCCAGAAGGAGCGCAGTGCCCTCGAGCGGGTGACGGCGACCGTCGGGACGCTCCGTGCGGACCACCTCGGTGCCCGTGACGTAGTCCTCGTCGACGACGTCGTCACCACCGGCGTCACGATGGCCGAGGCGGTCCGTGCCGTGCGCGCCGCCGGCGGCCGGGTGCACCGCTGCGTCGCCGTGGCGAGCGTCGACGGGTGACCGGTGACCGGCGCCCGGATGGACACCGGGTGACGCCTGTGCATCCGGTGGGTGTCCACCGGGGGACCGGGACCTGCCGTGCCGACCGGCGTCGGACGCGCTAGCCTCGCGTCAAGGCGCAGGAGTTCGCCGGACGGAGGCGAACCGCCGAAGCTGGATGGAGCCGCCATGGACGTCACGATCACAGGCCGCAACGTCGGGGTCACCGACCGTTTCCGGACCTACGTCGAGCAGAAGTCCGAGAAGATCGACGCGCTCGCCGACCGGGCCCTCGCCTTCGAGGTGCGGGTGAGTCGTCACCACGAGAAGAGCACCGGCTCGCAGGGCGAGGACCGCGTCGAGCTGACCCTGGTCGGGCCGGGGCCGCTGGTCCGCGCCGAGTCCGCCGCGTCGGACAAGTACGCCGCGTTCGACCTCGCGTTCGCCCGCATCGCCGAACGGCTGCGTCGAGCGCGCGACCGCAAGAAGGTGCACCGCGGGCACCACCGACCGACCTCGGTGGCCGAGGCCGCCGGGACGGCCTTCGAGGGCCTCGGCGTCGTGCCGGCGGACGGCAAGCTCATCACCGACGTCGCCACAGGCGCGGTCCCCGTGGTCGACGTCGACACGGAGGACGAGCAGGAGGACGAGGCCTACTCGCCGGTCGTCATCCGCGAGAAGGTCTTCGAGGCCGCCCCGATGACCGTCGACGACGCGCTGTACCACATGGAGCTCGTCGGACACGACTTCTACCTCTTCGTCGACGCCGAGACCCACCGGCCGAGCGTCGTGTACCGCCGGAAGGGCTGGGACTACGGCGTGATCGGGCTCGACGGGGCCGCCGGTGAGGCCGCGGCGTCCCACGTCGCGGAGAGCGCGCCGGCCCTCGCCTGACGCTGTCCGCCACCCGGGTGGGGGGGGGGGGGGCGGCCGCGGGGGGCCGGGGCGCCGCGGGGGGGCCCGCCGGCCGGGGGGGGGGGCGTACCCCGGCCGCGACGGGACCCCCGCCGAGCCGACGACCGCGCGCGGCGCCGGCCGGACCGGGCTGCCGTTCCTGCTCAAGGTCCTCGCCGCGGCGGCGCCGCTGTCCCTGCAGGCGCACCCG
>JASCOJ010000019.1 GCA_029959645.1 Microbacteriaceae bacterium PS02332 | reverse complement strand
GGGCGCGCGCGGCGGCCTCGCCCCGGGGGGGGGGGGCCCCGCCCCCCCCCCGCGCCTCCTGTTGCGGACGGAGTCCTGACTACTTCGCGTCGGCCTCGGCCGACTCGTCTTCGGACTCGACGAGCGACTCGTCGTCGGCGTCCTGGGCCACACCCGCGGTGAACGCGGAGAGGTCGACCGGGTTGCCCTCGGTGTCCTTCACGGTGACCTTCGACAGGACCGTCGCGACGGCCTTCGAACGAGCGACCTCGCCGACCATGCCAGGGATCTGGCCGTTCTGGTCGATCACCTTGATGAACTCGGCGGGCTCCATGCCGTACTGCGCGGCGGCCTGGATGAGGTACTGCGTGAGCTCCTCCTGCGAGACCTGGATCTGCTCCTTCTCGGCGATGGAGTCGAGCAGGATCTGCGAGCGGAAGGCCTTCTCGCTGGACTCGGCGACCTCCTTGCGGTGCTCGTCGTCCTCCAGACGGTTCTCCTGCTCGAGGTGACGGTGCACCTCGTCCTCGATGAGCTTCTCCGAGATCGGGATCTCGACCGACTCGAGCAGCTTCTCGACGAGCTTGTCGCGAGCAGCGGCGCCCTGGCCGAAGGCCTTCGACTTGGCGATCTGGTCCTTCAGGTCGACCTTGAGCTCGTCGAGCGTGTCGAACTGGCTGGCGATCTGGGCGAACTCGTCGTCGGCCTCGGGGAGCTCGCGCTCCTTGACGGCGGTGACGGTGACGGCGATCTGGGCGGTCTCGCCCTCGCGGTCGCCGCCGACGAGCGTGGACTCGAACGTGGTCGACTCACCGGCGGTGAGCGACTCGAGCGCCTCGTCGATGCCCTCGAGCAGGTCGCCCGAACCGATCTCGTAGGAGACGCCGGTGGCCGAGTCGACCTCGTCGTCGCCGATGGTGGCGGTGAGGTCGAGCTGCGCGAAGTCGCCCGTCTTCGCCGGACGGTCGACCGTCACGAGCGTGCCGAAGCGGGTGCGGAGGTTCTGGAGCTCCTCGTCGATCTCCTCGTCGGAGACCTCGACCGCGTCGACCTCGAGCTCGAAGGAGCTGTAGTCGGGCAGGTCGAACTCGGGACGCACGTCGACCTCGAAGGTCAGGACGAGGTCGCCGGAGAAGTCCTTGACGTTCGGGAGCTCGGCGACGTCGGCCTCGGCACGGCCGAGGATGCGCAGCTCCTGCTCGTCCACCGCCTGGCGGTAGAAGGTGTCGATCGCGTCGCCGACGGCGTGGTTCAGGACCTCGCCGCGGCCGACACGCTGGTCGACGATGGCCGGCGGGACCTTGCCCTTGCGGAAGCCGGGGATGTTGATCTGCTCGGCGATGTGCTTGTACGCGTGGTCGATGCTCGGCTTGAGATCGTCCGGCGTCACGTTCACGGTGAGCTTGACGCGGGTGTCGCTCACCTTGTCGACGGTGCTGGTGGCCAAGGGATGTTCTCCTGTTGGTTGACGTTCGATGTGACCTGGTCGGGGCGACAGGATTTGAACCTGCGACCTCCCGCTCCCAAAGCGGGCGCTCTACCAAGCTGAGCTACGCCCCGGTACGAGGGCCAGGATCGTCGCGATCGTGCCGTGCGACACGCGGGCAGGACGAGTCCGGCCCCTGCGACCGGGATGAGTCTAGCGGGCTCGGGGTCCGGTGTTCCCGGGAGCGCGCGGGCCTGTGGGAAACCCGTCCGGATCATCCTCCTCGGCAGCCCGACGGAGGCCCTGGCGCCACTGCACACCGACGACGACCTGCACCGCCGCTGCGGCCAGGGCGAGGACCAGCCCGAGAGCGATCCGCCCGACGTGCAGCAACGCGTGCCACGGCTGCGCCTGCGGGTCCCCGAACAGGTCCGGCCGCAACGACAGCACCACCGCGGCGAGGAGGACGAGGACGTAGGACAGCACCCGGGACCGCCTGATCCGGCGCTGGGAGGACTCGTCCGGCGGCGGCAGGATCATGGAGATGGCGTACGTCCGCTACGATGGTCGGGCTGCGCCTGGTGCGCGGCCGCGGGGATGTAGCTCAATGGTAGAGCCCCAGTCTTCCAAACTGGCTACGCGGGTTCGATTCCCGTCATCCCCTCCACACAGGCGATCTGCGTCTGACTCTGCGCCGCTGACGTCCGCCGTCACGTGCGCCCTCCGGAAGACCCCGGTGTTCGTCTGGTGAACATCGGCAGGACGCGGTTCGACGAAACGCACACCGGTGTTCTGCGGCGCTCGCTTCCACGATGAGCGCACTTGACACGACCCACCTCCGTGCCTACTGTCATGGAATCGATTCCATGGAATCGATTCCATACCTCGCCCAACGGAGTGCTCAACGATGAACGCCGTCACCATCAAGGACGTCGCCGCCCGCGCCGGCGTCTCCCCCGCGACGGCATCGCGCGTCCTCTCCGGCAACGCCGCGACGAGCGAGGAGTCCCGCCGGGCCGTCGAGCAGGCCGCGAAGGACCTCGACTTCCGCCCGAACCTGCAGGCCCGTGCACTGCGCTCGACCCGGTCCGACACGATCGGCCTCCTCGTGTCCGACGTGCGGAACCCGTTCTTCGCCGACCTCGCCCACACCATCGAGCAGGCGGCACTCGCCGAGGGCTACGTCACGCTGCTCGGGAACGCGAACGAGCGGGCGGACCAGCAGAACCGGTACCTCGACACGCTCATCGCCCGCCGGGTGGACGGGGTGATCGTCGCGCCGCAGGGCAACGACACCGGCACCGTGCAGCAGCTCGTCGACCGCGAGGTCCCGACGGTGTTCGTCGACCGTGTGATCCCCGGCATCGACGTCCCGAGCGTCACGACCGACAGCAGCACCGGCATCCGCCAGACGGTCGAGCACCTCGCCGCCCTCGGCCACACCCGGATCGGCTACATCGCCGGCCCGCAGAGCGTCTCCACGGGCCGCGAGCGCTTCGACGCGTACCGCGAGGCGGTCGCCGCCGCGGGTCTGAGCGAGGACCCGGACCTCGTCGTGTTCGGCGACTTCCAGGCCGCGTCCGGCTCGGCCGGTGTCACGACCCTGCTGGCGCTCGAGGACCCGCCGACTGCGATCTTCGCCGCGGACAGCCTCATGGCCGTCGGGGCGATCGGCATCCTCGGACGGCTGGGCCTCCGCGTCGGCGAGGACATCGCCCTCGTCGCGTTCGACGACATCGAGTGGTTCTCCCTCCTCGACCCCGCGCTCTCCGTCGTCGCCCACAGCGTCGAGGACATGGGCCGCGTCGCCGTCGACCTCCTCCGCGAGGTCATCGCCGGCGGCACCCCGCAGTCCGTCCGTCTGCCGAGCGAGCTCATCGTCCGCGCCTCCTCGGCCACCCCCATCCGCCCCCGTCGAGCGGCCGCATCGTCGCGCCCCGCCGACCAGCAGCACCCGGAGCACTGACATGCCGCAGACCCCCGCGCCGCACACACCCGAGCAGCAGCCCCTCCTCACCCTCGACCGGGTGAGCAAGTCGTTCGGCCCCGTCCAGGTCATCACCGACGTCACCGTCGACGTCCACGCCGGGAAGGTCCAGGTCCTCCTGGGCGAGAACGGCGCCGGCAAGTCGACGCTCATCAAGATGATGTCCGGCATCCACCAGCCCGACGGCGGACGCATCCTCGTCGACGGAGCCGAGGTGAGCCTCCCGTCCGTCTCGGCCGCGGAGCGACTCGGCATCGCGACGATCCACCAGGAACTCAACCTGGTCGGCTCGCTCAGCGTCGCGGAGAACGTGATGATGGGCCGGCTGCCGAAGCGGTTCGGCATGGTCGACCGGAAGACGCTCCGCCGACAGGCGGAGGCGGCGCTCGCCACGATCGGGCTCGTCGTCGACGTCGACACCCCGGTGGGGGACCTCGGCATCGCCCGCCAGCAGCTCGTCGAGATCGCGAAGGCACTCAGCGTCGACGCGCGGATCCTCATCCTCGACGAGCCGACCGCGGCGCTGACGCGGCACGAGACGGAGGCCCTGTTCCGGGTCGTCGCGGACCTCCGCGCCCGCGGGGTGGGCATGCTGTTCATCAGCCACCACCTCGACGAGATCGCCGAGATCGGCGACACGGTCGCGGTGCTCCGTGACGGCCACTTCGTGGCCGAGGTGCCCGCCTCCACGCCGGAGGACGAGCTCGTCCGGCTCATGGTCGGCCGGAGCATCGAGGAGCAGTACCCGACGGGAGCGGCCGTCGTGGACCGTGCCGACCCGGTGCTCCGGGTCGAGCACCTCACCGCCGCCGGGCGGTTCACCGACGTCTCGTTCGACGTGCACGCCGGCGAGATCGTCGGGGTCTCCGGCCTCGTCGGCGCCGGGCGCACCGAGCTGGTCCGTGCGATCGCCGGAGCGGACCCCTACGACAGCGGCACGGTCACCGTGCGCGGCCGGAGGCTCGGCAAGGGCAGCGTCGCCGGGGCCATCCGCGCCGGCATCGGGCATGTGCCGGAGGACCGGAAGGGCCAGGGCCTCGTGCTCGGCGCCTCGGTGAACGACAACCTCGGGTACGCGACCCTCGCCTCCAGTGCGCGCGGCGGGCTCGTCGACTTCGCCGGGCAGAAGGAGCGCGCCGAGCAGGTCGCCGCCCGCCTGCGCATCCGGATGCACGACATCGACCAGCCGATCGGGTCGCTCTCCGGCGGCAACCAGCAGAAGGCCGTGTTCGGGCGGTGGATCCTCGCCGGGTCGAGCGTCCTCCTGCTCGACGAGCCGACCCGCGGCGTCGACGTCGGCGCGAAGGTCGAGATCTACGAACTCGTGAACGCCATCACCGAGGCCGGCGGTGCCGTCGTCATGGTCTCGAGCGAACTGCCCGAGGTGCTCGGCATGAGCGACCGCATCCTCGTGATGCGTGACGGCCGGATCGCCGGCGAACTCGACGGTGCCGACGCCACCGAGGACGCCGTGATGACCCTCGCGGCGCGGGACGTCCCACAGCCCGAGAACGGCCAGGCCGACGCCGCCTGAGCGCGGCACGCCGACACCGCAGCGCACCCCACCGCACCCCGCGGCCCCACCCACGGCGCCCCCGCCGCCCCTCCCCCGTGTACAGCGCAGTACCTCCCAGAAAGCACCCGCATGTCATCGACCACTGCGAAGGCCCCGACCCGGTCCTTCTCGTTCACGAAGTTCCTCGCGAACAACGGCGCCCTCGTCGGCCTCGTCGTGCTCTGCATCGCCCTGTTCATCGCGACGCCCGACTTCCTCACCACCAGGAACCTGCTCAACATCGGCATCCAGGTGTCGACGGTCGCCGTCCTCGCGTTCGGGGTGACGTTCGTCATCGTCGCTGGCGGCATCGACCTGTCGGTCGGCTCGGTCGCGGCCCTGTCCGCGATGGTGTCGGCGTGGTTCTTCGCCACCGCGGGACTGCCCGGCTGGCTGGCGTTGGTCGGCGGACTCGTCGCGGGGCTCGCCACCGGCGTGGTGAACGGCCTGGCAAGTGCCTACGGCAAGCTGCCGTCGTTCATCGCGACGCTCGCGATGCTCAGCGTCGCCCGCGGCCTGACGCTCGTGATCTCCGACGGCAAGCCGGTCGCGACCTCCCCCCAGGTGTCGTTCCTCGGCAGTGACATCGGCCCGGTGCCGGTCCCGATCATCGTCCTCGTCATCGCCGCCGTCGTCGCGTCGTTCATCCTCAACCGCACCGTCATCGGTCGCAGCATGTACGCCGTCGGCGGCAACGCGGAGGCCGCACGGCTGTCGGGCCTCCCGGTCAAGCGCATCGTCGTCGTCGTGTTCGCGCTGTCCGGCCTCTTCGCCGCGCTCGCGGGCCTCCTGCTCGCCGGCCGGCTCGACTCCGCTCAGCCGCAGGCCGCCAGCGGGTACGAGCTCGACGCGATCGCCTCGGTCGTCATCGGTGGCGCCTCGCTCGCCGGCGGTGTCGGCCGCATCTCCGGCACGTTCATCGGCGCGCTCGTGCTCGTCGTGATCCGCAACGGCCTGAACCTGCTCGACGTCAGCTCGTTCTGGCAGCAGGTCGTCATCGGCCTCGTCATCGCGGTCGCCGTCGGGTTCGACGTCCTCCGCCGCAAGACGCGCAGCAGCTGACCCCGCTCTCCTCCTCCTCCCCCACACCACCACCAGCACAAAGGAACCAACGATGAAGTTCTCCTCCTTCCACAAGGTCGCCACCGTCGGCGTCATCGCCGGCCTGGTCGTCCTCGGCACCGCCGGCTGCAATCGCACCAGCACCACCGGCGCCGCGGGCGGCGGCGACACGAAGGTCACGCTCGCCCTCTCCACCCTCAACAACCCGTTCTTCGTCGAGGTCCGCGACGGCGCGAAGGCCGAGGCGAAGAAGCAGGGCGTCACGCTCGACGTCGTCGACGCGCAGAACGACTCCGCGCAGCAGGCCAACCAGCTGCAGACCGCCTCGAGCGGCAGCACGAAGGCCGTCATCGTCAACCCGGTCGACTCCGACGCCGCCGGGCCCAGCGTGAAGGCGCTGAACAAGGCCGACATCCCCGTCATCGCCGTCGACCGCACCGTCAACGACGCGAGCGTCGACTCGTTCATCGCGAGCGACAACGTCGCCGGTGGCAAGCAGGCCGCCGACGACCTCGCGAAGGCGATCGGCGAGAAGGGCGAGATCCTCGTCCTCCAGGGCCAGGCCGGCACCTCGGCCAGCCGGGACCGCGGCGAGGGCTTCGCCGAGGGCATCAAGAAGTACCCGGGCATCACGGTCGTCGGCAAGCAGACCGCGAACTTCGACCGCGCCACCGCACTCGACGTCACGACCAACCTGCTCCAGGCGCACCCCGACGTCGTCGGTGTCTTCGCCGAGAACGACGAGATGGCCCTCGGTGCGATCAAGGCCCTCGGGTCGAAGGCCGGCACGAGCGTCAAGGTCGCCGGGTTCGACGGTGAGGCCGACGGCCTCAGCGCGATCAAGGACGGCACGCTGAGCAGCACGATCGCGCAGCAGCCGGCCAAGCTCGGCGCACTCGCGGTCGACCAGGCCGTCAAGGCGCTCAAGGGCAAGGCCGAAAAGACCGTCCAGGTCCCGGTCGTCTCGGTCACCAAGAGCAACGTCGACACCTTCAGCAAGTGAGTCGTCTTCCCGGATCCGTGGTCGTCGTGGGCTCGCTCAACGGCGACCAGGGCGTGACCGTCGATCGCCACCCCGCACCGGGTGAGACGCTCGGCGCGACCTCCATGGCCCTGCGGCCCGGCGGCAAGGGTGCGAACCAGGCCGGGGCGGCCGCCCGGCGGGGCGCCGCCACGGTGATGGTGGGGAGCGTCGGACGGGACGCGGCCGCGGACGTGGCCACGAGCCTCCTGGCCGACAGCGGGGTCGACGTCACGCACGTCACCGCCGTCGACGCCCCCACCGGACTCGCGATGGTGGCGGTCGACCGGAGCGGCGAGAACACCATCGTCGTCGTCCCGGGTGCCAACGGCGCGACCGGCCGGGATGCCCTGCTCGCCTCCGCCACGGTCGTCGCGTCGGCTGCGGTCGTCGTCCTGCAGGGCGAGATCCCCGCGGACGGCATCGCCGCCGCCGCGGGTCTCGCGAGCGGACGGGTCCTGCTCAACCTGGCACCCGTCGTGCCGGTCGACCGCGAGGTCGTCCTGTCGGCGGACCCGCTCGTCGTCAACGAGCACGAGGCGGCGCTCGTCCTCGCCCAGCTCGACCCCGGCGGGGTCCTCCCGTCGGAGGAGGCCGACCTCGTCGCCGCCCTCCGGGCGCTCGGTGTCCGGTCCGTCGTGGTGACGCTCGGGGCGCGGGGTGCCCTCGTCGCCGACCGGTCGGACGCGGTCGTCGCCGTACCGTCACCGCGGGTCACCGCGGTCGACTCCTCCGGCGCGGGCGACGCCTTCGTCGGCGCGTTGGCGGCCGGGCTCGCCGCCGGCGAGACGCTGCTCGACGCCGCACGTCAGGCCGTCCGGGTCGGCGCGTTCGCGGTGCAGGGCGTCGGGACGCAGCCGTCGTACCCGACCCTCGCCGACACGCTGCCGGAGGTCGAGGCCCCGGACGGGGACGACGGCACCACCACCACGACGGGAGTCGACGCATGAAGAAGTCCGGGATCCTCAACGCCGACCTCAACGCGGGGGTGAGCCGACTCGGGCACGGGGACCTCGTGGTCGTCGCCGACTGCGGCCTGCCGATCCCGTCCGGGGTGCCGGTCGTCGACCTCGCGCTCGTGCACGGGGTCCCCCGCTTCGTCGAGGTGCTCGACGCGCTGCTCGGCGACGCGGTCTTCCAGGAGTGCATCGCGGCGACCGAGGCCGAGGGCACCGAGGCCGGCTCGTGGATCGACCAGCGGTTCCCCGAGCGCCGATCGGTGTCGCACGAGGAACTCAAGGTGCTGTCGGCGGGCGCACGCCTGTTCGTCCGGACGGGTGAGGCGACGCCGTTCGCCAACGTCGTGCTCGTCTGCGGCGTGCCGTTCTGACCGACTGCGGTCTCCGGCTGTTGTCCCCCGGTTGTCCCCGAGTCGGAGGACTACCTTGGTCGAACCTGAGAGGACGTCGACCGCGAGGGGCACCCGCCACCGCAGGATCGATGACGGTGCCCTGATGTCACAAGTGCGTGCGGTCGTCCACGCCGTCTTCGCCGCCCCGGCCCGCGTCGGACGGGTGGGCGAGTTCCTGTTCCGTCGGTCCGATGCCGCGTTCGACGTGTTCCCCGACGACGCGGCGGAGGGGACCGTCCGCGGTGTCGGGACGGACAGGGTTTGGTTCGTCGGCGAGCGCGGCGAGCTGTCGCTCGGCGTCCGCACGCACGAGCTGTCCCTCCCGGCGTTCTTCGCGCGCCGCCGAGCAGCCCGGAGTGGACGCGGGACCGCGTGGTCGATCGCGAGCGCGCCGTCCTCGAGCGTGCGGCAGCTGCCGTCGATCGTCGAGGAACACCGCGGACACCTGCGGGAGTGCGAGCTCGCCGTCGTCATGGTCGGCATCACCGACGCCCTGCGGGTGATGCCGCCGGACCGGTGGGAGCAGCACCTCCGCGACACGGTCGCTGCACTCCTCGACGCGCTCCCGCCCACGGCGCGGGTCCTGGTCGGCGAGATCCCACCGCTCGACAACGCGGGCAGCCTGTCCCGAGCGGCGCGGGTCGCCGCCGGGGTGCACGGGCGGGCACTCAACGCCCGGACACGAGCGGTCGCCGAGGACCACGCACGCGTGGACGTCGTCGGCTTCCCCGAGGAGCTGACGCGGTCGGTGTGGCGTCCCGAAGCCGAGGAGCACCGGTACCGCGACACCTACGCGGTGTGGGGTGCGCACCTGGCGGCGCACGCCTGACGCGCTCCCTTCGGCGAGTCTCGGGCTGAGCTACGAGTCTCGCGGCCCGCACCCCGAGACTCGTCGCGTAGCGCGAGACTCGGGGCGAGGCGGGCGGGCGGGGGCGGGGGCGGGGTGCGGTCAGCCGAGCGCTGCCCACTCCTTCGGGCACCGGGACGCGAGCCAGGCTTCGACCTCGTCGGTGCCCGGGTGCCCGCGGGTGGCCCGGACCAGCCGCCGGCGTCCGCGCTGGTCCCAGCCGACGACGGTCTGGAACGACACACCGTTGCGCGACTGCACCTCGAGCCCGAGCCGGCCGATGTCCCCGGGCTGCACGGCGCGGGCCTTCCGGAAGCCCGACACGACACTGAGGTGCTGGTCGAAGCCGTCGATGCGCGAGCGGCGGATCATGGCCGCGGCGATGAGCCAGAGCACGCCGAAGCCGCAGAAGAAGAACACGGAGAAGCCCGCCATCGTGAGCGCGTCCGGTCGACCGGACAGGGCGTCCTGCAGGGCGGTGACGAGCCCGATGAGCACGATGACGCCGCCGACGAGCGCGACGGCCGCCCACTGCCACGTCGGTCGGTGTGCGGTGAACAGCGGCTTCGTGCGCCCGGCCGGTGCGCTGCCGCCCGGTGTGGTGATGGTGTCGCTCATGATCCCCCCGTTGCACACCGTACCGCGACGGGGCTCGTAGGCTCGGGAGGACGACGACCGGAGGAACCATGGACGACCTGCACGGCGTACGCGCACTGATCACCGGCGGGACCTCGGGTCTCGGGCTGGCGATGGCCGAGGGGCTCACGGAGGCCGGCGCCCGGGTCGCCGTCACCGGCCGGTCGGTGGACCGGGTCACGGCAGCGGCGTCGGCCATCGGGCCGGACACGATCGGGATCGTCATGGACAGCCGCGACGAGGGATCCGTCACCGCCGGGACCGTCGCCGCGTGGGACGCGCTCGGTGGCATCGACCTGCTGGTGAACAACGCCGGGATCGGGATGCGCACGGTCAACCCGGACTTCATGACCGCGCCGCAGGGCTTCTGGGACGTGACGCCCGACGGCTTCCGGGACGTGGTCGACACGAACCTGACCGGCTACTTCCTCGTCGCGAGGGCGGTGGTTCCGCGCATGCTCCAGGCCGGCAGCGGTCGCATCGTCACGATCAGCATGAACCACGGCACCATGAACCGGCGCGGGTTCGTCCCGTACGGCCCGTCACGTGCGGGCGCGGAGGCACTCGCCCGGATCATGGCGGCCGACCTGGCGGACACCCCCGTCCGGGCGAACATCCTGCTGCCCGGCGGTGCGACGGCGACCGGCATGCTCGAGGGCACCGCACGGCCCGACGGGCTCGACGTGCTCTCCCCCGACGTCATGCGCGCCCCGATCCGCTGGTTGGCGTCCGCCGAGGCCGCCGACGTGCACGACGAGCGGATCATCGCGACGGAGTTCGCGGACTGGGTGGCGCCCCGCCGACGGTGACGACCGTCGACCGTGCCGGGTCGGCGTCGTCGATCAGGCGCCGGCGGACGCCCGCGCGCGCAACCCCTGGTCGAGGAAGTCGATCATCCACGTGAAGCTCTCGTCGACGTCGGTGCCGAGCTGGAACCCCCCGGACACCTCGAGCGTGGCGAACCCGTGCAGCATGCTGCGGAGCATCCGGAGCGCGTGCACCTCGTCGGCCGGGTCGAGCCCGTAGTCGCGCAGGACGGTGACGAACGACGACAGCGACCGGTCGAGGGCGGTCGCGAGCGGGTCGTCGGGGTCGGCCGGTCGGCTGCCCGTGGTGGCGGCGTAGCGACCAGGGTGGTCCTGCACGTACCGACGGACCGTGTGCGCGGCGGCGGCGAGGGCATCCCGTCCGTCACGCCCCCGGGTCGCCTCGGTCAGCGCCTCCGTGAGCTCGGCCGCGGCGAGCGCGGCGATCCGCCGGGTCAGGTCGGGCAACCCCGCCACGTGCTTGTACAGCGAGGGCGGCTTGACCCCGAGCCGGTCCGCGACGGTGCTCATGCTGAGCTGCGCGAGGCCGTGCTCGTCGGCGAGGGCCGCGGCGGTCTCCGTGACGATCGTCGCGTCGAGGCCAGCCCTAGGCACGGTCGTCCGCCACGGCACTCGGCGCACACACCCGGGTGAGGAACGGGAGCAGCAGCGCCAGCACCTCGGCCGGCGTCTCGGTGTGCGGGTAGTGCCCGGCGCCGTCGATGACGGCGAGCTCGCCGAGGCCGCTGGGCAGGTCCCCGACGACACGGCGACCCTCGGCGGCGGGGTCGGCCCAGTCCGGGTCGGCACCGCCCTCGACGACGAGGACCGGGCACCGGACGTCGGCCAGCCGGGCGCCGGCGTCGGCCGGGGAGGTCTTCGTCATCGCCCGGAGGACGGCCATGCGCTCGGGCTGCCGGAGCGAGTCCTCGATGCGTCGGCGTTCTCCCGCCCAGTCGGACGGCTTGGTCGGGACGGCGATGTCGAGGTACGCGAGCCACCCGGGCAGGCTGCCGGCGGTCATGACCTTCGCGAGTTGCACGGTGCCGGAGCGGTGGCGGTTCCGGTTGCGGAGGAACCCGCCGAGGTCGAACGACTGGGCCCGGGTGAAGGGCGCGAGTTCCACGAGGCCGGCGACGAGTCCGGGGGCGTCCGCGGCGGCGATGGTGGCCGCGCCGCCGCTGATGGACTGGCCGACGACGACGGCCGGGCCGCCGAGGTGCCGGATGACGGCGACGAGGTCCCCGGCGATGTCGGTGCGGGAGTAGCCGGCCCATCCGGTGCTCGAGTCGCCGCAGCCGCGCAGGTCGACGTTCGCGACGCGGTACCCGGCGGCGACGAGTTCCGGCACGAGGAACCGGTACGAGTGACGGCTGTCGCCCATGCCGTGGGCGAGGACGACGAGGGGTCCGGTCCCGGTGACGTCGACGGCGATCGTGCCGCCGTCGAGGGTGATGTGGTCGAGCATGCATGCCTCCTGGCTACGGGTCGTAGCCATGAAGCTAATACCCGTAGCCCAGAGTGTCAACCCGGAGGTCAGCGCGCTCCTTCGTCGGCCGCGATGAGCTGCAGCTGCGTCAGGACGACGGGCGCCACCGCGGAGAAGGTGAGCGTCCCGCCGTCGACCCCGCCAGCGAACGGGAACACGCGGGTCTGCCCGGGCCACGTGAACTCCTCGTCGCGACCGTCGAGCTCGTGCACCAGGCGTTCCTCGGCGTCCCGCAGGGTGATCCGCCAGGACGAGCGGCCGGCGACGGCGGCCGTCACGGTGACGAGCGAGGCCGCCGCCACCGTGACCGGCACCACGACCGACTCCCCCGCGGCGAGCGCCACCTGCGTCGACCCGGTGTTGTCGGTCAGCGGCGACGCCCCGACCGGCAGCACGTCGTCCGGGGTGTCCCGGTACCCGTGGACGGCGGAGGCTGACGCCGGCCGCGTGTCCGACGCCCACCCCGTCGGCGTCTCGGACAGCGCGACGACGATGTGCGACGCGCCTCTGACGACGGCGTGCGGGATGCTGATCGACACCCACGGCGCTCCGTCGACGGTGACCGCGGCGATGAACGCCCCGCTGCCGGTGGTCTCGATGACGGTGGACCGGCCTCCCTCCCGGTGCAGCACCGACCGGCGGACCGACGGCGGCACGATCACGTAGGTCCCGGTCGACGGCGCCAGCGGGTACAGCCCGATGGTCGCGAAGACGTACCAGCCGCTCATCTCGCCGTTGTCCTCGTCACCGGGGTACCCCTGGCCGATGTCGGACCCGACGAACAGCCGCTCGAGGCACTCGCGGACGATGCGGTGCGCGTCGTCGTGCCGGCCGGTGGACATCGGGAAGAAGGGGATGTGGTGCGCCGGCTGGTTCGACAACCCGAGCATGCCCATCCGGATGTCGCGGGCCTCGGTCATCTCGTGGATCGCGAACCCGTACGAGCCGGAGCGGTCGGTGCCGCCGGTCTCCCGGCGCGCCCAGAAGCGCGCGAACGCCTCGTCGAACCCGGCGGGTCCACCGTGCAGGTCGACGACCCCGGCCCCGTCGTGCGGCGCGGTGAACATCGTGCCCCAGGCGTTCGTCTCGGTGTAGTCGCTCCCCCACTCGTCCGGGTCGAAGGCATCGTCCGGTTCGGTACCGCGCCAGCCGCCGTCCGGCGTCCGGCCGACGAAGAACCCGCGCTCGCGGTCGAAGACGTTCCGGTACTGCAGGGACCGACGCGCGAACCACTCGTGCTCGGCGCGGTACCGGGCCTCGCCGGCCGGGTCACCGTCGGCCGCGGCACGGTCCGCCATCGCGCCTGCCAGCACGGCGACGCCCCAGTCGTTGACGGCCGCGTCGAGGGTCCAGGACATCCCCTCGCCGGTCGCCGTGTCGACGTACCCGCGGAACAGGCCCGGGAGGCTCCCCTTCCGCCCGACCCGCCGGTCCCGCGCCGGGACGGTCGCGTTCCGCAGCGCCGACCGGTACGCCTGCGCGACGTCGAACGCGTCGACGCCCTTCGCCACGAGGTCGGCGAAGACGGTGTCGCTCGTGGTGCCGGTCATCACGTCCTCGGCGCCCGGCGCACTCCACCGCGGGGTCCAACCGCCGTCGGTGAAGTGCCCGACGACGCCCTCGGCGAGGTCGGCCGCGGTGTCCGGGGTGAGGAGCGCGAGGAGCGGCCAGGCGGTCCGGTAGGTGTCCCAGAACCCGTTCGTCGTGGTGAGCGGCCCGTCGACGACCTCGGGCCCGGGCTCGTCGCGGACCGGCTCGCTGAGCACGGAACCGTAGGGCGATCGGTGCTTCGGGCTTCCCGTCAGCGCCGTTTCCCCGGCCCGGGTCGGGTAGAGGAACGCGCGGTACAGCCCGGAGTACAGCGAGACGAGCTGGTCCTCGGTGGCGCCCTCGACCTGGACCACGTCGAGTTCCGCGATCCAGCGTTCCTCCGCGTGCTCGCGCATCGTGTCGAAGTCGCCCGCGGCGTCGAGGTCCGCGACGGCGTCCGCGGCCGACACGGTCGAGATGCCGAGCAGCACGTCGGTGTCCCCGGTCACCTCGATCCAGCCTCGGAGCTCGCCGTCGACGAACGCCGTGTGGTCCGCGACCGCGTTCGCGATCCGCACGTGGACGTGGTGCGGCGGGGTCTCGGCACGGTCGTCGAGCAGGGCGTCGATCACCGCCGTGCCGTCCTCGAGCCGGACCGTGCACGAGCGGAGGACGCCGTGGTGGTCGAGCACGACGCTGCGGACGCCGGTGAACCGGAAGCCGAGGGCGAACTCCCCCGCGGTCATCTCGGCGGTGACGCCCTCGTCGAGGGCGACCCGGTAGCGGTGCGGGCCGTCGAGCTCGTCGATGTGGTCGAACCCGAGCGCGCGGGCGGTCCGGTCCAGGTGAGGCGAGGCGAGCGGGGACGGCATCACCTGGAACACCCCGCGGTCGGCCATCCAGGGCGACGGCAGGTGGCTGGTGGCGAACGCCTGGATCGTCGGCCGGTTGTCGCTCGGCCGGTTGTGCTCCTGGTAGGCGTACGGCCACCGGTTGTCCGACGCCCTCGTCATCGGGAGGCCGAACACGCCGCCGTGCGGGAGCCCGACGAGCGGGGCGGTGTTCCCCCGCGAGAACGTGCCCGACGAGTGCGTGCCGCGGGTGGTGCGGACGAAGTCGAGCGGGCGACGGCCGGGAGGCACGGCACCGGTCCCGGGACCGGCCGGCTCGATCCGCACGTCGTCGAGCCAGCCGCGTACGGCGCGGCCGGACCCCGCTGCGGGCGCGGGCCGGTCCGCGCGGCCGAGCCGGGCCTCCAGGCGGTCCACCACCTTGCCGGCATGCGCCGACAGGTCGACGGTCCGTCGGTTCCACTGGTCGACCCACTGCTTGCGGGCGTCGTCCTGCCCCTCGGGGGTGACGGCGTCGCCGTACTGGTCGCGGGCACCGCACGCGCTCAGCCGGGTGCCGTCGGTGAAGACGACGTCGAGTGCGAACGCCGTGGCGGCCCAGAACCCGTCGAGGTCCGGGACCGTCGGTTCGGTCTGTCCCTCGGGCAGCGACCGCTCCGGGAACCAGACCCAGGTCAGGACGTCGGTGGGCCCGACCTCCCGTCCGGCGTGCTCGGGGAGGACCTGCACGGTCCCCCGCGCGTCGGTCTGTGCGATCGGGGTCGCCTCCTGCGAGACGAACCCGACCCCGTTCCGGGCTGCGACCGCGGTCGTCGGGCCGCCACGGCGTGCGTCACTCATCGATCAATCGGTCCTCACTTGTAGACGGCGCTCTGGCCGTACAGCACCTTCGTGAACCCGGACACGTACGGGCTGACGTCGCCGTCCGGCAGGTTGTACGTCATGAAGACGCCGTACCCGTCCGCCTTCGTGCGCTGCGCGAGCGTGACGGCGAGGTCCGCCGGGGTGTTCTGGATGTCGACCGCGGCGGCCGAGACCTTCGACTTCGGCAGGCCCGGGATCGTCGGGGCCGTGTAGGTGCCGTAGTACGGGTTCCAGGCGTAGTCGAGCTTCTGCCCGATCGACGGCTTCTCGTGCTGCAGCGACGTCGACGACGGGCCGATGTCGTAGAACGAGATGATCTTGCCGGGCATGTCCGCGCGGAGCGCCGAGACGAGCCAGCCGATCGACTGGTCGTTCGGCTGCGGGGTGCCGTTCGCGCCGTAGTCCGAGTACTCGTCGTCGAGGTCGACGCCGTCCAACCCGTACTTCGCCACGGTCGCCGAGACCTGCGCAGCGAAGTCCCGCGCGGCGGCCTTCGAGGTGAAGTTCGCCAGGCCGGTGCCCTGGTGGTTGCCGAGCACCGACAGCGTGACCTTGATGCCCTGGGCCTGCAGCGGGCGGATCTGCGTGGCGGCCTGGTCGAGCGTGCGCTGCACGTTCTCGTTGGCGTACAGGACGGCCCGGCCGTTGTCGTTGTTGATGTTCGCGGCGAAGATGATCGCCACGTCGAACGCGTTCGCGCCGCTCTCGAGCGTGTACCGGCCGACGTTCCGGAGCTCGTCGTTGTTCACCTCGACGTAGGCGATGCTCGTCGGCCCGGACTTCGTCGGGACTCCGTGCCCCGGCGCTCCGTGCCCGTGCCCCGGCCCCCGGCCGTGCCCGTGGCCCTGGCCGGACGACGCCGCGGCCGGTCCGCCCGGTGCTGCCGACGCGGCGGCGGGCACCATCGGCGCCGCCACCACGGCGACGAGCGCCGCCACGATCCCGATCTTCATGGACTTCTGCATGACACTCTCCTTCGAGTGGTGTCCGTGACGGCGACTGCCACCACGGTGCGCGGCGACGACCGTGCCGCCGCGGTCCACGACCGATCGGCCGTGGGCCCGGGCCCCCGGGCCCCCCCCGCCCCCGCCCGGGGGGGGGGGGGCCCGCCCCGCCCCCCCGCGGGGGCGGGGGGCGCGGGGGTCTGTGACCCGGGCATGCGGCCCGGGCGGCCTCAGTCCGCCTGCCCGCTGCGGGGGAAGCGGAACGTGCGGACCTCGAAGGCGTCGACCGGGAAGGCCGCACCCCCGTCGGACACCGCGGTGATGTCGGGCAGCGCGGGGTCGGCCTCCTCGAGCAGCGTGACCTCGGTCGGCTGGCCGAAGGGCCCGTCGACCGCCAGGCCGCCGGTACCGCGACGGCCCGCGGGCTCGTACACGCGGACGACCAGGTCGCCGGACCGGTCGTCGGCGAGCTTCACGGCTGAGACCACGACGTCGCCGGACGCCTGCACGAGCGCGGCGAACCCGTGCGCACCCGTCACCGTCCGCGCTGCGGTGTTCATCACGGTGCCGGCGGCGGTGGCACCCACGATGTCCGTCCCGATCACCAGGCCGTACCGGTGCGTCTGGGTGCCCTGGTCGGTCTCCGGGTCGGGGAACCGGGGTGCGCGGAGCAGCGAGAGCCGGAGCGTCGTCGTGACGTGGCCGCCGACCGAGTCCCGCGTGACGTCGTACCCGTGGATCGAGTCGTTGACGAGCGCGACGCCGAAGCCCGGCTCCTCGACGAGCACGTAGCGGTGCATGGACGTCTCGAACTTCGCGGCCTCCCACGAGGTGTTGGTGTGCGTCACCCGCTTCTGCGCACCGAACTGCGTCTCCGCGATGGTGTGCTCGGCGCGGACGTCGAGCGGGAAGGCCACCTTGAGGAACTTCTCGGTCTCGTGCCAGTCCGTCACCTGGGCGAACTCGAGCGTGCGGGCGCCCGGGGCGAGGGTGATCTCCTGCGTCACGGTCGACTCGCTGAACGCGCGCGACACCGTGACACGGGCGGTGCCGTCGGTGTCGACCGCGCCGCGCAGCTCGGTCACGTCGACGAGGTCCTCGACCCGGTTCCGGTAGTACCGGTCGACGTCCCACGCGTCCCACATGTTCGGGAAGTCCTGATGGAGCTGCAGCAGGTTGGCGACCTGTCCCGGGGCGATCGCGTCACGGCCGGTGGTCAGGTCGACGGCGCTCGTGACCAGTCCGCGGCCGTCGACGACGACACGGACGAGGTCGTTCGTGAGCACGAACCCGCCGTCCGACTCGGCGAGGGTGACCGGGGTGGTCGCCTCGACGTCGGTGGTGAGCACCGCGCTCTGCGCGAGGGCACCCCCCTGGAGGCTCGGGGCCGGGTTCACGACGACCGTCGCGTCTCCGTCGCCGGCGAGCGCGGACAGGGCCGACGTGATGAGGGCCTCCAGGCGGGTCGCGATCTCCGCGTACCGCTCGACGGCCTCGCGGTGCACCCACGCGATCGACGTGCCCGGCAGGATGTCGTGGAACTGCTGCAGGAGCACCTGCTGCCAGAGCGCGTCGAGCTCGTCGTACGGGTACGCGAAGTCGGTGCGGGCCGCGGCCGTGGCGCACCACAGCTCGGCCTCGACGAGCAGGTGCTCGCTCCGGCGGTTGCCCTGCTTCGTCTGGTGCTGGCTCGTGAGCGTCGCGCGGTGCAGCTCGAGGTAGAGCTCCCCGACCCACACGGGCGGGTCCTCGAGCTCGGACTTCGCCCGGTCGAAGAACGCGTCCGGGTGCTCCCACGTCACGCGGGCGCTGCCCTCGAGGTCGGCCAGGCGTGCTGCCGTGCCGGTCATCTCGCGGGTGGTGCCGCCGCCGCCGTCCCCCCAGCCGACCGGCGCGATCGACCCCGAGGCGAGCCGGTTCTCCCGGAACTGGCGGGAGGCCTTCGCGACCTCGGACCCGGAGAGCCGCGAGTTGTACGTGTCCATCGACGGGAAGTGGGAGAAGACCCGTGACCCGTCGATGCCCTCCCAGAGGAAGGTGTGGTGCGGGAACTTGTTCACCTGGTTCCACGAGATCTTCTGCGTGAAGAACCACGCGAAGCCCGCCCGACGCATGAGCTGCGGCAGGGCCGGCGAGTACCCGAAGCTGTCCGGCAGCCAGACGCCCTTCGGCCGGATCCCGAACTCCCGCTCGAAGAACCGCTGGCCCTGCGAGAACTGCCGGACGATGCTCTCGCCGGTCGGCATCACCGTGTCGGACTCGACCCACATCCCGCCGAGGGGCAGGAACCGGCCGGCGGCCACGGCGTCCTTGACCTTCGCGTAGACCTCGGGGCGGTGCTCCTTGATCCAGGCGTACTGCTGGGCGCTCGACATGCCGTAGAGGAAGTCGTCGGTCTGGCCGATGAGCTCGGTCATGCTCGACGTCGTGCGGGCGACCTTGCGGATCGTCTCGCGGACCGGCCAGAGCCACGCGGAGTCGATGTGGGCATGCCCGACCGCAGAGATCCGGTGCGCCGATGCCTCGGCCGGGGCCGCGAGCACCTCGGCGAGCGCCGCACGGGCGTCGGGGGCGGTCTCCGGGATGTGCTGCAGGTCGAGGGCGTCGAGGGCGTCGTCGAGCGCCTGCAGGATCCGCATCCGGCGGGGTCCCTGTGGCAGCTCCTCCTGCAGTTCGAGCAGGACGTCGATGTCGAGTGCGAGCTCGTGCACCTCGGACGCGAACACCGCGAGGTCCATCCGCCGGCTCGTGTACAGCCGCTTCGGGGACGACGTGCGGATGTCGCCCTCCTGCGTGACGAGGAAGGGGTGGTAGTCGAGCAGCACCGGGTTGGCGGCGGCCTCGACGAAGAACTCGACGGTCTCGCCGCCGACGGCCTCCTCGGTGATGAGCACCCACTGGTTGCGCGGGTTGAGCGACTTCACCGGGGTGCCGTCGGCGAGGTAGACGAGACCCTCGCACTGGAAGCCCGGCATGTTCTTGTCGAAGCCGAGGTCGACGAGCGCCTCGACCCGCTGGCCGGCCCACGCGGCGGGGACGGTGCCCGACAAGCGGAACCAGGTGGTCCCCCAGGCGGCGCCCCACGGCGTGCCGACCTCGTACGGCTCGAAGGCGAGCGCGAGGCCCTCGGCCGGGGCGATGGGCTCACCGGGCAGCTCGTGCCAGGCGGCGTCGAGCGGGACGGCGGTGGCGTGCACCTCGGGCAGGATGCGCTCGTCGAGGACGCGGCGGGCGCGGCCGATGGTGAGCGGGATGTCGTCGTGCATGGGTCCTCCGGGGGACGGCGGTGGGTCTCAGGGCATGGTGGCGGGGTGGGCGACGGCCACGGCGGCGGACGCCGTGTCGCTCGGCACGTCGACGCAGGTGGTGATCCCGCGATCGGCGAGGAGTGCCGCGTCGCCGAGTCGGGAGCGGAGCACCACCTGGGGGCCGCGGCCGTCCCGTTCGGCGATCGCGAGCCACGCGGCGGCGAACCGGCCGCCGGGGGCGGAGTCGGCGCGGCTGCCGTGCCGGACTCCCCCGTCGGGCGTCACGTCGTCGAGCACGAGTGCCGTCGACGGCGGGGTCGGCGCCTGGTAGCGGCCGTCGCCGAACGCGAGGGCCAGCTCGCGGAACCGCTCCCCCGTCGGCTTCACCCGGCCGTCGTTCGTGAGCAGGCCCAGGTCGTACTCGAGCTCGGGGAAGTCGGCGAGCGAGCGGGAGACGTCGTGGGAGCACCACCACGTGATGCCGAACAGCCCCTGCACGTCGAGGGCGTGCCGGATGGTCTGCTCGGTGAAGCTCGGGGCGTCGGCCACGTCCACCACGTTGGTCGGTGCGCCGACCTCCTGCAACCAGTTCGGCCGGTCTGCGCCGGTGTTCCACGCGGCCGCGAGCTGCAACAGGTACTCGCCGTGCCGGACCGAACCCGGGCCGAGGGCACCGTGCAGCCGAGCTGACCCGTTGAACACCCACGAGTGCGTGACGGTCGCGTCGCCGTGCTCGGCCGCGTGGTCGGGGCCGAACGGCTGCGCGTCGTCGTACCAGGCCGCGTCGTACTGGGCGAGCGTCACGAGCGGTGCCGGGCGCTCGCCGACGGCGGGGGTGGGCCGGGTGGCGGCGGGAAGCCGGGCCTCCCCACCGGCGAGCCCTGCACGGGCCGCGCCGACCATCGCCGCCGCCCACGCGTGCCCCTCCTCGGGCGTGGTCGCGAACGGCGCCGGGTGCGGGGCGTGCGCGAACTGGTTGACCTCGTTGCCGACCGTGACGCCGAGCAGGTTCGGCCGGTCACCGACCGCACCGGCGAGCGCCCGCACGTAGTCCGCGGTCGAGCCGACCACGTCCGGGTCGGTGAACATGTTGCGGCGGTGCCACGAGTCGAGCCAGGACGGCAGGAAGTCGAAGCTCGACAGGTGCCCCTGCAGCGCGTCGACGGTGACGTCGAGACCGAACGACCCGGCGATGTCGACCACGGTGGCGACGTCCTCGAGCGCCGACGACCGGATCAGGGTCCGGTTCGGCTGCACGACCGGCCAGAGCGGGAAGACCCGCACGTGGTCCGCGCCGAGGCCGGCGATCGCCTCGAGGTCCCGCGCGGTGTCGGACGGCGAGAAGTCGAGCCAGGAGTGGAACCAGCCGTTCGACGGGGTGTGGTTGACGCCGAAGCGCATCAGCCCTTCACCCCGCCCTCTTCGACGCCCTTGAAGAAGAAGCGCTGCAGCACGGAGAAGATCACCGCTATCGGGATGAACGCGATCATCGTGCCGGCCGCGATCATCCGCTGGTCGGTGGCGAACGTGCCCTGCAGGTACTGCAGGCCCACGGTCAACGTGAGCTTGTCCGGCGACTGCAGGACGATGAGCGGCCAGAGGAAGTCGTCCCACGCACCGATGAACGAGAAGATCGCGATCACCGCGATGGTGCCCTGCACGGCGGGGAACGCGATGTACCGGAGCCGCTGCACGGCGTTCGCGCCGTCCATCACCGCGGCCTGGTCGATCTCCTCGGGGATCTGCCGGAAGGCGTTGAACATGAGCAGCACGTTGAGCGCCGCGATCATGCCGGGCAGCGCGACGCCGACCAGGGAGTCGGCGAGCCCGATGTCCTTGATGGTGACGAACTGGCTGATGATCGTCGCCTCGCCCGGCAGCACCAGGGTCGCGAGGAACAGACCGAGCACGAGCTTGCGGAAGCGCCACTGCAGCCGGGCCAGGGCGAACCCGGCGAGGGTCGCGAACACGATGTTCCCGACGACGTCGATCGCGGCGACGACGAGCGAGTTGCCGATGTAGCCGAACACCGGGATGGCGTCGGCGACCCGGAGGTAGTTGCCGAACGTCGGCTGCGACGGGATGAACGACGGGTTCGCGGTGTAGATGTCCTCGCCCGTGCCCTTGAGCGAGGTGGACAGCTGCCAGAGGAACGGGCCGATCGTGATGAAGAGCACCACGACGAGCAGGACGTAGCGGAGCACCTTCTCGCGGGTGGACATGACGCCCCAGGCGGCGCGGCGACGACGCTTCCGCCCGTCCGGCGCGGTCGGTCCCTTCGCTCCGGAGGCCCGGCCGCCGCCGGTCGCGCCGGTCACGTCCGGCGTCGGTGCGGCGACACCGGCGTTGCCGCCGACGACCGGTTCGCTGGTGCTGGCCGTGTTGCTCATCGGTCCGCCTTGCTGTTCATCCGCGCGAGCGCGAGCATCGGGATCAGGGTGACGACGAAGAGCAGGAGGCTCAGGGCCGAGGCGTACCCGAGGTTGCCGGTGAACCCGCGGGCGTACTGCTGGATGAGCATGACGAGCGAGTTGTCCTGTCCGCCGGGCCCACCCGTGCCGTTCGTGAGGATGTAGAGCTCGCTGAACACCCGGAGCGCGCTCACGCACACCAGGATGCCGACGAGCGTCATCGTGCCCCGGACGCCCGGCATCGTCACCGACCAGAACCGGCGCACCGCCCCGGCGCCGTCGAGGGCGGCGGCCTCGTGCAGGTCCTTGCCGACGTTCCCGAGCGCGGCCAGGAAGATGATCATGTAGTAGCCGAGGCCCTTCCAGACCGTGAGGCTGATCGCGCTGAACACGAGGAGCCACCGGTCGGTGAGGAACGGGATGGCGTGCTGCACGATGCCGAGCGACTGCGCCATCTCGTTGACGACGCCGCGGTCGTCGAGGATCCAGTTCCAGATGAGCCCGACGACCACCGCGCTGGCGATCACCGGCGTGTAGTAGGCCGTCCGGAAGAACGCGATGCCGGGCATCTTGTGCTGGACCAGCACGGCCATGAGGAGCGGGAGGACCGTCAGCAGCGGCAGGCACACCGCCATGTAGATGACGCTGTTGAGCAGCGCCTCCCACACCTGCGGGTCGGCGAGCAGGGTCTGGAAGTTCGCGACCCCGACCCACCGGCTGACCCCGCCGAGCGGGCTGGCGTTCGTGAACGACAGCCGCACGGTGTTGATCGACGGCCAGAGACTGAACGCGAGCAGCCAGACCAGTGCGGGCAGCACCAGCAGCCAGGGCGTGAACCAGCGGTTCGCACGCATGACGATCCTCCCTCTTCCTTCGTGTGACGGGCCGGATCAGCCGTTGGCGAGCAGGGTGTTCATCTTGGTCTGCGCGGTCTGCAGCGCCTTCTCGGGCGTCGTGCCGCCCTTCATCGCCAGCGCGATCTGCTGGTCGAGGAAGTCCGTCATCGCCGAGTTCGCCTCGACCGGGTTGAGGTTCTTCGCGGTCTTCAGCGCGTCGTTCGCGAGGACACGGGCCTTCGCCTCGACGGTGCCGTCGTCCTTCGAGAAGAACGGGTCGGACTGCGACGAGATGGTCGACGGGAAGATGTTCACCAGGTGGGCGAACGCCTCCTGGTTCTCCGCGTTCGTCATGAAGCGGGCGAGCGCCTCGGCCGTGGCGACGTGCTTGCTCTTCGACGAGACGCTGAGGCCCTGCACGTACAGCGGTGGGTTGTCCAGCGCCGGCGAGACGATGATGTTGCCCTTGAGCGACGGGTTGTTCTTCTCGAAGTCGCTGATCGCGGTGGCGCCACCGGTGGTCCAGGCGACCTTGCCCTGCGTGAAGAGCGTCGAGTTGCCGAGGTAGTCGGTGTTCAGGACCGACGACGGCATGAGGCCCTCCTTGTACGCCTTCGCGTACTTGCTGATCAGGTCGGCCGCCTTCGACGAGTCCGCGAAGGTGAACTTCGTGCCCTGGTCGTTGATGATCTTGACGCCGGCGAGCGAGAAGTCGGACAGGCCCGGCTTCCGGCTCATCAGGTAGTCGTCGGGGCACTTCGTGTGCATCGTCTCGGCCTGGCTGAAGAGCTCGTCGGTGGTCTTCGGCGGGCTGGCCGGGTCGAGGCCACACTGCTCGAACATGCTCTTGTTCCAGTAGTCGATGTCCGTGTTGAGGTACCACGGGTAGCCGTACGTGCCGTCGAGGCCCTTGTAGTCGTACGCGGCCAGCGCGCCCTTCACGTAGGTGCTCGAGAGCTTCGTGTCGTCCTTCGCGACGTCCTGCAGGAACCCGCGCTTCGCGAGCGGCAGGGCGATGTCCGGCGGCAGGTTGACCACGTCCGGCAGGGAGTTCGACGACGCCTGACTGAGCACCTTGTCGGCGTAGCCGTCGCCCGGCTGGTCGACGAGCTTGACCTTCGTCCCCGGGTACTTCGCCTCGAACGCCTTCACGACACCGTTGAGGTAGTCCGTGTACGTCGGCGTGAGCGCCCAGGTCTGCAGGGTGATCGACCCGGTGACCTTCCCGTCGCCCCCGCCACCGGTCGAGGCGCTGCCCCCGGCCGAGCACCCGGTGAGGACGAGCGCCGCAGCCGCGGCGCCGGCGAGGATCGCGGCCACGCGGCCGGTCGTGGTGCGAGGGGTGGTTCTCATCGTGCTGACTCCTTCGTCGAGCTACTGAACCGGTTCAGCCGTCGTAGGTGAACCGCTGCGTGACGGCCACGGTGCCTGACTAAAGCGCTATAGTCAAGCCCGTGCCTCCAGGACGCAGGACGACGATCGCCGACATCGCAGCGCGTGCCGGCGTGTCCATCAGCGCCGTGTCCTTCGCCCTGAACGGACGCCCCGGCGTCTCCGACGCGACACGTGAGCGGGTCCGGCAAGCGGCCCGCGAACTCGACTGGCGACCGCACACCGCGGCCCGGGCCCTCGGCGGCGCGCGCGCCGGGACGATCGGCTTCGTGCTGAACCGGCCGGCTCGGACACTCGGTACCGAGTCGTTCTTCGGCGACCTCATCTCCGGCATCCAGCTCGGCCTGACCGGGACGCACATCGGCATGACGCTGCTCGTGGCGCGCGATGCCGAGGAGGAGCTCGAGACCTACCGCGACTGGTGGCGCGGGCATCGTGTGGACGGCGTCGTCGTGATCGACCCCCGCCGCGACGACGACCGCCTCACGCTGCTCGCCGAACTCGGGATGCCGTCCGTCGTCGTCGGCTCCCACCCCACCCCGGCCGGCTCCGCGCCGAGCGTCTGGATCGACGACTCCGACGCCACCGACACCGTACTGCGCTACCTCCGGGCACTCGGACACCGGCGGATCGCGCACGTGTCCGGGCCACCGGAGTTCGAGCACACCGCGCTGCGGATCGAGCGGGTCCGGGCCTTCGCGGGCACGTTCCCCGACGCCGACGCGGACGACCGCACCGAGTCCGTCCCGACCGACTACTCCGCCGAGGCGGGCGCCGCGGCCACCCGCCGCCTCCTGTCCGGCACGCGCCGGCCGACCGCGATCGTGTTCGACAACGACGTGCTCGCGGTCGCGGGGCTCGGCGTCGCGAGCGAGATGGGCGTCCGGGTGCCGCAGGACGTCTCCATCGTGTCCTTCGACGACTCCGCGATGATCCGGCTCGTCCGGCCCGCGATCACGTCCCTCACCCGTGACACGGTCGAGCTCGGGCAACGGGCCGCCGTCCTGCTGCGCGAGCAGATCGAGGCGGACGCGCCACTCCCCTCGCGCCCGGGGCCCGAGCTGACCCTCAGCGTGCGGGAGTCGACGGGGCGGGTCGGGACGGCCTGACGCCGGCCGGACCGCTTGGATACGCTCGGACGCCGGGGGGCGTGGTGCTCCCCGCGACGAACGAGGAGTTGCGATGTCGTCTTCGACGCCCCCGGGCTGGTACCCGGACCCGTCGGGTCAGCACCAGACACGATGGTGGGACGGCTTCGGGTGGAGCCAGCACGTCGGCCCGCCGACGTCGCAGATGCCCCGACCCCGTGTCGCCGACAGCGTCCGGACCGACACCGCGTTCGTGTGGGTCACGGCACTGCTGCCGCTCATCACGCTGCCGCTGCTGGGCGTCTACCAACCGCATCTCCGGTACGAGTACATCGGCCCCGATCACATCCCGACCGTGGACCCCGGCTCGATCTACACCGGTGCGTACTTCCTCGTGCAGGGCATCGGTCTGCTCGTCTACGGCGTCGGGGTCGTGCTCGCGTACCTCGACCACCGGGAACTGCAGCGGCGCGGTGTCGTCCGGCCGTTCGCGTGGCCGTGGGCGTTCCTGGGGGCGATCGTCTACGTCATCGGACGGTACGTCGTCGTCCGCAAGGTCGCGCCGGGGAGGTCGATGTGGCCGCTGTGGGCGTACGTCGCGCTCCTCGCCGTCAGCATGATCGTCGGCACCGCCCACGCGGTCGGGCAGTTCCAGCAGGTGCTCCCCTAGGAGCCACGCCGTCAGCCGCCGTAGGCCGCGGACACCCCGATGGTCGAGCCCGCGTCGTGGCACGCCGTCACCACGGTGCCGATGGCCTTCTGGAGCCCGGTGTCGTCCAGGTCCAGAGCGGGGGACGAACTGCTCGCCGGGTGCTGTGTCAGCCAGGACTGCAGGTCGCTGACCGCGGATTCGACGGCATCGGTCGCGGGCAGGTGCTCGTAGACGTACCGTGCGGCCTCGAGCCGTGACCGGTAGCCCTCGTCGGAGAGTTCCCCGCGCTGGTGCGCCTCCTGGGCGTTGACGGTGATGGTCTCGACGGCACTCACCTGACCACAGACCGCCGGCACACTGGTGTCCCGCTCCCCGGGCGGCAGTGCGCGGGGCGTTGCGGTCACCGTCACCGTCTTCGTCGACGTCGGCGCCGGCTCCCCAGCGGAGCACCCGGCGAGTGCGACGACCGCAGCGGCTCCGATGACGACCGCGCTGATGACCCGGCTGATGTGTGCCCCCATGCGCTGATCCTGACACAACGGCGGGCAGACGACCGGCTTCCAGGTCCGCGACAGTCGGTCCGCTGAGCACGGATGCGCTGCGCGGGATGAAGTGTGATCGAGCGCCTGAGTCTCCCGATTCCACTCACTGCGCGCGACGGGGAGTTGCTCGTCCGCAGGGCGTCCCCCGCCGACCTGGATGCGATCGTCCGACTCCTGTCCGACGACCCGATCAGTGCTGGCCGCGGCGACGTCGCCGATGACGGCGACCGGACCGCGTACGCCGATGCGCTCGCTCGCATCACCGCCGACGCCGGCAACGAGCTCCTCGTGGTGGTGAACAGCGCGGCGACCGTCGTCGGGATCCTGCAACTGACGGTCATCCCCGGCATGGCGCGTCGCGGGAGCACGCGACTGCTCGTGGAGGCCGTCCGGGTCGCGAGCACGGAACGCTCCGCCGGTGTCGGGAGTGCGGTGATGCGCTGGTTGGTGGAGCAGGCCGCGGTGGAGCTCCGCGCGCCGCTGGTGCAGCTCGCCTCCGATGCCGCTCGGAGCGACGCGCACCGGTTCTACCGCCGACTCGGCTTCGTCGACTCACATGTCGGCTTCAAGTACCACCGTGCAATGCCGACCGCGCCCTCCGCGGACACCGGCACACCGGCGCCATGACGCGGCTCCGTCTCCCCACGATGACGGACAGCGCCGTCCTGGCAGCGCTGCTCGTCCACAACCGTGCGCACCTCGCGCCCTGGCAACCGGCTCGCGCCGATGAGTTCTTCACCGACGCCGGGCAGCACGCGGAACTGGCGGCCGCCCTCGCTCGGTACGAGCGGGGCGACGCCGCACCCTTCGTCGTCCTCGATGACGACGACGCAGTGGTGGGCCGCCTCACGCTGAGCGGCATCGTCCGAGGAGCGTTCCAGTCGTGCACCCTGAGCTACTGGATCACGCGGGACCGAACCCGCGAAGGGCTGGCAACCGCCGCCGTGGCAGCGGCACTGACGCATGCGTTCCAGGACCTCGGTCTCCACCGGGTCCAAGCCGAGACGTTGGTGGACAACGTCGGATCGCAGCGCGTGCTCGAACGCAACGGCTTCCGACGCTACGGACTCGCGCCGGGGTACCTGGAGATCGCCGGCCGCTGGCAGGACCACATCATGTTCCAGCGCCTCGTCAGCGACGCTTGAGGCCGCCCGGACACCGGTCATCGCGCAGCCGATCGTGATCGACCAGACGACCAGGGAACGGCCGTACCTGGTTGCATCGGTGCATGTCCGCATCCGCTGCCCTCAGTGCTGCCGTCGGGGTGTTCTTCGTCCTGTACGGGATCGCCGTCGTGGTGTTCCGCGCGCCCTTCACCCGGTTCGCCAAGAAGACGGAGTCGACCATGTACGGCGCGACGGGACGTCGTGTCGCCCGACGGTTCACACCGCGGTTCATCGCCGTCATCGGCTGCTGCTTCATCGTGTCCGGAGGGGCGGCGCTCGTGGCCCTCGCGTTCGGGCACCCCGTGTTCCCGGTTTGAGCGGTCGGCGCTGCGGCCGGCACTGCTCGGCTCCGCGCACGGCGCGGAGGTGTCGCGCCGTATCCTGACTCCCTGCTCGCCGCCGCCGGTCGGGTGGCCCCGAGCGCGGGCCTCCCGACATCGTGGTCGGGCCCGTCGCCACCGGAAGGAACTGCCATGAGCATGGAGAGCGCGGCCTGGAGCTCGCTGTACAAGATCTCGACCGCCCGGGACGGCAAGCACGGCTTCTCCCGCGAGTCGGTCCGGCGGATCATGACGTTCGCCGTGCCCTACCGGTCGAAGCTGGCCGTCTTCATCGCCCTCTCCGTCGTGGGCGCGTTCCTCGCGGTCGCGACGCCGGTGCTCGCCGGGCGGGTGGTCGACGTCATCGTCGCCCGTGGTGCAGTCGCGACGATCGTGTGGCTCGCCGTCGTCATCGCCCTCGTCGCGGTGGCCGACGCGGGCGTCTCCCTCGCCACGCGCTGGTTCTCGGCGCGGATCGGCGAAGGCGTGATCCTGGACCTCCGCACCGCCGTGTTCAACCACGTGCAGAAGATGCCGATCGCCTTCTTCACCCGGACCCGCACGGGTGCCCTCGTGAGCCGACTCAACAACGACGTGATCGGCGCGCAGCAGGCCTTCAGCGGCACGCTCTCCGGCGTGGTCACGAACACCGTGGCGCTGGTCCTCACCCTGAGCGTCATGCTCAGCACGTCCTGGCTCGTGACGGTGCTCGCGGTGGTCATGCTCCCGGTCTTCCTCATCCCCGCGCGCCGCATGGGCGCCCGCCTGGCCGCGCTGCGCCGTGAGGCCGCCGACCACAACTCCGCGATGAGCACGCAGATGACCGAGCGCTTCTCGGCGCCGGGCGCCACCCTCGTCAAGCTGTTCGGTCGGCCCGACGAGGAGGCCGACGAGTTCCGTGTGCGCGCCGCCCGCGTCCGGGACATCGGGGTCCGCACCGCGATGCTGCAGTTCGTCTTCGTCACCGCGCTGACGCTCGTGTCCGCCCTCGCCCTCGCGCTCGTGTACGGGCTCGGCGGCTTCCTCGCCCTCGCCGGCCAGCTGGACACCGGTGCGGTGGTCACCCTGGCGCTCCTGCTCACCCGCCTCTACGTGCCGCTGACCAGCCTCGCGAACGCCCGGGTGGAGATCATGAGCGCCGTGGTCAGCTTCGAGCGCGTCTTCGAGGTCCTGGACCTCGAGCCGCTCATCCAGGAAAAGCCCGACGCCGTTGCCGTCCCCGACGGCCCGGTGGCCGTCGAGTTCGACGACGTCCGCTTCGCCTACCCGTCCGCGGACAAGGTGTCCCTCGCCTCCCTCGAGGAGGTCTCCACGCTCGACACCCGCGGCGGCGACGAGGTGCTGCACGGCGTCTCCTTCCGGATCGAGCCGGGGCAGACCGTCGCCCTCGTCGGCACGTCCGGCGCCGGCAAGTCCACGATCGCGCAGCTCCTCTCCCGCCTGTACGACGTCGACAGCGGTGCTGTGCGCCTTGCCGGGACCGACGTCCGCGACGTCACGTTCGCCTCCATGCGGCACACCATGGGCATGGTGACGCAGGACGGCCACCTGTTCCACGAGACCATCGGCTCGAACCTGCGGCTCGCGCGACCGGAGGCGTCCGACGACGAGGTGTGGGACGCCGTCCGCCGTGCCCGGCTCGAGCCGCTCATCCGGTCCCTGCCGGACCAGCTGGACACCATGGTGGGTGAGCGCGGCTACCGGCTCTCCGGGGGTGAGCGGCAGCGGATGACCATCGCGCGCCTCCTGCTCGCCCAGCCGCGTGTCGTCATCCTCGACGAGGCGACGGCGGCGCTGGACTCGACCTCGGAGGCCGCCGTGCAGGCCGCGCTGAGCGAGGCCCTCGAGGGACGGACGGCGATGGTCATCGCCCACCGCCTCTCCACCATCCGCAGTGCGGACCTCATCCTCGTGGTCGAGGACGGCGCGATCGTGGAGCGCGGCACGCACGAGGAGCTCCTCGCCGTGGGCGGTCGGTACGAGGAGCTCCACCGGACCCAGTTCGCCGTGCAGAAGGACGTCGCCGCGGACGAGGAGGCGCTGACGAGGAGGCGCTGAGCGGGAGCGAGCTCCGCTGACGATCGCAGGGCTGTCCCGGACACGCCGACCACCGAACCCGACTTGACGCCCGTTCGAACACACGTTCGAATGATCCGGTGGGACGGCGTCGCGAGAACCGGTGGCAGCCCCCGGAACACCCGGAGGTCGAACGGCCGCGCGCCTACTCCCTGTCCGAGGACGCCCGTGGCGACAACGTCTGCCACGCGGTCACGCCGGTCCCGGTCTGGGCATGGGTGCAGTTCCCCACCTTCCACGTCCGGGTCAAGGCGTTCGCACGGAGCTGGACCACCGATGCGGTGCTCGTCGAGTGGGCGCAGTTCGGGCAGCAGGCGGACGCTTGGATCTGGCGCTCGGCCGTGAAGCACCGGACGCTCCGGCCCGCGGACCCACGGACCGGGAACCTCCCGCAGAGCGGTGCACGGTCCGGACCGCAGCTGGCACGACCGCGCACACCGGACTCCACATGACGCACCACGTTGACTTCCGCCGGTGTGGAGAGGATCGTTCAGGACACACCGGTTCGGCAGACATCTCGACGATCGAGACACGTTCGGTCGCCGTGCGCCGACGACGGAAGGAGGCACCATGAAGACGACGACGGTGCCGTCCTGGGTCGCCCACGTGCTCACCCCGCCCGAGGTCATCGCGGCGTACGTCGAGCGTCGGGTCAACGACCCTGCGCTCCTCGCCGGGGAGCACTCGGAGCCCACGTACGCGGACTTCCTCCGCGGCGAGTAGACGGATCGAAGCGTCCCGACCAGGGGAACGCTGACGACGCGGGCCGCGTCTCCCCCGACGGGAGGCCCGGGCCGCGTCCCCCACACAGCCACCGGCAGGCGCGCCTCCCGGTCCCCGCCCAGGCGCTCCCCGACATCAGGCGCGGGCGGCGTCCCGCCGTCCGCTCAGCGTGACGCCGAGGCTCGCGCCGGTCACGCAGGCGAGCGCGACGACCTCGAGCGGCGACAGGCCCTCGCGCAGGACGACGAGCCCGGCGAGCGCCGCGATCGCCGGACCGGCGCTCTGCAGCACGCCGAACACCCGGGTCGGCATCCGCCGGAGCGCCGACATCTCGAGCGCGTACGGCAGCACGCTCGACAGCACGGCGACGACGGCGAACACGAGGAGCACCACCGGGGCACCGACCACCCCCTCGACCGCCGCGCCGGCACCGAACGGGAGGGCGACGAGCATCGCGACGACCATCGACACGCTGAGGCCGTCGATGCCCGGCACCGCCCGCCCGACGTGACGGTTCAGGACGATGTAGGCGGCCCAGCAGCCCGCGGCGAGCACGGCGGCGACGACCCCGCCGAGATCGCCGACGGCCGAGGGGCCGATGCCGAGCAGCACGACGCCGGCGAGGGCGAGCACGGCCCAACCGACGTCCCGCCAGCGCCGGGTGTGCGCGAGCGACAGGACGAGCGGCCCGGTGAACTCGATCGTCACGGCGACCCCGATGGGGATGGTCGCGAAGGCCACGTAGATGAACACGTTCATGCCGCCGAGGGCCAGACCGAGGCCGAGCGCGCCGAGCCACTGCGCCCGCGTCCAGTGCCGGACCCGCGGGCGGACGACGAGTGCCAGCACGAGCGCACCGATCACGAGCCGGAGTGTCGCGGCACCGACCGAGCCGACCTCGTCGAACCGGGTCTTCGCGACTGCGGCGCCGAGCTGCACGGACACCATCGCGGCGAGCGCCAGCAGTGGGGCGGGCACGGGGGCACGGCGTCGCCCGGTGCCGTCGGCGGCGGTGCCGTCCGCGCCGGTGCTGCCCGCGCCGGTCACGGGGTCAACCGAGGTAGGCGAGGACGGCGAGGACGCGGCGGTGGTCGGCCCCGGTGTCCTCGAGCGCGAGCTTGGCGAAGATGCTCGAGATGTGCTTCTCGACCGCGCCGGTGCCGATCACGAGCGCCCGGGCGATCGCGGCGTTGGTCCGGCCCTCGGCCATCAGCCCGAGCACCTCGCGCTCCCGCGGGGTCAGTGCGGCCAGCGGGTCGCGGCGGCGGCTCATGAGCTGGGTGACGACCTCCGGGTCGAGGACGGTGCCGCCCCCGGCCACCCGGCGGACGGCGTCGTCGATCTCCTCGAGCCGCGTCACCCGGTCCTTGAGCAGGTAGCCGATGCCCGTGGTGCCCGCAGCGAGGACCTCCTCGGCGTACGTCGCCTCGACGTACTGGGAGAGCAGCAGCACGCCGGTGCCCGGGGCCAGGCGTCGGGCCTCCACGGCGGCGCGGACGCCCTCGTCGGTGAAGGTGGGCGGCATCCGGACGTCCATCACGACGACGTCGGGCGCGAGGGTCGGCAGCGCCGCGAGGAAGGACGCCGGGTCACCGAACTGGCCGACGACCTCGATGCCGGCCTCGTCGAGCACGCGGGCGAGCCCTTCGCGGAGCAGGACGGCGTCGTCGACGACGCCGGGGCCCCGGGGGGGGGGGGGGCCGGGGGGGGGGGGGGGGGGGGCCCCCGGGGGGGGGGCCCGGCGCCCG